>NZ_JAAAXQ010000009.1 GCF_009916105.1 Streptomyces sp. GC420 | reverse complement strand
GAGATGACCCAGGTGGTCCGACCGTGAACAAGCCCCTGCGCCGGATCGCGATCTTCTGCGGGCTCCTTGTGCTCGCCCTGCTCATCCGCGACAACTGGATCCAGTACGTCCGCGCCGACGAACTCAACTCGCACAAGCTCAACCGCCGTGTCGCCATCGAGCGTTACGCGATCCCGCGCGGCGACATCATCGTCGACGGCAAGGCCATCACCGGCTCGGTCCCGACGAACGGCAGCGACTTCAAGTACAAGCGCACCTACAAGAACGGCGAGATGTGGGCGCCCGTCACCGGGTACGCCTCGCAGGCCTTCGGCGCCTCGCAACTGGAGTCCATCGAGGACGGCATCCTCACCGGCAACGACGACCGGCTCTTCTTCCGCCGCACGATCGACATGCTCACCGGTGAGAAGCCGGGCGGCGGCCAGGTCATCACGACGCTCAACGGCGCGGCGCAGAAGGCCGCTTTCAACGGCCTGGGGAACAAGAAGGGCGCCGTCGCCGCCATCGACCCGGAGACCGGCGCGATCCTGGCACTGGCCTCCACGCCGTCGTACGACCCCTCGACGTTCGCGGGGAACTCCACCGACACCGACACCCCGGCGTGGGTGAAGCTCCAGAAGGACAAGAACCCCGACGAGCCGATGCTGAACCGGGCGCTGCGCGAGACGTACCCGCCCGGCTCCACCTTCAAGGTCGTGACGGCGGCCGCCGCGCTCGAGAACGGCCTGTACGACGACATCGACGAGAAGACCGACTCGCCGTCGCCGTGGCAGCTGCCGGACACCACCACCGACCTCACCAACCAGCACGACACCGGCTGCAAGAACGGCTCGCTCAAGGTGGCGCTCGGCAACTCCTGCAACACCGTCTTCGGCAAGATCAGTGCCGATGTCGGCAACGACAAGATGATCGAGCAGGCGGAGAAGTTCGGTTTCAACGAGGAGCACTTCACCCCGGTCCGCGCGGTCGAGAGCGTCTACCCCGAGGACAACAGGCCGCAGAACGCGATGGCCGGCATCGGCCAGGCGTCCAACCGTGCCACCCCGCTGCAGATGGCCATGGTCGCCGGCGCCGTCGCCAACGACGGCGTGGTCATGAAGCCCTACATGGTCAGCGAGCTCAAGTCGCGGAACCTCGACACCGTCGAGAAGCAGGAGCCGGAGGAGTACGGCCGGGCGGTCTCCGCGGACAACGCTCAGAAGCTCCAGCGGATGATGGAGTACGTCGTCACGGACGGCACGGGCACCACCGCGGCGATCCCGGGTGCCACGGTCGGTGGCAAGACCGGTACCGCCCAGCACGGTCTCAACAACAGTGAGAAGCCTTACGCCTGGTTCATCTCGTATGCCAAGACCGACGGCGGGGACTCGGTGGCCGTCGCGGTGGTCGTCGAGGACGGCGCGGCCAATCGTGACGACATCACCGGTGGTGGCCTTGCCGGTCCCATCGCCCGGGACGTCATGAAAGCGGTCATCGACAGCAGGAAGTGACTCCTGTCACAGCGGTACCGGTCCTGTATCAGCTGACCCGCGTGGCCGTACCGCACACCATGGGACGGGTACGGTATGCCCGGACAGCACACCGCCGGACCACACGAGGGTGCGGTCGGGACCGACGGAGAGGGCTGGTAGGTACCTATGGAAGAGCCGCGTCGCCTCGGCGGCCGGTACGAGCTGGGCTCGGTGCTCGGCCGCGGTGGAATGGCCGAGGTCTACCTCGCCCACGACACCCGTCTCGGCCGCACCGTTGCGGTCAAGACGCTGCGTGCGGACCTGGCCCGCGACCCGTCGTTCCAGGCCCGCTTCCGCCGGGAGGCCCAGTCGGCCGCCTCGCTGAACCACCCGGCGATCGTCGCCGTCTACGACACCGGCGAGGACTACGTCGACGGTGTCTCCATCCCGTACATCGTGATGGAGTACGTGGACGGCTCCACGCTGCGTGAGCTCCTTCACTCCGGCAGAAGGCTGCTGCCGGAGCGCTCCCTGGAGATGACCGTCGGCATCCTCCAGGCGCTGGAGTACTCGCACCGCAACGGCATCGTCCACCGCGACATCAAGCCCGCCAACGTGATGCTGACCCGTACCGGTCAGGTCAAGGTGATGGACTTCGGCATCGCGCGGGCCATGGGCGACGCGGGCATGACGATGACGCAGACGGCCGCCGTGATCGGGACCGCCCAGTACCTCTCCCCCGAGCAGGCCAAGGGTGAGACGGTCGACGCACGCTCCGACCTGTACTCCACGGGCTGCCTGCTGTACGAGCTGCTGACCGTCCGGCCGCCCTTCGTGGGCGACTCCCCGGTCGCCGTCGCGTACCAGCACGTGCGGGAGGAACCGCAGCCGCCGTCCGTCTTCGACCCGGAGATCACTCCGGAGATGGACGCGATCGTCCTGAAGGCGCTCGTCAAGGACCCGGACTACCGCTACCAGTCCGCCGACGAGATGCGTGCCGACATCGAGGCGGCCCTCGACGGCCAGCCCGTCGCCGCCACCGCCGCCATGGGCTCGGTCGGCTACGGCGCGTACGGCGCGGACGCCCCGACGACGGCCATGCGCACCGCGGACCCGCAGGCGACGTCCATGCTGCCGCCGATGAACCCCGACGACGGTGGCTACGGCTACGACGAGCGGCCCGACCGGCGGCGCGGGAACCAGAAGAAGAGCAACGCCTCCACGATCCTCCTGGTGGTCGCCGGCGTCCTCGTCCTCGTCGGCGCCATACTCATCGGCCGCTCCTTCCTCGGCGGGGGCAACGGCGACGATCAGGTTCCGGTGCCCGCGCTGGTCGGCGAGAAGCTGGAGGATGCCCGGAAGTCCCTGGAGAACTCGGAGCTGAAGTTCGAGATCACCGAGGAGCGCTGCGACGAGCAGGAGAAGGGTCTGGTCTGCGAGCAGAACCCGGCGGCCGGTGCCAAGGTCGACAAGGGCACGGTCGTCGACCTCGTGGTCTCCACCGGCACCGTCCCGGTCGAGGTCCCCGACGTCGAGGGCGACGACTTCGACGACGCCAAGCAGGAACTCCAGGAAAAGGGCTTCGAGGTCAAGAGGGAGTTCGAGGAGTCCGACCTTCCGCCCGGTGTCGTCATCGACCAGGACCCGGCGGCCGGCAGCAGGGCCGAGAAGGGCACCGTGATCACCCTCACCGTGGCCCAGGAGAAGGACGTCGTCGAGGTCCCCGACCTCACCGGCAAGACGCAGGACGAGGCCAAGGCGGCCCTGGAGTCGGCGGGCCTCAAGCTCGGCACCGTCACCGAGGCCGAGTCCCAGGCGACCGAGGGAACGGTGGTCGGCCAGAGCCTGGCGCCCGGCGTCGAGGCCAACCCCGGCTCCACGGTCAACATCGAGATAGCCAAGGCCGCGGAGCAGGAGCAGGTCCAGGTTCCCGAGGTCCGCAACCAGACGCTCAAGGACGCCAGGAAGAACCTGGAGGGCGCCGGGCTGACCGTCGGCAACGTCTCCGGCTCGCAGGACGAGAACTCCCTCGTCGTGGTCACCGACCCCGCACCCGGCACCACCGTGCCCAAGGGCACCGCCGTCAACGTGACCACCATCCAGCAGGGTGGCAACAACGGCGGCAACGGCGGAGACGGCTTCATCGGCGGCCTGGGCGGCTGACCGGCACGGGTCGACGCAACGACGAGAGCCCCGGCACCCGTGAAGGGTGCCGGGGCTCCGGCATGCCCGGGGTTCTCAGCGCAGTTCGGCCGGCGGGGTGCGGTCCTTGTCGACCTTCTCCGTCCGCACGAGCTCGCCCCACACCACGAAGCGGTACGTGGAGGTGTACACCGGCGTGCACGTCGTCAGCGTGATGTACCGGCCCGGCTTCTTCCTGCCGGACTCCTCCGGCACGGTGTCGAGGACACCGACGTTGTACTTCGAGGTCTCGGCGAGCCTGGCGTACGCCTTGTAGATGTACCAGGTGTCCTCGGACTCGAAGACGATCGCGTCGCCCTTCTCCACCTTGTCGATGTTGTGGAACTTCGCGCCGTGCCCGTCGCGGTGCGCGGCGAGTGAGAAGTTGCCCCGCTTGTCCCAGGGCAGGGCCGACTTCACCGGCTCGGTGTAGTAGCCGGCCACGCCGTCGTTGAGGACCTTGTCGGAGGTGCCCTTCTTGACCAGCACCTCGTCGTCGGTCATCGACGGGACGTGCAGGAAGCCGATGCCGTCCCTGGTGTCGAGCTTGCCGGGGCCGTCCGCCCAGCGGTCGCGGACCTGATCGCCCTGCCGGGCCGCCGCGCGGTCGGCGACGACGTTGGTCCACCACAGCGAGTAGACGACGAAGAGTGCCAGGACGAGGCCGGTGGTGATCAGCAGTTCGCCGAGAACGCTGACGGCGGTCGCGACCGGACCCCGGGTCCCGCGCCGCCGCCCGGCGGACTCCTCGGCGTCCCGGTCGTCCTGCTGCTGGTCGGTTGTGGTCGCCACCGCGCCGTCCCGTCCCCGTCTCGTGGCCGTCTCCGGCACCCCTGGCGTCTGCGTCAGTCGACCAGCGCGTCCGGCTTGCCCTTGCTGCGCGGTCGTTCCTCGACCATCTTGCCCCACACGATCATCCGGTACTTGCTGGTGAACTCGGGGGTGCAGGTCGTCAGCGTGATGTACCGGCCGGGCTCGGTGAAGCCGGAACCCGGGGGGACGGGGCTGATCACGTCGATGTTGCTCGGCGGGGTCTGCGGCAGGATGCTGGCCATCTTGTAGACGTAGAACGTGTCCTGCGTCTCCACCACGATCGGGTCACCCGGGTTCAGCCGGTTGATGTACCGGAACGGCTCGCCGTGGGTGTTGCGGTGGCCGGCGACCGCGAAATTGCCCTTCTTGTCCCCCGGCATCGCGGTCTTGAGGCTGCCCTCGGCGTAGTGCCCCACCATGCCCCGGTCGAGGACCTTCTTCTTGCTCGTGCCCTCCGCGATGGGGACCACCACGTCCAGCTTGGGGATGTGCATGATGGCGAAGCCCTGTCCCGGCTCGAAGCTGCCCGGTGCGCGCTCGCCGTTCTCCCAGTCCTCCTGGAGGCTGTTGGCCTCGCCGTTGGCCTGTGCCTGGGCGCGTACGTTCGTCCACCACAGCTGGTACGTGACGAACAGCAGCATCACGACGCCCATGGTGATGAACAGCTCGCCGACGACCCGGCTCGCCACGGCCGCGGGGCTCTCCCGCCGGGCACGTGCCGCCCGCCTGGCCTCGGCACGGGTCCTGGGCGGCCCCTGGGCGGGTCCGGGCGGCTCCGCGGGCCCCTGTCGCCGTCTGCGGCCGTGCCTGGCCTGCCGCTGGGCCTCGCGCCGCCTCTGGGCGCGGCCGCCGGAGGGCGGATCGGTCTCCTGACGGGTCCGCGCGGCAGCGGGCGGGACGTGCGGGATGCGCAGCCCCACCGTCTCCTGGTCCAGGCCGTCGTACGCGGTCCTGGGTGCCGGGACCCCGTCGCGGACCGACGTCCCCGGAGCCGGGGCGCCCTGGGGGACCTGGGGGACCTGGGGGCCGTGTCCCCGCGGGCCGCCGGGCGCTTCGCTCCACCGCTCCTCGGGCCGGGCACCGCCGTACGCCTCCGCCCCGTACGGACCCTGGCCGTACGGGGCGGAGGTTCCGGCAGCCTCGTGCTCGGGGCGGAGTGCGGTCACGCGACGGCCTTGCCCACCACCGGCGCGAGCCCCACCGACCGCTCCACGGCGCCCGCGTCCCCGCACCGGACCAGCCAGTTGGCCAGCATGAGATGACCGTGCTCGGTCAAAACCGACTCGGGATGGAACTGGACGCCCTCGACCGGCAGCTCGCGGTGGCGCAGCCCCATCACGATGCCGTCGCCCGTCCACGCCGTGATCTCGAGCTCGGCGGGGAGCGTCGCGGGCTCGGCGGCCAGCGAGTGGTACCGCGTCGCCGTGAAGGGAGAGGGCAGCCCGGCGAAGACACCCTTGCCCTCGTGGGTCACCGGGGAGGTCTTGCCGTGCAGCAGCTCGGGCGCCCGGTCCACCACGCCGCCGTAGGCCACCATCATCGACTGCATGCCGAGGCACACCCCGAACACCGGTACGCCCGTGGCCGCGCAGTGCCGCACCATGTCGATGCAGACCCCGGCCTCCTCGGGCGCGCCGGGCCCCGGGGAGAGCAGCACCCCGTCGAAACCGTCCTGGGCGTGGCTCAGGGCCACCTCGTCGTTGCGCACCACCTCGCACTCCGCGCCGAGCTGGTACAGGTACTGCACGAGGTTGAAGACGAAGCTGTCGTAGTTGTCGACCACGAGGATGCGCGCGCTCACTGGCCGTCCACCGTCACGTCGTTGAACGGCAGCAGAGGCTCCGCCCAGGGGAAGACGTACTGGAAGAGCACGAAGACCACGGCGAGAACGAGCACCAGCGAGATGAGTGCTCTGATCAACGCGTTACCCGGCAGATGCCGCCAGATCCAGCCGTACATGCCGTCCCTCTCGTTCCGCTTACCTCACCAGACTAATGGCGCAGCACCGCCGGCTTCCCTTTTTCCACAGGCTGGGTGGCGTCCAAATGAGCCCACACGATCAGCCGGTGGCTGTGGCCCCACTCCGGCTCGCAGGTCGTCAGTGTCAGATAGCGCCCGGGTCCGTCGTAACCGGACCGCCGCGGCACGGGGTCGACGACCCCGACGTCCGAGGGCACTGTCCTGAAGGGCGCGGTGTCGATCCGGTACGTGAACCAGGTCGCGCCGTCCGTCATCACCACCGCGTCGCCCTTCCGCAGCCGCGGGAAGTCCTTGAAGGGGTCGCCGTAGGTGCGCCGGTGGCCGGCGACCGCGAAGTTGCCGGCGGCGCCGAGAACGGCGGTCCCCTCGTAGTGCCCGAGGCCCTTCTTCAGCGTGCCCGCCGCGGTTCCCTCGAGGACCGGCTTGGCCCAGTCCGCGCCCAGGCGCGGGATGTACATGACGGCGAAGGGCTTGCCGTCCTCGTACGGCTCCGGGCCGGCCCCCGGGTCCTCCTCCGGGGGCCGCGTCCCCCGGCCGGCGTCGACGGGCGGCGCGCTTTCCCACTGCCGCCGGAGGCGGTCCATCTCGCCGTCCATGGCGCTGTCCGCCCGGACGCCGGTCCAGAACAGCACATACACCACGAACAGCACGATCACCGAGCCGAGCGTGATGCAGATCTCACTGAAGGTCCTGACGAGCACGCGCACCGGCACCGGCCGCCCCCGAACTACTCCACAGGTTCCGCGTAGTGGAGATCCACTGTGCCCGAGTAGCCCGGAAGAGTCACCGTCCCGTTCTCCTCCACTTTCCAGCCGAGACCGTAGGCCTGGACGAAGAGCTGGTAGTTCTGGATCTCCGGGGAGTCCTCCAGCGCCTTCTTCAGCCTGCCCTGGTCCCCGACGGCCGTGATCCGGTACGGCGGCGAGTAGACCCTGCCCTGGAGGATGAGCGTGTTTCCGACGCACCGGACCGCGCTCGTCGAGATCAGGCGCTGGTCCATGACCTTGATGCCCTCGGCCCCTCCCTGCCACAGCGCGTTCACCACCGCCTGCAGGTCCTGCTGGTGGATCACCAGGTCATTGGGCTGCGGTTCCGGCACGTTGGGGATCAGCGCGGTGGCGTTCGCCGGCGCGTCCGCCAGCGTGACGGTGACCGCGGAACCGGTCACCTTCTTGGTGCCCGCCGCCTTCTCCAGGGCCCTGAGCCGGGCGTCCTCCGCCTTCGTGCTGCCGTCGTCGCGCTGCGCGAGCCCGTCCACCTCCTCGCGCACCCGGGCCGTGGACTCGTCGAGTTCGGCGTTCTTGTCGCTGCGCTCCTGGATCAGGTCGGAGAGCCGCAGCATGGAGTCGTCGGTGCGGAGGTTGGTTCCTCTGGCGGTGTTGAAACTGGTGACGAAGAGGACGCCCGCGAGGGCGAACACGCAGGCGGTCAGCAGCCGGACCGCCCGGAACGGCGGGCGTTTCGCGGTACGGGAGGAGGAGTCGGCGGAATTGCTCAACGTACCCTTACTCCTTACGACGCCACGGAAGCACTACGCTAACGGACGCCCGGGGGAGGAAGAACGGCCCCGTCGTGTCCCCCGTCCCGGCGCGCCAGTCCAGTTCACTGCGCGGTCACGCAGCGCATCGACAGGAGAGTCCCTCGTGCCGAAGTCACGGATCCGCAAGAAGGCGGACTTCACGCCGCCGCCGGCGAAGACCGCCACGAACCTCAAGATGACCAGCAGCGGCTGGGTGGCACCGGTCATGCTGGCCATGTTCGCCATCGGCCTGGCATGGATCGTTCTGTTCTATGTGACCGACGCCAAGCTGCCCATCGAGGCTCTGAAGAACTGGAACATCGTGGTGGGCTTCGGCTTCATCGCGGCGGGCTTCGGCGTCTCCACCCAGTGGAAATAGCGGGCCGGTAGCCGGTCCACGCCTTCGGAGCAAGCTCTCCCCAGAGTTTGTCCACAGCGTTATCCACAGGGTGGATAAGTTACGACGATCTGTGGATAACTTGCGCGGCGTTGACGCCGGTGTGACCGCCGCACACCCTGTGTGTGAGCGGCGTGCCCCTCGCCAGACCTGAAAAAGCCCAGGTCGGAAACGAGGGGCACGACTTCTCCCAAGCGCGGTCCACTGAGTGCACAGGAAAGCGCACGCGCTGTGGACAACTCGCACAGGAAACCGAGGCCCGAGTACGACCCCAGCCGCGTACCGCCCGTGCCGGGCATGGCCCACCGTGCCTACGCCGGTTCGGGCGGCCCGGATCGTTCGAACGAGCGCGCAGGCGGTGCTCCCCCTGAAGCGACGAAGGAGCTTCCGGGCAATTCCGGCACAAAGAGCCCAGGGCGACCCCGAATCCCGGGAAGGCCTCGTAAGAACTGGGTGAAGAAAGGCCACGACCTCTTTTACCGTTCCTACGCGACGGCGAAGAGCAGTCGCACGGCGATGAACCCGGGCCGAAGGCGGGCGATGGCCCCGGGGTAAGGCAGACCCCGGGCAGGGCAACATCTGCTCCAGGAAATGCGCCGATTGCCCAGTTGTAAGGCGTGGAATTTGTCACTGGCGTCGCTTGACGCTGAACTGGGCGGATAGTGTGAGCGATCCGGTGCACCCGGCCAGGAGGTCCGTTCCCGAGGTCGCGCACTGTTGGACCGAGTGACCGAGCGCCTTTGAGGGGGAAGGGCGCCGCGTGGCCCCGACGGAGGACTAGGCAACCGTGGACGCGCAAGGCCGTGGGCGGGCGGACGACATCGATCCCGCAGACCAGTGGGTACTCAACCCCAGCACCGGTGACTACGAACTGCGACTGCCGGATTCCGCTCCGCAGTCGGCGGTCCCGGGGCCCCGCAGAGCAGGCACCCGTGCCGGAACGGCCGCAGCGCGTACGCGCCCCGCGCCGGGCCGGGAACGCGAGGTTCCCGCCACCGATGTGCCGGGGCCGCGCAGACGTCGTGGCGCCTCGGAGGAACCTCCCCCGGGCCGGCGCCGGTCGCGCACCAAGCCCGGGAAGTCGCGGGCGAAGAAGATAGTCCTGTGGACCGGCGGCAGCATGGCCTTCGTGCTCGTCGGGGTCTCGGCCGCCGCGTACCTGTACCTCAAGCACCTCGAGGGCAACGTGAACACGACGGACGTCGGCAGCGCGGGCGCGAGCAGCTTCAGCAAGGACGAGGCCTTCAACATCCTCATCATCGGCACGGACAAGCGCACCGGCGAGGGCAACGAGGGCTACGGCGACGCGGGCAGCGTTGGACACGCCGACACCAACATCCTGCTGCACGTCGCCAAGGACCGTTCGAACGCGACCGCGATGAGCATTCCGCGCGACCTGGTCGTCGACATCCCGGACTGCGAGACCAAGCAGGAGGACGGCTCCACGAAGGTCGTCCCGGGGACACAGGACCAGCGCTTCAACACGAGTCTGGGCCAGGACGGCCGGGACCCCGGCTGCACCATGCGCACGGTCGAGTCCGTCACCGGTATCCCGGTGGACCACTTCATGATGGCCGACTTCAACGCGGTGAAGACCCTGACCACGGCAGTGGACGGGGTCAAGGTCTGTGTGACCAGGGCCATCGACGACAAGCAGTCGAAGCTCAAGCTGCCCGAGGGCGAGTCCGTGGTCGAGGGCGAGCAGGCCCTCGCCTTCGTCCGTACCCGGCACAGCTTCGGCAACCAGGGCGACCTCGACCGCATCAAGGTGCAGCAGCAGTTCCTGGGTTCGCTGATACGCAAGATGGCGTCCAGCGACACCCTCACCAACCCCAGCAAGCTGCTGGCGCTGGCCGAGGCCGCCACCGAGGCGCTGACCGTGGACACCGGCATCGGGAAGGTCAGCACGCTGAAGGACGTGGCGCTGGAGCTGAAGAAGGTGCCGACGAAGAACATCACCTTCACCACGGTGCCTGTACAGGACAACCCGGCCGAGACGGTCAAGGCGACAGTCGTCGTCGACGAGTCGCGCGCGCCCCAGGTCTTCCAGATGATCAAGAACGACATCTCCTTCACCGAGGTGAAGCAGAAGGAGGCGAAGGAGAAGGCGGCGGTCGCCGCCCGCCTCAAGGGCGAGAAGGCCGACGCCTCGGAGGTACGCGTGCGGATCCTCAACGGCGGCGCCCCGGGCGGCAGCGCCCAGGCACAGCTCAACTGGCTCCAGCTCGAGGCGGGCGTGACCAAGTCCGAGAACGCGGGCAACTCGGACGCCACGCTGGCCAGGACGACACTCGAGTACGCGCCCGAGCAGGCGGACCAGGCTCGGAGGCTGGCCGCCATCATGGGTCTGAGCGGATCGGCGATGAAGCCGGGCAAGAGTGTCACCAACGCGCAGGGACTGCCGACGATGACACTCACGCTGGGCGAGGACTTCAAGGGCGCCGGGGTGAAGCTGAACGCCTCTTCGGCAGCCACCCCGAATGTGGAGAAGTCCACAGCGGACAAGGTCAAGTGCGCCGGCTGAGTCACTTGGGCGACTGACCTCACGGCCTGTCGCGCGCCTCACGGGGCGGGCGACAGGCCTTTTCCATGTACGCCCCGACCGGCCGCCCGGTGTTGCTGTTCTTCACGGGCGCCAACTCCACGGTCGGGGCGTCGGCGGCTCGCCCGGTGGACGGCGGGTCGCTCCCGTCGTACGTGCGGGCCGGCGCCCCCGGTGGCCGCGATCAGCACCAGGTCGCGACGACGCGCAGTCGGGGGGCTCCAAGCGCCCGGAATCAGACATTCCGTGCCCATTAATAGACATGTACATCTCATCATTGCCACCGAAGGGAGGGTTCGATGATGAGATCACTCTCGATGATCTTCCTTCCTTCGCGAGGCCCCTCATTTGCGTCCGGAAAGCCGGCGGCAGCCGGCGCGAGGACAAGGGCCTCCCGCCGACTCGAGTGGCACGGCAACACCATGGGCCGCAACTGATCGAACCGCCCGCCGCTCGACCGATCAGCACCCCAAGGAGACCAACGTGAAGTTCAGGAGCAGGATCGCCCGCTGCACCGCCTCGATGGCCCTCATGCTGTCGGGAATCGCCGGTTACTCACTCGCCACGGCACCCGCCGCCAGTGCCGCCACGTATGGCTGCAACGGCTCTCAGATCGACAGTTGGAACAACACCTACAACGGCACGACCTACGCCACGACCTACCTGTTCTGGGACGGCACCTACAACTGCGTCGCGGCCGTCAAGCGGGGTTCGTACTACGGTGTCAGGTCCCGCATCGCCGTGGATGCCTGGACGGACAAGGACGGCTACGTCAGCCCGGGGGACGACGGCAACTACCTCTACTACGCGAGCTTCAAGTTCTACGGAAAGAACCGCTGCATCGCGGTCGAGACCGACGTGTGGAACCTGAGCGGCAACAACATCATCCAGGACCACGTTCCGCCGAGCGGCTACTTCCACTGCGGCTGAAACCCGCTGACGGCGAAGGCTCCTTCCTTTCCGGAAGGGGCCTTCGCCATGTACGCCACAGAGGTGGCAAGAGCCGATCGGCACAGCCGGCCGCCGCGACCCGGATTCACCGGAGCCGCGTCGGCGTACGGTCGGCCGGTCCTCCGGGAGGTCAGCCGGTCTTCCGGGAGGTCAGCCGGTCAGTTGCGCCGTGCGGACGAGCACCATGGCGACGCTTGCCAGCAGGACCGCGGCGCAGACCCCGCCCTGCACCAGCGCCCGCCGTGAACGCGGGGCGTGGACCATGCCGTACGCGACCACGGCTCCGGCGACGAGACCGCCGACGTGTGCCTGCCAGGCGATGCTGCCCCAGGCGCCCCCGCCGAAGGTGAAGAGCAGGTTCAGTGCGAGCAGAACGATGACCGGCCGCATGTCCTGCTGGAGCCGGCGCATCAGCACGGCGGTGGCGCCGAGCAGCCCGAAGATCGCTCCCGACGCGCCGAGCGAGGGCTGGTTGCCCGCCTCGAGGAGATAGGTCAGCGCGCTGCCCGCGAAGCCCGAGAGCAGATAGAGAGCGAGAAAGCGGGTGCGGCCCAGCGCGGCTTCCAGCGAACCGCCGAGCCACCACAGGCCGAGCATGTTGAAACCGATGTGCCAGACCGCCTGGTGCAGGAACATCGACGTCAGCAGCCTGTACCATTCGCCGTCCGCGACGCCCACGAGCTCGCCGGTCCCCGGGTCGAGGGCCAGCCCGATCAGGTGCAGGGCATCCGCGAGACGGCCGCCGGTGGCCAGTACGGCCAGGAAGACGGAGAGGTTGATCCCGATCAGGATCTTCGTGACCAGCTGGGGATCGCCGGTGGGCACGGTGCCGCCCGCGATGGTGCGCGGCGTGCTGGCGGACGGGGCGTGTCCGGTGCCGGAGCCGCTCCTGACGCACTCGGGGCACTGGAACCCGACGGACGCACTGATCATGCAGTCGGGGCAGACGGGCCGCTCGCAGCGGGTGCAGCGGATGCCCGTCTCACGGTCCGGGTGTCGGTAGCAGCCGGGCAGTCCCCCTGCCTCGGCAGGGGTGTCCGGGCTTCCGGGCGCCTGGTCCATCTGCTGTCCTCCAAGTCGTCCGCCCCGTTCGTCATACGGACGAACGGGGCGGATTGTTCCCGCGTGGGGCGGGGATCAACCGGGAAGCGTCAGCCTTCGCGCTTCTCGATGACGACCGTCTCGATGACCACGTCGTTGACCGGCCGGTCACCCGGACGGGTGGGGACCTCGGCGATGGCGTCGACTACCTTCTGGCTGGCCGGGTCGACGACCTCGCCGAAGATGGTGTGCTTGCGGGTCAGCCACGTGGTGGGCGAGACCGTGATGAAGAACTGCGAGCCGTTGGTGCCCGGGCCGGCGTTGGCCATGGCAAGGAGGTACGGCTTGTTGAAGGACAGCTCCGGGTGGAACTCGTCCGCGAACTGGTAACCAGGACCGCCCGTGCCGTTGCCCAGCGGGTCACCGCCCTGGATCATGAAGCCGCTGATGACCCGGTGGAAGACCGTGCCGTCGTACAGCCTGTCCGTGGACTTCTTGCCGGTCTGGGGGTGGGTCCACTCGCGCTCGCCCTGGGCGAGCTCCACGAAGTTCTTGACCGTCTTGGGCGCGTGGTTCGGCAGGAGCCGGATCACGATGTCGCCGTGGTTGGTCTTCAGGGTGGCGTAAAGCTGCTCGGCCACGATCTACCTTCCATAGTCCTTTGTGCCTCTCCCTGATCCTCGCACGTACGGCGGTCCCAGGCAGAAAGCCGGTCGAGTACGGCCCACACCGCGGCAATCCGTGGCATTGTCGAGCCAGGGCCCGATTGAACCTCTTGAACCGCATTGCCGCTCCTGCCCGGTCATGCCCGTTCATGACCCGGATGCCTGCTCGCGCATGCCGTACCGCGTCCCGGCGGGCATGATTTCGAAACGGGTGGAAAGGCGGACAACCGAACGCCACCGAGGAGGAGGATCCCGTGACCCGCATCGACAGCGTGCGCGCCGCGACCGGTACGGCGAAGGACAGCGTGCTGCACGCCGCGGAAGTGGTGGCGCCCTACGCCGGCACGGCCAAGGAGCAGGCGGCGCACCTCACGCAGGAGGCGCGCGTCCGGCTCGCGCCGAAGGTGTCGCAGGCCGCACACCAGGCCCGCTGCACCGCTCGTGTCCAGTACGCGGCCCACCTCGCGCCCCGGCTCGACCAGGCGCGCGCGCATGTGCCGCCGAAGGTAGACGAGGCCGCGCACCGCGCCGCCAAGCGCACCAGGAAGGCGGCCAGGCAGGCCGCCGTCTATACCGTGCCCCGGGTGGAACACGCCGTCGAGGGCGCGCGCGCCGCGGCGGCACCGGTGGCCGAGGAGGCCGTCGCCAGGAGCGCGGCCGCTCTCGCGGCACTGCGCGGCCAGGTGACGGTGGCCGAGATCGACAGGCTGGTGCGGCGGCGCAGGCGCAGGGCGAGGGCAGGCCGGGCCCTCAAGGGCCTCGCGGTCCTTGGAGTGCTGGCCGGCGGCGCCATCGCCGTATGGAAATGGTGGGACAAGCAGGCCAACCCCGACTGGCTGGTGGAGCCGCCGGCCGCGACGGAGGTGGCCGACCGCTCCCCGCTGACCTCCGTGGACGGCAGCGGCCAGTCGGAACTGGACCCTGAGGTCCAGGCCAAGCAGGCCGAGGACGAGGCCAAGGAGCGCAGGGACCGCGACTGACCCGGGCCGGCTCCGCCGGCCGATGGGCGCCACCACATGAAACACCGAGCACGCAGTGAGTGAGAACGCCGAGGGGCGGGAGACCACCGGTCTCCCGCCCCTCGGCGGTGCTGTGGAGCCTAGGGGAGTCGAACCCCTGACATCTGCCATGCAAAGACAGCGCTCTACCAACTGAGCTAAGGCCCCGGATACGGCAGGAAAACCCGGTGGATACCGCGGCCGGGCACCGCCGGGGACCAGAGTACCGGGTGACCCCCTCGATCCCGCAAAACGATTGCCTCCAGCCCTCAGGATTGGGCTCCCCGCGGGGTATCGCGCTCCGTAAGATGCTCGCCAGGTTCGCAGCAGCGAAGCCACAGCGATGGGGAGACGCAATGGACGCAGTACAGCAGCAGGACGCCACCGCGAGAGCGAGAGAGCTCCAGCGCAGCTGGTACGGAGAGCCGCTGGGGGCGCTCTTCCGCCGGCTGATCGATGATCTGGGCCTGAACCAGGCCCGGCTCGCGGGGGTACTGGGCCTGTCGGCCCCGATGCTGTCACAGCTGATGAGCGGCCAGCGCGCCAAGATCGGCAACCCCGCGGTGGTGCAGCGTGTGCAGGCCCTCCAGGAACTGTCGAGCCAGGTCGCCGACGGCAGCGTCAGCGCCGCCGAGGCGAGCGCGCGGATGGAGGAGATCAAGAAGTCCTCCGGGGGATCCGTCCTGACCGCCAACACGGGTCAGACCACGAGCAGTACGGGTGCGCCGACCGTCCGCCGGGTGGTGCGCGAGATCCAGTCGCTGCTGCGGTCCGTCTCCTCCGCGGGCGACATCATAGATGCCGCCAACTCCCTCGCCCCGGTCCATCCCGAGCTGGCAGAGTTCCTCCGGGTGTACGGCGCCGGGCGCACCGCGGAGGCCGTCGCACACTACGAGGCGCACCAGAGCTGACGGATCCGACGGGAGCGGGCGCGGCGCATGGGTGAGGTCTTCGCCGGACGGTACGAACTGGTCGACCCGATCGGCCGCGGTGGGGCCGGCGCGGTATGGCGCGCCTGGGACCACCGGCGGCGCCGCTATGTGGCGGCCAAGGTGCTGCAGCAGAGCGACGCCCACGCGCTGCTCCGCTTCGTGCGCGAGCAGGCGCTGCGGATCGATCATCCTCATGTCCTCGCGCCCGCCAGCTGGGCGGCCGACGACGACAAGGTCCTGTTCACGATGGACCTGGTGCGCGGCGGTTCCCTCGCGCACCTGATCGGCGACTACGGCCCGCTGCCGCCGGCCTATGTGTGTGTCCTGACCGATCAGTTGCTGTCCGGCCTCGCGGCGGTGCACGCGGAGGGGGTGGTGCACCGGGACATCAAGCCGGCCAACATCCTCCTGGAGGCCACCGGGACCGGAAGGCCGCACATACGGCTCTCCGACTTCGGCATCGCGATGCGCAAGGGCGAGCCGCGGCTCACCGAGGCCAACTATGTGGTGGGTACGCCCGGTTACTTCGCGCCGGAACAGATGATGGGCGCCGAGCCGGACTTCCCTGCGGACCTCTTCGCCGTCGGCCTGGTGGCCGTCTATCTGCTCCAGGGTGCCAAGCCGGACACCAAGGCCCTGGTCGGGCACTTCGCCGAGCACGGCACTCCGGGCGCCCCGCAGGGCATTCCTGAGCCCCTCTGGCAAGTTCTGGCCACCCTCCTCCAGCCCGACCCCGAGGCTCGCTTCCGCACCGCAACGGGCGCGCGCAAGGCCCTGACCGCCGCGGCCGAGCTCCTCCCCGAGCCGGGCCCCGACGACGAGTTGGTCGAGGTGTTCGACCAACTCGGGCCGCTGCCCATGGGTTTCACGGCGAACGGACCCGTGAAGCCCCCCCGTCCGTCCGTTCCTCCCGCCGTCGGTCCGCCCGCGGCCGATCCCTCGGCCCCCGGACTCACGCACGTCACCGGCACTCCGGCGCACCCACCCCGCCGGGCGCCGGGCACACCGGGCACACCGGGCCCGAGCGCCGACGGGGTCACCGGCGGGGTCACCGGCGGCTCCTTCGCCACACCAGTGAGTACCGGACAGAGCGCGGGGGAGCCGGCCTCCGCGACCTCCTGGCACGGCACCGGGCAGGGGAGCGCTGCCGTCGGCTTCCCGGACGGGACGGGAGCCGCGCCCGGCCCTTCGGCACAGCGCCCGGGCCTCTCCGCTCCGGACTCCACGGACGCCCGGGCGCTTGGCGGGGACCGGGCCGCACCGGGCGGCAAGGGGCAGTTCCCCGGGTCCGCCCCGGCCGGTCCGGCCCAGGGATTCTCGCCCGCGGCGGACCTCGGCGGTCGGGGCGCGGTGCCACAGCCCGGCGGACCGGAGAGCCGGACCGGCGCCAAAGGCCCGGCCGGGCCCCAAATCCTCGGAACCTCCCCGGACCTGCCTGGCGCGGCCGTGGCGGGTCGGCACTGGGGGCCGTCCCCGGGAAGTCTCGTGGCACCGCAGGACGGCGGGGCACAAGACGGCGGGGCACAAGACGGCAGCAGCGCACAGGACGGCACTCCGCAGGACGGCACGGCGTGGACCCCGGCGGCCGACGCGACACCCGCGGGCGGCGCCGGGCAGTGGACCGGCATCGGCCCGTGGACCCCCTCCCCGGCTCCCGGAAGTCCGCCGGACATGGGCCGGGACGGTCCGCAGGCTCCCGGTCCGCGGCACGCCGCGCCGCCCGCCTCCCCGGCTGCCGCAAAGCCCTCCATGTCCGACACCGGAAGCTTCCATCTGCCCCCGCCTCCCCTCCCGGCGGGGGACCGGCCGGCGCCCGGGCCGCAGAGCCTCGTGACGCCCCACGGCGCCGGAGCGCATTTCAGCCCAGACGCGCCGCAGTCCCCCTTCCAGTACCCCGGACAGCGGGCCGAGCAGCATGCCGAGCAGTCGGTTCCTCCGGCACATGCCGCGCCCTCCCCGCGGACACCGGGGTTTCCGGTTCCCCCGCCCGATGTCTCGGCGGCGACGGCCGGCGTGTCCCGGGAAGGCCCTCCCACGCGTCCGTACACGGCCGGGAGCCCGCCGGTTCCGCTCCATGCACTGCCGGTCCCGTACACCGCGCAGGTCCCCGTACCGCGGCGGCGCCCGGGACCGCCCCCGCGGGTGGCGGTCCCGGTCCTGCTCCTCGCGGCGCTCTGCTTCGCGGTCGGCATCTGGGCCCTGGCCCAGTTGCTCTGACCAGAGCCGGGCGGGCATCCGGTCCACGCCCCGTTCGCCGCCGTTCGCCGCCGTACGCCGCCGTACGACGTTGCCAGCCGTCGTCAGCCGGCGTGCGACGACCGCCGCCGGGCGAGCGCCCTCCACAGAGCGAGCCACAGGACGAGCAGCGTGCCCGTTCCGATGCCTGCCGCCGCGAGAACCCTCATCGCCCCGTCCGTGCCGCCGTCGCCGCTCCGCCCGTCGTTCCCGCCGACCGCCGGCAGCCGGAAGAGGTCCGCCTCCCCCTCGTAGGCGGGGCCCTCCTCCGCGTCCCCCTCCACGTCGACCCGCAGCGTCAGCCCGATCTCACCGTCTCCGAACTTCTCCCCGACTTCCGGACTGAGCGTCACGGCGAGGTAGTACCAGCCGGCGAACCGCATCCCGGTCATCTCGTCCCCCACGCCGTAGCGGTTCCCGTACCGGACGGGCGGGAGCGGGTCCAGGGCGGCGGTCCTCGGCTCGCCGCCGTAGGGCGCGATGACCGAGTCCAGCCCGTCACGGACCGGGTTGTAGAGCCGTAAGGCAAGGGCGTTGGAGACGCGTCCGCGCACGGCCGCCGGGGGACCGCCGAGTTCCGCCTGCACGAAGATCTGCTGCCCCCAGCCGACGGGCACCCGGTAGAAGCGCGTCCGTCCGGGTGTGAGGGTGTCGCGCCAGACACCGCTGTCCAGCGTCCCCGCGTCGTTGAAGCCGGCGCCCCCCGGGCGCGGCCGCGGCTCGTCCTCCTGCGGGGGCGTCGGGGAGGCCGACTGCCAGTTCACGGCCGGCCCGCTGGTCGCGTCCCGCACGGGGGGTTCGACCACGTGCTGCAGTTCCACCTCCCACGGCTGTGAGCCGGTGGCCGTGCCGGTGCCGGTACGGCGCTCGAGGACGACGAAGTAGGAGCCGGCCTCCCGGCAGTTGCCGGTTTCCTTGATGGTCCGTTCGGCGGCCGCCGCGAGCGGGCGTGGGTAGGCGGCGGCGCCGAAGTCGGCGTTCTCCTTGCCGCAGGACACGCCCTGCTCGTTCTGCAGGGACAGGGATATGCCGTCCCGGAAGCCGATGGGGGTGGTGCTGCCCGGGACGACGACCGCGGAGACGTAGGCGTCCGACGCATCGTCCAGGGTGACCCGGTAGTAGCGCCTGCCGCCCGGCTCGATGGAACTGCGGTAGGTGCCGTCCGCGGTGAGCCGGGGAGCGTCGGTGGTGCCCGTGGCCCCCTGGAGGACGGTGGCGCCCGAGGCGAAGCGGTACGGCTCGGGCTCCCCGGCCGCTCCGGCGCCGCCCTGTCCCGCGAGCTGGGCCAGTACCGCCGTCAGGGCCACCACCGTGCCGCGCCCCACCCTCACCACGTGCCACCCCTCACCAGACTTTGCTTACGCAAGCAAATGAATTGCAGAAGTGAATACAGCACGGAGCCCCGGGCGCGTACCTCGTACGGCGACCGGGGCTCGGCAACCTGAGCGATCAGACTGTCGGTCTCACACGCCCGAACCTGCGGGCACGGAGTCGGTCGCCTCCGTCCACAGATCCTGTTCGGCGCGGTCCGCCTGGATCTGGCGGTACACGAGGAACCCGCCGATGGCGGCCAGTGCGACCAGGAGAAGCTTCTTCACCGCGCGACCTCGTCTTTCCTTGACATAGACGTAGGAGGACTTCTGGCGCCCGACTATACACACCGGCCGATACCAATCGGTGACCTGCGCCGACCTCAACTCCCCGGCGTGCACGCACAACGCGTCACGCTGCGGTTCCCCGGCCGGCGCCCGCGAACGGCCGGCCCGCCCGGCCGCCACCACATGCGGCAGGGCGGGTGACTTCCAAGAAGTCACCCGCCCTGCCGTGCATCTCTGTGGGGCTAACAGGACTTGAACCTGTGGCCTCTTCCTTATCAGGGAAGCGCTCTAACCGTCTGAGCTATAGCCCCGCGCTGCCCCTGAAGATTAGCGCACCTCGGGGGCAGTACCAAAATCGGTTCCCGGGCCCCTCTCCCCGGCCGCTACTCGTCCTCGGCCAGGGTCAGCTCGACGCCGCCCACGAACCCCGCGGAGAGGTTGTAGATGAAGGCTCCGAGGGTCGCCAGGGCCGTGGCCAGCACCACGTCGATCACCGCGATGATCGACGTGAAGAGCAGCACACGCGGCAGCGACAGGAACGACTGCAGATCGAAGCCGTTGCTGTCGTTGGAACCGGTCGCCTCGCTGATCGTGCCGCCGACCGTGGAGAACACGCCCATGGCGTCCATGACCATCCACAGCACGGCGGCCGCGATGATCGTGCAGATCCCCAGAGCGATGGAGAGCAGGAAGCTGACCTTCATCACCGACCACGGGTCCGCCTTGGCGACCCGCAGCCTCGCCTTGCGCGTACGGGGTGTCGTGCGCGCGCCGGCGCCGGTGCGGACGGCCCGCATCGCCATGGTCTCCGTGTCCCGGGCCTGGGCCTGGGGCGCTGCATAGGCCTGCGGGGGGCGGTACGGCTGGGCCGCCGCCTGCTGCGGTCCGCCCGGGGCAGCCCCGCCACCCCCCTGGGTGCCGGTGGCGGGGCCACGGCCGCCGTCCGTCCCAGTGGCGCCGACACCGGCGCCCGTGGCTCCAGTCACGATCGTTTCGACTCCTCGCGTCACTCGGCCTCGGGCGCGGCGCCCTCGGCCGTGCCAGGACCGTCTGCCGTCTCGGCTGTGGACTCGGCCTCGTCGATGTCGACGTCGACCTCCTCAGCCTCACGGCCGGCCTCGGCGTTACGGGCGATGCCGACGACGGCATCGCGCTTGCCCAGGTTGATCAGTTGAACGCCCATGGTGTCACGGCCCGTCTCCCTGACCTCGTTGACCCGTGTCCGGATCACGCCGCCCCCGAGCGTGATGGCGAGGATCTCGTCGCTCTCCTCGACCACCAGCGCTCCGACGAGCGAACCACGGTCCTCCACGATCTTGGCGGCCTTGATACCGAGGCCACCGCGGCCCTGGACGCGGTACTCGTCGACGGCGGTCCGCTTCGCGTACCCGCCATCGGTGGCGGTGAAGACGAAAGTACCGGGCCGAACGACATTCATCGAGAGCAGTTCGTCGCCATCGCGGAAACTCATCCCCTTCACGCCGGATGTGGCACGGCCCATCGGCCGGAGCGCCTCGTCCGTGGCGGTGAAGCGGATCGACTGCGCCTTCTTGCTGATGAGGAGCAGGTCGTCCTCGGCCGAGACCAGCTCGGCTCCGATCAGCTCGTCGGCGGTGCCTTCGGCGCCGTCGTCGGTCTCACGCAGGTTGATCGCGATGACACCGCCGGAGCGCGGGGAGTCGTAGTCCTTGAGCGGGGTCTTCTTCACCAGGCCGCCCTTGGTGGCGAGCACCAGGTAGGGCGCGGCCTCGTAGTCGCGGACCGCGAGGATCTCGGCGATCTGCTCGTCGGGCTGGAAGGCCAGCAGGTTCGCCACGTGCTGGCCGCGCGCGTCCCGGCCGGCGTCCGGGAGTTCGTACGCCTTGGCGCGGTAGACCCGGCCCTTGTTGGTGAAGAACAGCAGCCAGTGGTGGGTCGTCGAGACGAAGAAGTGGTCGACGATGTCGTCTTCCTTCAGCTTCGTGCCCCGTACGCCCTTGCCGCCGCGCTTCTGCGAGCGGTAGTCGTCGGTCTTGGTGCGCTTCACATAGCCGCCGCGCGTGATCGTGACGACGATGTCCTCCTCGGCGATCAGGTCCTCGATGGACATGTCACCGTCGAAGGGGATCAGCTTGGAGCGCCGGTCGTCGCCGAACTTCTCGACGATCGCGCCCAGTTCCTCGCTGATGATCTGCCGCTGCCGCTCGGGCGAGGCGAGGATCGCGTTGTACTCGTTGATCTTCGCCTGGAGCTCGTCGTGCTCGGCGACGATCTTCTGCCGTTCCAGGGCGGCCAGTCGCCGCAGCTGCATCTCGAGGATCGCGTTGGCCTGGATCTCGTCGATCTCCAGCAGGCCCATCAGGCCCTCACGCGCGACGTCGACCGTGTCGCTGCGCCGGATCAGCGCGATGACCTCGTCGATCGCGTCGAGCGCCTTCAGCAGGCCACGCAGGATGTGCGCCCGCTCCTCGGCCTTGCGCAGCCGGAACTTCGTACGCCGGACGATGACCTCGACCTGGTGGCCCACCCAGTGCCGGATGAACGCGTCCAGGGAGAGCGTGCGCGGCACGCCGTCGACCAGCGCCAGCATGTTGGCGCCGAAGTTCGTCTGCAGGTCGGTGTGCTTGTAGAGGTTGTTCAGGACGACCTTGGCGACCGCGTCCCGCTTGAGGACGATGACCAGACGCTGGCCCGTGCGGGACGAGGTCTCGTCGCGGACGTCGGCGATGCCGCCGATCTTCCCGTCCTTCACCAGATCGGCGATCTTCTGCGCGAGGTTGTCCGGATTCACTTGGTACGGAAGCTCCGTGACCACCAGGCACTGGCGGTTCTGGATCTCCTCGACCTCGACCACGGCGCGCATCGTGATCGAACCGCGGCCGGTGCGGTACGCCTCCTCGATGCCACTGCGGCCGACCACGAGGGCGCCGGTCGGGAAGTCCGGGCCCTTGATGCGCTCGATGAGGGCGTCGAGCAGTTCCTCGTGCGAGGCGTCCGGGTGCTCGAGGTACCACTGGGCGCCGTCGGCGACCTCCCGCAGGTTGTGCGGCGGGATGTTGGTGGCCATGCCGACCGCGATACCGGCCGAGCCGTTGATCAGCAGGTTCGGGAAGCGGGCCGGCAGGACGGTCGGCTCCTGGGAGCGGCCGTCGTAGTTGTCCGTGAAGTCGACGGTCTCCTCGTCGATGTCGCGGACCATCTCCATGGACAGCGGCATCATCTTGCACTCGGTGTACCGCATGGCGGCCGCCGGGTCGTTGCCGGGAGAACCGAAGTTGCCGTTGGAGTCCACCAGCGGCATCCGCATCGACCACGGCTGGGCGAGCCGCACCAGGGCGTCGTAGATCGAGGAGTCGCCGTGCGGGTGGTAGTTGCCCATGACGTCGCCGACGACGCGGGCGCACTTGTAGAAGCCCTTCTCGGGCCGGTACCCGCCGTCGTACATCGCGTAGAGCACACGGCGGTGCACGGGCTTGAGACCGTCACGGACGTCCGGCAGCGCACGCGAGACGATGACGGACATCGCGTAGTCGAGGTACGAACGCTGCATCTCCGTCTCGAGCCCGACCGGCTCGATACGCATGGTCCAGCCCTCCGGCTGGTCCGCAGTGGCGGCAGGGGTCTGCTCGTCGGCCATTGCTGATCAAAATCCTTTCGAAGCGGGGGGCGACAGACCGACTCAGATATCGAGGAAGCGGACGTCCTTGGCGTTGCGCTGGATGAAGGAGCGCCGCGCCTCCACGTCCTCGCCCATCAGCACGGAGAACAGGTCGTCCGCCTGGGCCGCGTCGTCCAGGGTCACCTGGCCGAGCACCCGGTGCTCCTGGTCCATCGTCGTGATCCGCAGTTCCTCGGCGTTCATCTCGCCGAGACCCTTGAAGCGCTGGATCGAGTCCTCCCTGATCCGCTTGCCCGCCTGGCGGCCGAGCTCGATCAGCGCGTCGCGTTCGCGGTCGGAGTACGCGTACTCGAAGTCGTCGCGGCCCCACTTGATCTTGTAGAGCGGGGGGCGGGACAGGAAGACGTGCCCGGCCTCGACGAGCGGGCGCATGAAGCGGAACAGGAAGGTCAGCAGCAGCGTGTTGATGTGCTGGCCGTCGACATCGGCGTCCGCCATCAGGATGATCTTGTGATACCGCAGCTTCTCGATGTCGAAGTCCTCGTGCACACCCGTGCCGAACGCGGAGATCAGCGCCTGGATCTCGGTGTTCTGGAGGATCTTGTCGATACGCGCCTTCTCGACGTTCAGGATCTTTCCGCGGATGGGCAGGATCGCCTGGTACATCGGGTTGCGGCCCGACTTGGCACTGCCGCCGGCGGAGTCGCCCTCGACGATGAAGATCTCGCACTTCGTCGGGTCGTTGGACTGGCAGTCGCTCAGCTTGCCCGGCAGCGAGGCGCTCTCCAGCAGCCCCTTGCGCCTCGTCAGGTCCCGCGCCTTGCGTGCCGCCACGCGCGCCGTGGCCGCCTGGATCGACTTGCGGATGATGTCCGCGGCCTCGTTGGGGTTCCGGTCGAACCAGTCGTTGAGGTGCTCATGGACGATCTTCTGGACGAAGGTCTTGGCCTCGGTGTTGCCCAGCTTCGTCTTCGTCTGGCCCTCGAACTGGGGCTCGCCCAGCTTGACGGAGATGATCGCCGTCAGACCCTCGCGGATGTCCTCACCGGTGAGGTTGTCGTCCTTCTCGCGCAGCAGCTTCTTCTCGCGCGCGTACCGGTTGACCAGGCCCGTGAGCGCGGCCCTGAAACCCTCCTCGTGCGTACCGCCCTCATGCGTGTGGATGGTGTTCGCGAAGGAGTAGACACCCTCGGTGTACTGGGAGTTCCACTGCATCGCGATCTCGACCGAGAGCATCCGCTCCTTGTCCTCGGCCTCGATGTCGATGACCGAGGGGTGGACGAGTTCACCCTTGCGGGAGTTGAGGTACTTCACGAAGTCGACGATGCCGCCCTCGTAGTGGTATGTGACGGACTTGACCTCGTCCTTCTCGTCGGCACCCGCCTCGTCCGCGCCGGTGACGGCCTTCGCCGACTCCCGCTCGTCCGTCAGGGTCAGGGTCAGGCCCTTGTTCAGGAAGGCCATCTCCTGAAAACGCCGGGACAGCGTCTCGAAGGAGTACTCGGTGGTCTCGAAGATGTCCGGGTCGGCCCAGAAGGTGACCGTGGTGCCCGTGGTGTCCACCCGCTCGTGCTTGGCGAGCGGGGCCGTGGGCACGCCCATCTTGTAGTCCTGGGTCCACCGGAAGCCGTCACGGAAGATCTCCACGGAGACCTTCGTCGACAGCGCGTTGACCACGGACACACCGACGCCGTGCAGACCGCCGGAGACGGCGTAGCCGCCTCCGCCGAACTTGCCGCCCGCGTGCAGCACGGTCAGCACGACCTCGACGGCCGGCTTCTTCTCCACCGGGTGCATGTCCACGGGGATGCCGCGGCCGTTGTCGACGACGCGTACGCCGCCGTCGGCGAGGATCGTCGCCTCGATCCGGTCGGCGTGACCCGCCAGGGCCTCGTCGACGGAGTTGTCGACGACCTCGTACACCAGGTGATGAAGACCACGCTCACCGGTCGAGCCGATGTACATACCGGGTCGCTTGCGGACGGCGTCCAGGCCCTCGAGGACCGTGATCGCGCTGGCGTCGTACGACGAGGAGGACTCCGAGGAAACCTCGACAGCCTCTGTGATCTCGACGTTCTCGCCTGCAGTGGACGGAATGTTCTCGTTGGGGTTGCCGGAATCGGCCACGAAGCGCCCTTTCTGGCACAGCACACACCGAGCCCCCGCCCAGGCGGGGGAACGGCTGCGTCGTTCAGCTGTAATCGACTGACTCCCGCATGTTGACGGGATTGGCCCCCAGTCTACCGGTAGCGCGGACATGAATGGGGGTTTGCCGGTACCTGAGTACGCATGTGCCGCCCTGAACCTCCTCCGCCCGACTCCCCATATCCGGGAAGGGGCTCCAAGAGGCTCACACGGGCATCCAGCGCTTCGCGCTGTCAACCCCTCACTACCCTGAGGGACGCCCCCGGGGACCCAGCGGTCACGTCAGCCGTACGTGTCCCCGGGGCCCGAGCTCCCCGGTGCCCGAAGCGGGCCGAAACGCTGCTGCGGGCCGCCGGGACCCAGCACCTTGATCAGCCGCACCGCGCCCTGCCCGAGGTCCGCGTTCAGCCGCGCGACCAACTGCGGGGCCAGCAGACGCAGCTGCGTCGCCCAGGCCGTCGAGTCGCACTGGACGGTCAGGACCCGCTCACCCTCGTCGTAGCGCTGCGGCGCGCAGTGCTGCGCCACCTCCGGGCCCACCAGCTGCGGCCAGCGGCCCATCACGCCGCCCACCGCCGCGGGCGTCTCCCAGCCGCGCTCGGTGATCAGCCGGCTGATCGCCGCGCCCAGCGGCAGCGGGTCGCGGCCGTCCGCACGCGCGCCCGAGCGCAGTCCGCCACCGCGCCGTGCCTGCTTCTTCTGCGCCGTTGCGGCCCCTCGCGCCTTCGCCTGCTCCTTCGCGGCCGCCAGTGCCTGCCGTGCCAGGTCCACCCCGGACAGCTCCGGGACCTTCCGGCGCGCGGACTCCTCGCTCATGCCCGGGTCACCTCGCCGCCGGACACCGAGAACCGCGTGCCGGCCAGCACCTCCGGCACGTCGTCGTCCACGGCCGCCGTCACCAGCACCTGTTCGGCGGGCGCCACCAGCTCGGCCAGCCGCTCCCGGCGCCGGGCGTCCAGCTCGGCGAAGACGTCGTCCAGCACCAGCACGGGCTCGTTGCCCTCGGCCCGCAGCAGGTCGTACGACGCCAGCCGCAGCGCCAGCGCGTAGGACCAGGACTCGCCGTGGCTGGCGTACCCCTTGGCGGGCAGCTGGCCCAGCCTGAGCAGCAGATCGTCGCGATGCGGGCCCACCAGGGTCACTCCGCGCTCGATCTCCTGCTTCCGTGCCTCGGTGAGCGCCGCCATGAGCTGCTCGTACAGCTCCTCGCGGGAGTGCCCGGTGCCCTCCGCGGAGCTCCGGTACTCCAGCGTCACCGGGCCGCCGCCGGGTGCCAGCTGCTCGTAGGCCTTGTCCGCGAGCGGCTGCAGCGCCGCGGTCAGGTCCAGGCGCTGCGCCAGCAGTTCCGCGCCCGCCCGGGCCAGGTGCTGGTCCCAGACGTCGAGCGTCGACAGGTCGGCCCCCGAGGACCTCGTCCCGGGGGCCGCGCCCGCGCGGCCGCCGTGCCGGCGCGCCATCGCCGCCGACTTCAGCAGGGTGTTGCGCTGCTTCAGGACCCGCTCGTAGTCGGAACGCACCCCCGCCATGCGCGGCGCGCGCGCCGTGATCAGTTCGTCGAGGAAGCGCCGGCGCTCGCCGGGATCGCCCTTGACCAGGGCCAGGTCCTCGGGGGCGAACAGTACGGTCCGTACGATCCCCAGCACGTCCCGCGGCTTCACCTGCGAGGACCTGTTGATGCGGGCCCGGTTGGCGCGTCCCGGATTGAGCTCCAGCTCGATCAGCTGCGCACGCTCGCCCTGCCGGACGGCGGCCCGGATCACGGCGCGCTCCGCGCCCATCCTCACCAGGGGGGCGTCGGAGGCCACCCGGTGGCTGCCGAGTGTGGCGAGATAGCCCACGGCCTCGACGAGGTTCGTCTTGCCCTGCCCGTTCGGGCCCACGAAGGCGGTGACGCCCGGATCGAGCGGGACTTCGACCCGGGCGTACGAGCGGAAGTCGGCCAGCGACAGATGCGTTACGTGCATGATGCGCGCCGACCTCCCCCGGCGACTGTGTTCACCCGGGGCGTGCCCCGGGCCCCCGCAGGGACTACTTGGATTCGACCGCGTGGCCGCCGAACTGGTTGCGCAGGGCGGCGATCATCTTCATCTGCGGGGAATCCTCCTGGCGCGAGGCGAAACGCGCGAACAGCGACGCGGTGATCGCCGGCAGCGGCACCGCGTTGTCGATCGCGGCCTCCACCGTCCAGCGGCCCTCGCCCGAGTCCGCGGCATAGCCCTTGAGGCGCTCCAGGTGCTCGTCCTCGTCCAGGGCGTTCACGGCGAGGTCCAGCAGCCAGGAGCGGATGACCGTGCCCTCCTGCCAGGACCGGAACACCTCGCGGACATCGGTGACCGAGTCCACGGCCTCCAGCAGTTCCCAGCCCTCGGCATAGGCCTGCATCATGGCGTACTCGATGCCGTTGTGGACCATCTTGGCGAAGTGGCCCGCGCCGACCTTGCCGGCGTGCACGAATCCCGCGCCGCCCGCGGGCTTGAGCGCGTCGAAGACGGGCTGCACCTTGGCGATGTTCGCGGCGTCGCCTCCGGCCATCAGGGCGTAGCCGTTCTCCAGGCCCCAGACGCCGCCGGAGACCCCGCAGTCCACGAAGCCGATGCCCTTGAGGCCGAGTTCGGCGGCGTGCTTCTCGTCGTCCGTCCAGCGGGAGTTGCCGCCGTCCACCACCACGTCGCCCGGCTCGAGCAGGTCCCCGAGCTCGTCGACCGTGGACTGGGTGGCGGCGCCGGCCGGCACCATCACCCAGACGATCCTCGGGCCCTTCAGCTTCTCCACAAGCTCCTGCAGGCTGTGGACATCCGCGAGATCGGGGTTGCGGTCGTACCCGACGACGGTGTGGCCGGCGCGGCGTATCCGCTCGCGCATGTTGCCGCCCATCTTTCCGAGGCCGACGAGACCGAGCTCCATCAGTGCTTCCTTAACGACGTCGTGGTGGTGTGTACCTGCGTCCGAGCCTACGCCGGACCCCCGGTACACACCTGTGGGGTCAGGCGCTCAGACGTACGGCTGCGGACGCCCGGCCCGGCTGCCGAACCGGCACACTCCGCCTGCCCGGGAGACGCCCCCGGAACCCCGGCCGGGCCGCGAGGGCCCGGCGACGTCGTCGACGTCCGGCCGCTCAGCCGCTCAGCCGCACCGGCATGATCAGGTACTTGTAGGCCTGGTCCGCCTCGGCGTCGATCGCGGGCCGACCGCTCAGCAGCGCCGGCTTCGTCGAGGTGGTGAAGGACAGCTGGGCCACCGGCGAGTCGATCGCGCTCAGGCCGTCCAGCAGGAACGTCGGATTGAAGGCGATGGAGATGTCCTCACCGTCCAGCTGCGCGTCGACCCTTTCCACAGCCTGTGCGTCGTCGCTCGACCCGGCCTCCAGGATCAGCACGCCCTGCTCGAAGCTCAGCCGCACCGGGGTGTTCCGCTCGGCGACCAGGGCCACACGCTTGACGGCCTCGACGAACGGCGCCGTCTCGATCACCGCGATCGAGTTGAACTCGGTGGGGAACAGCGTGCGGTACTTGGGGAGGTCGCCCTCCAGCAGCCGGGTCGTGGTGCGCCGGCCCGCCCCCTCGAAACCGATCAGGCCCTCACCGGCGCCCGAGCCCGCCAGTGCCAGCGTCACCGTGTCACCGCTGGTCAGTGACTTGGCCGTGTCCAGCAGCGTCTTGGCGGGCACCAGCGCCACCGCGGAGGCCTCGGGGACCTCCGGCTTCCACAGGAACTCGCGCACCGCGAAGCGGTAGCGGTCGGTGGAGGCCAGGGTGACGGTGTCGCCCTCGATCTCGATACGGACGCCGGTCAGCACCGGGAGTGTGTCGTCACGGCCGGCGGCGACGGCCACCTGG
This sequence comes from Streptomyces sp. GC420, assembly GCF_009916105.1. Lineage (GTDB taxonomy): Bacteria > Actinomycetota > Actinomycetes > Streptomycetales > Streptomycetaceae > Streptomyces. The sequence continues at coordinate 17,377 of NZ_JAAAXQ010000009.1, read as the reverse complement.
GCCACGGCCGACGCGAACACCTCACCCGGAACCGTGCCGGTCGCCCCGGGCATCTGCGGCAGCGCCGGATACTCCTCCACAGGCAGGGTGTGGAGTGTGAATCGCGAGGAGCCGCAGACCACGGTCGCCCGCACGCCGTCCGTGGAGATCTCCACAGGCCGGTTGGGAAGGGCGCGGCAGATGTCCGCGAGCAGCCGGCCGGACACCAGGACCGTGCCGTCCTCCTCGATCTCCGCCTCCACCGAGACCCGTGCCGAGACCTCGTAGTCGAAGCCGGAAAGGCTCAGCGCGCCGTCCTCCGCCTTCAGGAGGAGGCCCGCGAGCACGGGCACGGGCGGACGGGCCGGGAGGCTGCGGGCCGCCCAGGCCACTGCCTCCGCGAGTACATCGCGCTCCACCCGGATCTTCACCGGAACCGCCTCCTGCTGTTGCTGGCCTTCTTCATCGGCATCGACTCGTCGGTATGGGAGATGCCGGGGACCAGTCTGACGCACGGCACCGACAGTCGGTGCTGCTCGGGGTCAAGTCGACTCAAGAGGTGGCCGGCGGCCGAGGGGCGAGTTGTGCACAGGACCCACTTCGAAGTGGATTCCGGGCTATCTCTCAGTGGTTGTAGTAGTAGGCCCTGTGGAAACCGTGGATAACCCGGTCCACGCAGGTCAGCAACGGTTTTTTATCCACGGGGCCTGTGGGCGCCGCCCGTGGACAACCAGAGCCCGCTGTGGACAGGCGGAAGTTACCCACACCCGATGCACAGGGCCGGGGGACTTCTCCCCAGTGCCGTCCCCAGGTTTACCCACGTTCCCCACAGCTCAATCGAGCACCTTGGTGTGACGCCTTTCACTCGCGGCGGTGAGAGGACGCGTCGCGTTGCCGAACAGTGGACAGAGGTGTGGAGAAGTGCCCTCGGGATGGGGACAACACTCCCCAGCCTGTGGGGCGCCGGTGGACAACTCCCGTACGGCCCTGTGGGTGATTCATGTCATCCACAGTCTGTGGAAGCCGCTCGCGCACAATTCCACAGGCGTCTGACCAGCCCTGATGTGATCTTGACCAGGGTGCCTGTGGACGCGTTCGGGACAACGCGTTGTTCCCCAGGGTGTGGACGGCCGTTCACACCCGGATCTGTGGACAGTCCGTCCCCCGGTCGGCCTATTCGAACAGGAACGGAGCCCTCCCTACCGGTCCTGCACGGCTCCCCTGCCGCCGATGTGCCCTTCCCTCCCCCTTGCTGCACCCGTTCCCTTGCGCTCCCTCGTGCTGTCACGCTGTCCCACGCGCTTCGGGCGCTCCCTGCTTTCCACTCCCCGCTTCGCCGCGGAGGCCGGCGCATGCGAAGAGCGCCCCCGGAGCCGTCTCCGGGGGCGCTGATGTGGCTGTGCCTGCGATGGTGCGGTGCCGGCCCTCCCGGTCGGCAGGTGCGGTGTCAGCCGTTCTTGATGCGGTTGGTGAGTTCGGTGACCTGGTTGTAGATGGACCGCCGCTCGGCCATCAGCGCCCGGATCTTCCGGTCGGCGTGCATCACCGTCGTGTGATCGCGGCCGCCGAACTGCGCACCGATCTTCGGCAGGGAGAGGTCGGTGAGCTCCCGGCACAGATACATGGCGATCTGGCGGGCGGTGACCAGGACGCGGCTGCGCGAGGAGCCGCACAGATCGTCCACGGTCAGTCCGAAGTAGTCGGCGGTCGCAGCCATGATCGCGGTGGCGGTGATCTCCGGAGCCGAGTCCTCGCCGCCGGGGATGAGGTCCTTGAGGACGATCTCGGTGAGGCCGAGATCCACGGGCTGCCGGTTGAGCGAGGCGAATGCCGTGACCCGGATCAGTGCCCCCTCCAGCTCGCGGATGTTGCGCGAGATGCGGGAGGCGATGAACTCCAGGACCTCCGGCGGCGCGTTGAGCTGCTCCTGCACGGCCTTCTTGCGGAGGATCGCGATCCGGGTCTCCAGCTCGGGCGGCTGGACGTCGGTGATGAGGCCCCACTCGAAGCGGTTGCGAAGCCGGTCCTCCAGGGTGACCAACTGCTTGGGCGGCCGGTCCGAGGACAGCACGATCTGCTTGTTGGCGTTGTGCAGCGTGTTGAACGTGTGGAAGAACTCCTCCTGCGTCGACTCCTTGCTCGCCAGGAACTGGATGTCGTCGACCAGGAGGATGTCCATCTCGCGGTAGCGCTTGCGGAAGGTGTCGCCCTTGCCGTCGCGGATGGAGTTGATGAACTCGTTGGTGAACTCCTCGGAGCTCACATAACGCACCCGGGTGCCGGGGTAGAGGCTGCGCGCGTAGTGCCCGATGGCGTGCAGGAGGTGCGTCTTGCCGAGCCCGGACTCCCCATAGATGAAGAGCGGGTTGTAGGCCTTGGCCGGTGCCTCGGCGACGGCGACCGCGGCCGCGTGCGCGAAGCGGTTCGAGGCACCGATGACGAAGGTGTCGAAGAGGTACTTCGGATTGAGGCGTGCGGTCGGTTCACCGGGACCGCCCGCAGGTGCCGGCTGGGCACCCAGCGGGCCGGGGGTGCCACCGCGCGCGGCGTGCGCGCCGCCGGCGACACCGTGGGATGAGGGCTCCGGAAGCGTGGGGCGCTCGCCGGGACGCTGCTGCCGGTAGTCGGCGGACGGCTGCTGCGGAGCGTGCTGCTGCCCGTGGTGCCCGTGCTGGGTCGCGTAGGGATCGCGCTCGCGCCCGGAGAAACCGCCCGGGCGCGGCTGCTGCCAGCCGTAGTCGTCCTGCGCCGGCTGCATACGGGGCCAGGCCCCGGGCTCGGGGCGCTGCTGCCGGTAGTCGGGGTACGCGGGACGCGCGGTCGGCAGCCGGTCGTCGTAGGACGAGGGGGCCTGGGAGGGCTCCCGCTGCGGGTCCTCGTAGCCGGGCCGGGGCTCCTCGTAGCGGGACTGGTGCGGTACGGGGGCCGGTGGGGGCGGACCGGCGGCCGAGTCGTCGACGGTGATCGCGATACGGATCGGGCGGCCGCACTCCCGGCTCAGCCCTTCGCTGATCAGCGGAGCGAGCCGGCCTTCCAGGACGCCCTTGGCGAATTCGTTGGGGACGGCGAGCAGGGCGGTGTCGGCGACCAGCGCGAGGGGCTGGCAGCGCCGGATCCACTGCTCGTCCTTGGCCTCCACTCCCTGTCCGCGTCCTTCGCCGAGGAGCTGGTCCACCACTCGCGGCCACACTGCGGCAAGATCGGCAGGTACGTCAGCCACAGGGCACGCTCTCTCAGAGACTCATGGGGGGATCCCGCGAAGGTGTGATTCTCGGGACGGTCGGGAAGGATTCGGGGTTCAGCCACGGTAGTCAGGGCTGCCCCGGTGGTTCAAGTCGTTGTCCACAGCCTGTGCACAGTGTCTCCCACTCGAGCGCCGGTTTGACCGGATGGCGTAGCCGCGCGTACCGTGACCAGGTCGAGTTGTCGATGGCTGCTGCCGCCTGCCTCCGATGGGCAAAGACCACACCAGTCAGAACGTGGTCGGTGAAGCGGTGCACTCGGGCGTATTGCGAGCTACTCGTGGGCGCACGGTGACAGCCAGGCGATACCCGCCAACACACGAGTCATTACTGGAGCCCCCGAGTGAGCAAGCGCACCTTCCAGCCGAACAACCGTCGTCGCGCGAAGACCCACGGCTTCCGGCTTCGTATGCGTACCCGTGCCGGCCGCGCGATCCTGGCGACCCGCCGCAGCAAGGGTCGCGCCCGTCTGTCCGCCTGATCTCAACAGGTCATGACGTGCTGCCTTCCGAGAATCGGCTGAGGCGGCGCGAGGACTTCGCGACCGCGGTACGAAGAGGTCGTCGGGCAGGTCGCCCGCTCCTTGTCGTACATCTTCGTAGCGGAACAACGGACCCGCACGCGCCTGGGGAGAGCGCTCCCCTTCCGCGTGCGGGTTTCGTCGTAAGCAAAGCTGTGGGGAACGCGGTGATACGGAACAGGGTGAAGCGGAGACTTCGCCATCTGGTGCGCGATCGTCTCGCCGCGCTGCCCCCCGGTAGCCTGGTTGTCGTACGGGCGCTGCCCGGCGCGGGCGACGCCGACCACAGTCATCTGGCCCGAGACCTGGACGCCGCTCTTCAGCGGCTGCTGGGTGGGACATCCCACGGCGGAGGTCAGGGGAAGGGCGCGCGATGAAGTATCCGCTGCTGGCTCTGATCAAGCTGTACCAGTGGACGATCAGCCCACTGCTCGGGCCGGTGTGCAGGTATTACCCGTCGTGTTCCCACTATGGGTACGAGGCCATCGACCGGCACGGCGCGATCAAGGGCACCGCCCTGACCGCGTGGCGCATCCTGCGGTGCAACCCCTGGTCGCCGGGCGGTGTCGATCACGTACCACCGCGCAAGCGTCCGCCATGGCACGAACTGCTGCGCGATGCGTGGCGGGGCAGAAGGGGCGGGCCCTCCGCCGATGACAACAACAGCCCGGCCGCAGAGACTTCGCCCCATGCTCAAGGAGCCTGATTAGTGGACACGATTTCCAGTCTGTTCAGCTTTATCACCACACCTGTTTCCTGGATCATCGTCCAGTTCCACAAGGTGTACGGCGCCATGTTCGGCGACGACAGCGGCTGGGCCTGGGGCCTGTCCATCGTGTCGCTGGTGATCCTGATCCGGATCTGTCTGATCCCGCTCTTCGTGAAGCAGATCAAGGCGACCCGGAACATGCAGGCGCTCCAGCCGAAGATGAAGGCGATCCAGGAGCGCTACAAGAACGACAAGCAGCGTCAGTCCGAAGAGATGATGAAGCTGTACAAGGAGACGGGCACCAACCCGCTCTCCTCGTGTCTTCCGATTCTGGCGCAGTCGCCGTTCTTCTTCGCGCTCTACACCGTCCTCAACGACATCGCGCGGAACAAGACGGTCGGTGTCATCGACCAGTCGCTGCTGGACAGTGCCCGTCAAGCGAAGATCTTCGGTGCTCCGCTGCCCGCGAAGTTCATGGACAGCGCTGAGCGCATCGAGTCCCTGGGTGCCACGCTGGCCGATGTCCGGGTCGTGACGGTCGTCATGATCGTTCTGATGTCGCTGTCGCAGTTCTACACGCAGCGCCAGCTGATGACGAAGAACGTCGACCTGACGGTGAAGACCCCGTTCATGCAGCAGCAGAAGATGCTGATGTACGTCTTCCCGATCATGTTCGCTGTCTTCGGTATCAACTTCCCGGTCGGTGTCCTGGTCTACTGGCTGACCACCAACGTGTGGACCATGGGGCAGCAGATGTTCGTGATCCACCGCAACCCGACGCCGGGCAGCCTTGCGTACAAGCAGCGCCAGGAGCGTCTGCGCGCCAAGGGCAAGCTCAAGGAGGACCCGGCGGTCGTCGAGGCCAAGAAGGCCGTCGAGGCCGCTCGCGCCAACCGCCAGCAGCCCAAGCGGAAGCCCAAGGCCAAGCGCCAGAGCGGTGCCGCTCAGCCCGCCAGGCCGGCCGGAACGGACAAGCCCGAGGGTGTGTCCAAGCAGACCGAGCCCGGGCCCTCCCCCCAGAAGGGCGAGCCGCAGGACGACAAGCCGGATGCGGCGGCCAAGCCCGCCACCGGTTCCGCACGCCAAGCCAAGTCTGGGCAGCGCAAGGGCCAGCAGCGGCCCAAGCACCCGTCCAAGAAGTAAGAAGGAGTCGATCCGTGACGGAAGGCACCACCTCCGCGGCAGCCGCCGAGGGTGGCGAAACCCTGACCCGCCTGGAGCAGGAAGGGGAAATCGCGGCCGACTACCTCGAGGGTCTGCTGGACATCGCCGATCTCGACGGTGACATCGATATGGATGTCGAGGCGGACCGTGCCGCCGTCTCGATCATCAGTGACTCCGGCAGCCGCGACCTGCAGAAGCTCGTCGGCCGTGACGGGGAGGTACTGGAGGCGCTCCAGGAACTGACGCGGCTCGCTGTGCACCGGGAGACCGGTGACCGGAGCCGTCTGATGCTGGACATCGCCGGGTACCGCGCCAAGAAGCGGGCCGAGCTGACCGAGCTGGGCGCCAAGGCCGCGGACGAGGCGAAGAACTCCGGTGAGCCGGTGAAGCTGAAGCCGATGACGCCTTTCGAGCGCAAGGTGGTGCACGACGCGGTCGCCGCGGCGGGGCTGCGCAGCGAGTCGGAGGGCGAGGAACCGCAGCGTTTCGTCGTCGTACTGCCGGCCTGATCGCCTCCCCGGTCCTCCCGGCCCCGTCTGTTCGCAGGCGGGGCCGGTCTTTGTCAGCCTGATAGTTCCACCCACCGGTATGGAAGGACGGTTCCCGTGACGGAGGCAGAGGAGCTTCCCCCAGCTCCGGACGCGGCCAGGGAGGTCTTCGGTGATTACTTCCCGGAGGCGGTCCGGTACGCGGAATTGCTGGCGGATGCCGGGGTGCGGCGAGGGCTGATCGGCCCTAGGGAAGTGCCCCGGCTGTGGGAGCGGCATCTGCTGAACTGCGCCGTGCTCTCCGAGGTCGTGCCGGAGAGCGTGACCGTCTGCGATGTGGGCTCGGGCGCCGGCCTGCCCGGCATCCCGCTGGCGCTGGTGCGTCCGGACCTGAAGATCACGCTGCTCGAACCATTGCTCCGGAGGACCAACTTCCTCCAGGAGGTCGTCGAGTTGCTCGGCCTGGAGCATGTGACGGTGGTACGCGGCCGCGCCGAGGAGATGATGGGGAAGCTGCCGCCGGTCCACGTTGTGACGGCGCGCGCCGTCGCTCCGCTGGACCGGCTGGCGGGCTGGGGCGTTCCGCTGCTGCGCCCCTATGGCGAGATGCTGGCCCTGAAGGGGGACACGGCAGAAGAAGAGGTGAAGGCCTCGCGGGCTGCCCTCAGCAAGCTCGGTGTGGTGGAGACCTCAATTCTTCATGTCGGCGAGGGCGTGGTGGAGCCTTTGTCCACTGTGGTCCGCGTCGTATGCGGGGAGAGCCCTGGTGGTGTGCGCTTCGCCGCGAAGCGGGCCAAGGCGGCGCGGGTGAGCAGGACCCGCCGTCGGCGTTGACCCGTCTGTCCTACGAGTATTGCCCCATAAAAGCTGTCAAACCTATGCAAATCGGAGTGTCGTGGCAGCTTAGAACGAGCGCGTGTGCATCTTGTTTCACGTGAAACGTCGTTCTCTGTTGCATGGAATCATCAGTCGCGGACGTGCGGCTGCCACGCCCCGCGACCGTAGGCCCCCAGGGGTCACAGAGTTGTCCACAAACGTGGATTCATCCACAGGAGAACGGACCTCGCTGGTTCACGACCCCGAAAGCATGGCAGGCTCTGTTCATCGAGAGCCTGATGTCGAGGAGAGTGAATCCTTGCGGTCCGACGCCAACATCGCGGGGCCGGTGGCCGATCCGGTCCCCGCCCCCCGTACCGAGTCGGCGGGGGAGGATGTTTCACGTGAAACACCGCCTCCGATGGACGACACCCCTATTGGACGCGCTGCCCAACTGGCAGTGGAGGCTCTTGGCCGTGCCGGCGAGGGTCTGCCGCGACCCGAGCAGACCCGGGTCATGGTGGTCGCCAACCAGAAGGGCGGAGTGGGTAAGACCACCACCACGGTCAACCTCGCCGCTTCCCTGGCGCTGCACGGCGCGCGGGTTTTGGTGATCGACCTCGATCCTCAGGGCAATGCCTCGACCGCGCTGGGGATCGACCATCACGCCGAAGTGCCCTCCATCTACGACGTCTTGGTAGAGAGCAAGCCGCTCTCCGATGTCGTACAGCCGGTGCCCGATGTAGAGGGGCTGTTCTGCGCTCCCGCCACCATCGATCTGGCCGGAGCGGAGATCGAGCTGGTCTCCCTGGTGGCGCGGGAGAGTCGGCTGCAGCGCGCCATTCAGGCGTATGAGCAGCCGCTGGACTACATTCTCATCGACTGCCCGCCCTCGCTCGGCCTGTTGACGGTCAACGCGCTCGTCGCGGGCGCCGAGGTCCTGATCCCCATCCAGTGCGAGTACTACGCGCTGGAAGGACTGGGGCAGCTGCTCCGGAATGTCGACCTGGTGCGTGGACATCTCAATCCCGCACTGCACGTGTCCACGATTCTGCTCACCATGTACGACGGCCGTACGCGGCTCGCCTCCCAGGTGGCGGAGGAAGTGCGCGGCCACTTCGGTGACGAGGTGCTGCGGACCAGCATTCCCCGTTCCGTGCGCATCTCTGAGGCTCCGAGCTACGGACAGACGGTTCTCACGTACGATCCGGGTTCCAGTGGTGCCCTCTCGTACTTGGAGGCCGCCAGAGAGATCGCCCTGCGCGGCGTCCAAGTGAACTACGACGCACAGCACGCCCATGTGGGTGTTCAGTTCAGCCAGCACAGAATGTCGGAGGGGATTCAGTGAGCGAGCGACGCAGAGGACTGGGACGTGGGCTCGGGGCTCTGATCCCAGCAGCGCCGCAGGCCGAGAAGTCGGCCGCCCCAGCTGGGGTGGCGTCCGCCTCCCCGACGTCAGTGCCGGTGCTCACCGCGGAGCGTGGTGTGGCTGCCGCCAAGGTGGCCACTCTCCCGGCGGCCTCGGTTTCACGTGAAACAGAGGAGCCGACTCAGGTCGAGCTGCAGCTGAGCGCTCCCGCTGGAGCGCACTTCGCGGAGCTGCCCCTGGACTTCATCACCCCGAATCCGCGGCAGCCTCGTGAGGTCTTCGACGAGGACGCGCTCGCCGAGCTGGTCACCTCCATCCTGGAAGTGGGCCTGCTCCAGCCCGTCGTGGTGCGGCAACTGGGGCCGGAGCGCTACGAGCTCATCATGGGTGAGCGGCGCTGGCGCGCCTGCCGTGAGGCAGGGCTGGAGAAGATCCCCGCGATTGTCCGTGCCACCGAGGACGAGAAGCTTCTTCTCGACGCGCTCCTGGAGAACCTCCACCGCGCCCAGCTGAACCCGCTGGAGGAAGCGGCGGCTTATGACCAACTGCTGAAGGACTTCAACTGCACGCACGACCAGTTGGCCGACCGAATCGGGCGCTCGCGTCCGCAGGTCTCCAATACGCTGCGACTGCTGAAGCTTTCCCCGCCGGTGCAGCGGAGGGTGGCGGCGGGTGTTCTGTCTGCCGGGCACGCCCGTGCCCTCCTTTCGGTGGAGGACTCCGACGAGCAGGACAAGCTGGCCCACCGCATCGTGGCCGAGGGTCTCTCGGTGCGGGCGGTCGAGGAGATCGTGACGCTGATGGGCTCGGGGCCCAAGAGCGCTCCCAAGGCCAAGGGACCCCGCGCGGGTGCACGGCTGTCCCCGGCGCTCAGTGATCTTGCCTCCAGGCTCTCCGACCGCTTCGAGACCAGGGTGAAGGTCGACCTGGGCCAGAAGAAGGGCAAGATCGTCGTCGAGTTCGCCTCGATGGAGGACCTGGAGCGGATTCTCGACACCCTGGCCCCGGGAGAGCGCCGGGAGCTCGAGCAGGGGCTGTCGGCCACGACCGCCGACGAGCCGGAGTCCACCGAGAGCTGAGGCTGCGGTGCGACAGCGAAGGGCCGGTCCGTGTCCCCCGTAGGCGGGACGTGGACCGGCCCTTCGCTTTCCGGTAGTGCCGAGTCCATTGCACCGTGGATACGATGCGATCGGATGTGGCGTATCCATCCCGAAGCACCTCATACGGAGGGCGAGGCCATGCGTACGGTGAGCCGCACCGGACTGATGACGGCAGGCCTGGGACTGGGGGCGGTCGGCGGCTTCGTCGGCAGCCTCATCCGCGAACGGAGTGCGCTGACCGCCGCGCGGGACGCGGCACGCGCAGGAAGTGAGGAACCGCCTTCATGGGGCGTCGGCTCGTACCGCTCACACTGGACAACCTTCCCGATCTCCCCAGGCGCTGCCGGTCCTGTGTCTTCTGGGAGCTTGATCCGGTCAGCGGAGAGGCCGCGATAAGGGCGGGAACCCCGGAGCTGGAGAAGGAGGCCTGGATCTCGGCGGTCCTGTTGGAGTGGGGATCCTGCGGGCGGGTCGTGTATGTCGACGAGGTACCGGTCGGCTTCGTGCTGTACGCCCCTCCGGCATACGTCCCGCGGTCTCTGGCCTTCCCCACGAGCCCGGTCTCACCTGACGCGGTTCAGTTGATGACAGCGTTCATCACCCCGGGCTACCAGGGGCAGGGACTCGGCCGGGTGATGGTGCAGACGGTTGCCAAGGACCTGCTGCGGCGCGGGTTCAAGGCGATCGAGGCTTTCGGGGACGCCCGGTGGAAGGAACCCGCCTGCGTGCTCCCCGCCGATCACCTGTTGGCAGTGGGCTTCAAGACGGTGCGTCCGCATCCCGCCTATCCGCGGCTGAGACTGGAGCTGCGCACGACGCTCTCCTGGAAAGAAGATGTGGAGCTGGCACTGGACCGGCTGCTTGGCGCGGTGCAGAAGGAGCCGGCGCTGCGGCCCCTGTGAGACCGCGGAGCGTCGCGCCGGGCAGAAGAGCAGGAGTCCGGAAAGGACGGAGTCCGGACCACCCCCAGGGGCGATCCGGACTCCGTGGTGGGATCGGGTCAGGCCTTGGTGACGGACTCGTCGCCGATGAAGTCGTCGAGGTCGCGGATGATCGCGGCCTTGGGCTTGGCACCGACGATGGTCTTGGCGACCTCGCCGCCCTGGTAGACGTTCAGCGTCGGGATGGACATGACGCCGTACTTGGCTGCGGTGGCCGGGTTCTCGTCGATGTTGAGCTTCACAACCTCGATCTTGTCACCGTGCTCGGCCGCGATCGCTTCGAGCGAGGGAGCGATCTGGCGGCACGGACCGCACCAGGCCGCCCAGAAGTCCACGAGAACGGGCTTGTCGCTCTTGAGGACCTCCTCCTCGAAGGTCTCGTCGGTCACATTCTTCAAGGTGCCGGCCACTGCGGCCTCCTTCATTCTTTCTCGGGGTGTGGGGGTGGGACTGGGAGATGATCTTCAGACCGCGGCGGTCTTCTCCGGTTCGGCCTGCTTCTCGCCGTCGGAGAGCGCGGCGAGGTAGCGCTCCGCGTCGAGGGCGGAGGAGCAACCCGTACCGGCGGCGGTGATCGCCTGGCGGTAGGTGTGGTCGACGACGTCGCCGGCGGCGAAGACTCCCGGCACATTGGTGCGGGTGGAAGGAGCATCGACCTTGAGGTAGCCCTCATCGTCGAGCTCCAGCTGGCCCTTGAACAGCTCGGTGCGCGGGTCGTGGCCGACTGCGATGAAGAGGCCCGTCACCGCGAGCTCAGAGGTCTCACCGGTCTTGGTGTTGCGCAGCGTCAGACCGCTGAGCTTCTGGTCGCCGTGGATCTCTGCGACCTCGCTGTCCCAGGCGAACTTGATCTTCGGGTCGGCGAAGGCGCGTTCCTGCATCGCCTTGGACGCCCGGAGCGTGTCGCGGCGGTGCACGATGGTGACGGACCTGGCGAACCGCGAGAGGAAGGTGGCCTCCTCCATCGCGGTGTCACCGCCGCCGATGACGGCGATGTCCTGGTCCTTGAAGAAGAAGCCGTCACACGTGGCACACCAGGAGACGCCGCGCCCGGAGAGCGCGTCCTCGTTGGGAAGGCCGAGCTTGCGGTGCTGGGATCCGGTGGTGACGATCACGGCCTTGGCACGGTGAACCGTTCCGGAGGTGTCGGTGACGGTTTTGATGTCGCCGCTCAGGTCGACGGTGACCACGTCGTCCGGGATCAGTTCGGCGCCGAAGCGCTCTGCCTGTGCACGCATGTTGTCCATCAGGTCCGGCCCCATGATGCCGTCCCTGAATCCGGGGAAGTTCTCCACTTCGGTGGTGTTCATCAGCGCGCCACCGGCGGTCACCGCGCCCTCGAAGACCAGCGGCTTCAACGACGCGCGCGCGGTGTACAGCGCCGCCGTGTAGCCTGCGGGCCCGGAGCCGATGATGATCACGTTACGGACGTCGCTCACGGGTTTCTTCCTCGTCTCTGCGGACTGCCTGCTGCCTAAGGGGTTTCCCTCTTCAGGACTCTCACCCCACCCAACGGATCCTAAGGGGCGCACATTCCCGCAGGGCCCGCGTACGGGGTGTGTCAGCAGAGCGCGACCGCCGGGCGTTCTCAGCCTCGAGGATAGGTACGCATCAGCAGCACGTCGGCCTTGCCGGGAGGGGTGTTCCCCGTGCATGCCGCATCGACGACGTACGCGTCCACCTTCGAAGGCTGGGTGCCGTGCGGCAACACCACGAGGTACGCCTCCGTACCTTCGTAGAGGCCCCTCTCAACAGCGAGCGGCGGGTCCTCACGGCCGATGCCCTCCCGCACACAAGCGGGGATGGTCTCCTCCGCCCGCTTGGGCAGGGTGCCGTGGGACTCGATACCGAAAGACTTGCCATTGGGCTCCGCCTCGGGCTCCGCAGACGGCGGGCGGTCGTCGATCAGTGCCTGCACATCCGACTCGAGGTTCCGCTCATCGAAGGTGCGAGCCTGGTCGGCGGTGTCACTGGCGGCACTGTGTTCAACCGTCCCATCCCCCGCCCCGCCCAGGGACTGCGCCAGCAGGGCGCCCAGCCCCAGCAAGGCCGCCGACGCGACCGTACCGATCAGGAGGCGGACACGACGCCTTCGCGTGACTGACCGCCCGCTGGGAGCGGTCGCGCCCTGAGGCCGGCCGGCCGGCTGGCCTCTTTGTGCGCGGTGCGCCGATGTGCCGCCGAGCGATGTTTCACGTGAAACGACGCTTCCGGACGACGCCGGCACCGCCGCTACGTCATCATCCGTTTCACGTGAAACATCGGCGGGGGCGTTGGCCGCGGCCGCTGCCGCGGCATCAAGGAGCGCCTCGGCGGCGAGGGCGGCATCGATACGGTCGGCGATGTCGGCAGGCATGTGTGTTGGACCGGGCAGGGAGCCGAGCAGCCCGCGGATCTCGTCCAGGGAGTCCCGTACATCGGCGCACAGCTCGCACGACGCGAGATGCTCGCTCACGTCCGTGGTGCGGGCCGGGGGGAGCAGTCCCTCGGCCAGGTCGGAGATCTCCGAGACATCCGGGTGCTCGGTCGCACCGGTCGTCGATGTCACGCTCGTCCACCTCCGCCCTTCACAGCAGCTGAGTTGCTCGGTCCCGTGTCCCGTGTTTCCGCTGCCGGTGGGACGGATGACTCCCGCGTCCGGTTCCTTCCCGGACCGGAGTCCTTGTTATCACCCTCGTCCGCCCGTAGGTGGGTGAGCAGCGGAAGCAGTCTTGCCCGACCGCGTGCGCACCGGCTCTTGACCGTTCCGGTGGGGACCTCGAGGATCCGGGCCGCCTCGGTGACGGGATAGCCCTGCATGTCGACCAGGATGAGGGCGGCCCGCTGCTCGGCCGGCAGCGTGGCAAGGGCCGTCACCAGTTGCCGGTGGACGTCCTGGCGTTCGGCGGGTGCAGCAGCGGACTCATGCGGCTCGAGGAGTTGCTCAAGGCGCTCCGTGTCGTTGAGAGGCGAGGTACGCCTGGACGCCGCCTTGCGGGCCCGGTCGAGGCAGGCGTTCACGGTGATGCGGTGCAGCCATGTAGTGACGGCCGACTGGCCGCGGAAGGTGTGGGCTCCCCGGTACGCGGAGACCAGGGCGTCCTGGACCGCGTCGGCGGCCTCCTCGCGGTCGCCGAGCGTCCGCAGGGCGACCGCCCACAGCCGGTCCCGGTGCCGGCGCACGATCTCTCCGAAGGCATCCGGGTCTCCCCCCACATGCCGGGAGAGGAGGTCCTGATCGCTGGCGTCGCCCAGCCTGACGTCATCGTCCAACGGTCGTTCCCCCTCCCCCTCGCGTCGTGATCAGCCCGTGAACTTCACGTCCGTCACGGCTTGCTTGTAGCCGGCTCCGCTGTACTGGTCTTCGGCGGAGTACGGCATCGCCGTGATCCAGAGGAGTACGTACTGGGTTTTCACGGCCTCGTTCACCTTTATCGATGCCTCGGTTCCCTGAGTGGTGATCTCCTTGATCTTCTTCATGGAGCTCAGGGGGGCGCTCGACGAAAGAGCATCGGCCGCGTACAGCGAGATCGTCGTGTGGTCGCCGCCGTAGCGGAGCCCTATCGAGGCAGCGGAGAGAGTCTTCTCCGACCCCAGGTCATAGACGATCCCCACGCCCTCCTTGAAGGGCGCGAGGACGGGGCCGTCGTTGAAGCGGTAGCTCCGCCAGTACGTCGAACTGTCGCCGTCGTAAGTGAGACCCACGTCCTCACTGTGCTGATCCTTGCCGTCCGGGTAGTACTCGACGGCTCCCTTGATGGCCAGCGGCACAGGGGCCGTCTTCTGCTCCGTGTCCTTGTTGCTGTCGTCCGTCTGACCGGTGCCGCTGTCGCCCCGGCTCTCCTCGCGATCCATCAGGGTGTCGGCGAGCTGCCAGCTGCCCAGCCCCAGCGCGGCGATGAGCAGTGCGGACACGGCCCACTTCAGTGCCCGCCCGGCACGACTCTGCAGTGGCGGCGGCGGCGTCAGGACCGGCTGGGTGGCGTTCATGCCGGGGCCGGTCTGAGGACGCCCGTAGGCACCCTGCTGATACGTCTGTTGCTGGAAGGCCGGGGGCGCGACGAACGCGGGCTCCGGCGGGCGGATGCGCGGCATGGCCGCGACGGCCTTGGAGAGCTCCTCGGGGGTGGTGCAGGGCTGCTCCTGCCGCGAGGGCGTCGCGCCGTTGTTGACCAGAGCGCGCATGGCAAGCTCCGACAGACCGCGGTGGACGCCCGCCCTCACCTGGTCCGGCGAAATCAGCCCGACGTCCTTGGGCAGACCGGAGAGCCCATAGGCGTCCTCCTCGTACGGCCAGCGCTGAGTGATCGCCGCATACAGGAGCGCACCGATCGCCTCGGTGTCGGTGCGCTGCGGAGTATCGGAGGTGATGCCGCGAAGAGCGGCGTTCACGGCGAGCCCACGGATCCGGTACTGGCCCGAGGAGGTACGCAGCACCGCCCCCGGGGTGAGTCTCAGGTGGGCCAGTCCCTCACGGTGGGCGGCAGCCATGGCCTGGGAGATCTGGCTGACCATTTGATAGGCGTCGTGCGGCTCGAGAGGGCCCGCGGCGAACAGAGCCGTCAGCTCTGTGGCATCGGGCAGCCACTCGTGCACGACGTACACGAGGTCGTTCTCCTCGACCGCGTCGAGCACCTGCACGAAGCGGGGGTCGCCGAGCAGGGCCGCGGAGCGGGCGGCGGCGAGCACCGGCCTGGCCCGCGGATGATCGGCGGGCAGGATGTGAATACCGACGGCCCGGCGAAGTTTCTCGTCGACCGCACGCCAACTGCTGAATCCGTCCAGACGGGTGACGCACTCCTCCAGGCGGTAGCGTCTGGCGAGCTTGTGGCCGCTGTGCAGCTCGAGGGGCGCGGCCTCGCTCTTCCCCGCGGCCGGCTCTTCGGCATCTCCGGGCTTGCCGGCCTCTTCCGCCTTGTTCTGGGCTTCGTCCACCCCGTCGGCCGTGGCCTCGTCCGCCTTGGCGGTCAGCGGCTGCTCACCGCTGTTGTCGGCCACGTCGACGGCAGCCGTGCTACGTTCCGCCACCGTCGTTCCTGCCTCCCCATCCGTTGCACGCTGTCACTCGTCAGCTCTGCAAAGCCAAGCCAATTGTGCCCACAGTCCGCCGCTATGCACGACACACGGTGGCCGTTGAAGGTTGTGCTGGCTCAGCGTCCCAGGCGTCCGCGGACCATGCCGACCATGGCGTTGAGCTCCTGCACCCGCATCCGCTTCGCGGCGACGAAGAAGACGGCCAGCAGTACGGCTCCGCCCCCGACCAGAGCGGCCAGGGAGCCCAGCACACCCTGCCCCAGTGCCTGGGTGATCGCATAGCCCACCGCACCACCAAGAGCCGCGGCGGGCACCGAGGCGATGGCCAGGCGGGTGTAGGCCCGGACGATGTTGGCGCCGTCCAGGTCGCCGCCCAGCCGCTTGCGCAGTCTGCGCCACGCCACTCCGACGCCGATCATGTAAGCCAGACCGTAGGCGGCGGCCATGCCGGCGACCGCCCATCGTGCGGGCAGCAGCAGGTAGCACATGGCCGAGGCCCCCGCGTTGACGGCCGCGACGATGACCGTGTTGTAGAAGGGGGTGCGGGTGTCCTCGTAGGCGTAGAAGGCGCGCAGCACGACGTACTGCACGGAGTAGGGGATCAGGCCGAGGCCGAAGGCCATCAGCATGTAACCCATCGAGGTGGCGTCCTCGGTACCGGAGGAACCGAAGATCAGCGTGCACATGGGCACGCCCAGCGCGACGAACGTGAAAGCGATGGGCACGATCGCGACGGCCGAGGTGCGCAGACCCTGGGAGATGTCGTCGCGGACGGCTCCGCTGTCCCCCTCGTGGGCCGAACGGGAAAGACGCGGCAACAGCGCGGCCATCAGGGAGACGGTGATGATGGCCTGCGGCAGACCCCAGATGAGCTGTGCGTTGGAGTACGCGATGTATCCGGTGCCGCCCACGTCGGACTCGGACACCGCAGCCGTGGAAAGTTGGCTCACGACCACGGCGCCTGCCTGATTGGCGAGGACGAAGAGGATCGTCCACTTGGCGAGGGTGGCTGCCTTGCCCAGCCCGTGGCCCCTCCAGTCGAAGCGCAGCCGCAGCTTGAAGCCCGTCTCGCGCAGGTAGGGAATCATCGCCAGGGCCTGGACAGTGAGTCCGAGGAGCACACCGACGCCCAGCAGTCGCTGTGCCTCCGACGGAATCGACTCGACGGTCATCCGGGAGTCCGCTGCGGTGCCGTAGACCCAGATGAACATCAGCAGGGTCGCGATGATGACGATGTTGTTGAGGACCGGGGTCCACATCATCGCGCCGAACTTGCCGCGGGCGTTGAGCACCTGCCCCATCACCACATGGATGCCCATGAAGAAGATCGTGGGCACGCAGTAGCGGACGAAGGTGACGGCGACCTCATTGGCCGCAGGGTCGCTGGCGACCTCAACGGACAGCAGACGGACGAGGAACGGGGCCGCGAAGATCGCGGCGGCCGTCAGCGCCCCCAGGGCCACCATGACGAGGGTGAGGAGCCGGTTCGCGTAGGCCTCGCCACCGTCGTCGTCCTCCTTCATCGCCCGCACCAGCTGCGGGACGAAGACGGAGTTGAGCCCGCCGCCGATGGTCAGGATGTAGATCATCGTCGGCAGGGTGTACGCGACCTGGAAGGTGTCGCCGAGGAACGCGGCGCCCAGGGCCGCGACGATCAACGCCGAGCGGATGAAGCCCGTGACGCGCGAGACCATCGTTCCGGCGGCCATCACCGCACTGGACTTCAGGAGGCCGGCCGCCCGCCCGGTCCGCTTGGGTGCCGGGGCAGGGGCGGGCTTGGGCTCCGTCTCGATGACCTCGTGGGCGGCGGACCGGGCCTCGTAGCCGTGCTGGTCGCGGTAGAGGTGGGCGAAGGCGTCCTGCCGGGGCTCCTCCTCGGAGGGGCCGCCCACAAGGGAGTCGACCCCCACGTACTGGGTGGCCTGATCGTCGCCGTACGGAAGATGGCGCGAGGGGCCCTCGGGTTCCGGGGGAGGCGTCTGGGCCCACACGCGGGGATCGGGAGCGTTCGTCGGGGCGGGAGGCTGCTGGTAGAT
>NZ_JAAAXQ010000099.1 GCF_009916105.1 Streptomyces sp. GC420 | reverse complement strand
GGCCTTGAGCTTGGGGAGGGTGAGGTCGGGGGCGATCTTCCCGCCTGGGTGGAAGATCTGCTCGCCGTCCTTGTTGAGGTCGCCGGGGCGGCCGACGGCGTAGCCGAGGAGGTCTCCGGACGGTCCGCGGCGGGGTTTGACCGCGATGCCGTCGGCCTGGAGGTAGGCGAGGAGTTCCTCGGCGCTGCCGGCGTGGGGGATGGCGGCGCGGATGCGGTCCTGGAGCCAGTCGCGGCTGGTCTGCTCCCAGCCGAGGCGCTGGGATTTGTGCATCTCGGTCTGGGTCGGCTGGCGTCCGGCTGTGCGGTCGCCCTTCTTGAGCTGGCGCAGGCCGTGGTCCTTCTCGATCTGGCGGCAGGCGTCGCCGACGCGGATGCCGCTGTCGTGGAGCTTGGGTCGGCGGCCGTCTTCGCGGACGGTGGTGGCGAGGATGTGGATGTGGTCGTCGGCGTGGCGTACGGCGATCCACCGGCAGCCGAGGTCGTCTCCGGCGGGGGCGATGCCGGCGGCTTCGACGATGCGCTGGGCGATGTCGGCCCATTCGGCGTCGGAGAGGTGCCGGTCCTCGGGCGCTGTGCGGACGGGGCAGTGCCAGACGTGGTCGGTGACCTTCTTGCCGAACTCGCTGTTGCGAAGGTGAACGGGCTCGTCGAGGTGGCGGGCGAGCTGGGTGAGGGTGGCGTGTTCGTCGCGGCCGGGGTCGGGCATGCCGAGCATGGCGAAGCCGGCGACGATGTGGGGGTCGGTGTGTTCGTCGTGCCGGCCGGGGCCGTAGAGGTAGGCGAGCAGGCCGCGGGTGTTGGACCCGGCCGGTTTGATGGCGGCGATCATGCGGCCTGGTCCTTCCTGGGGCCTGCCGGTTCGCGCAGGGCCTCGGCGATCAGTTCCAGCAGGCCGTGCAGCTCTTCGAGGCGCTGGCGTTGGTCGGGCGGGGTGAGGTCGCTGTTCAGCGCGCGGGCGATCTGGTTGACGTTGACGCCGATGCGGTTGAGCTCGCGCAGCACCTGGGCGCGGAACATGTGGGTACGGCGCCGGTCCTCGGACAGCGGCAGGTTCGCGGTGAACCGACCGGAAAGGAAAGCGAGGACGATGTCGGCGGCGAAGCCGGATTCGCCTTTGTAGCCGTGCCCTGCGGCAGTCTGCTGGAGTTGGGTGTGCTCGTCGCCGGTGAACCGCAGCGGGCCGACGCGGACGGTGCGCTTGGTACCGGTGAAGCGGCGGATCGTCAGCTGGACGCTTTGCACGGCTCGCTCGTCGGCAGGCAACTCGGCGGCGGGTGCGCAGTGGAGGATCTGCTGCTGGACGGCGTGGAGCTCGTCCAGGTCGGGGACGCCCTCGGCCCCGACTTCCTGGTCCGGCGCCCCCTGGCGCTGGGCCGTCTCCGCCACCCCTGGGGCGGAGATCCCCGAAGGCCGGCCCTGAGTCGGACTCGGGGTACTACTGGCTCCGCCAGGGGCACCCCGTCCCAACGCCTGCCGCAAACGCCCCAGCAGCGTAGGGGACTTCGTCAGCGGCAGCGGCTCGTCGGAAGTGTGGTCGGAGCGGTGCGGGTCGTGCGTCACGGGCGGTTTCTCCGGAAAGGGCGGGGGCAGGCGGGTCGGAGGGAAGGACTGGGGGAAGGACTGGCGAAGTGCTGGTTGCCAGCACGCCATCCACAGGTACGGATAAGCGGGCGGCGAGCGGTGCGGTGGTCGGCTGGCCGGGGTGACCGGAAGGGGTTCCGGTCACCCCGCTGGGTTTCCGGTCAGCCGCTGCTCGGACCGGTCTCGGCTGCGGCCTCAATTTCGGGCCGGAGCATCTCCATCACCTCGGTCTGCCGCTGACTGCCGATCGTCAAGTGCCTGTCCTTGACTGCCTTTCGGAGAAGGGAGCGGCTGAGTGTGCCGTGCTCAGCGAGGGAGATCCGGCCGATCTCCACGAGCTCCGCAAGCGTGGCCTTGGGCGGACGACCACCGCGCGGCTTGCTCTCCGAAACCTCGGGCGGTGGTTCCGTCGGCTGGACGGAACCGGCGGCCGGAGGCGCAGCGGGCCGGACCGGCTCGGCCGGTGGCTCGGCGGGCTCGGTGACCGTTGGTTCCGGCGACTGGAAGGGCGCGGCGTCCAAGTGGTTGGCAGGTTGGTCGACCAGTTGATGAATCTGCCGCATCAGGACACCGAAGGCCAGCAGCGCGGCGGTCGGCGGAACCGCGGCGACCACGTAGTCGAGGAGGGGCACGGTGGCTGCGTTGCCTGTGCCGCTGACCCCGGCCACGTTGAGTGCGATGGAGCCGACCGATCCGGTCGCGGTGAGGGCGATGGCCCAGCCGTCCGTCACCCGGCGCAGGCCCGCGCGGAGCATGAGCAGTTCGCCCGCGACGATGAACGCGTCCAGGGTTGCCGGCCAGGCCCACTGGCGGACCGGGGAGCTCTTGAGACCGTGCTGTCCGGCGACCTCCGCGAGATGCGCGTACGACAGCCAGAACCCGCCAGCGGTGAGCGCCACGATGACTACTCCTGCTGCGATGAGCGCGTACCGCTCGGCCGCCTGCTTGGTCGTCATCGGCCGCCCTTCGCCAGGGCGATGGTCCCGGAGGGTGGGTGTGGAGAGGGTGGTCAAGCGGGGTTCTCCTGCGATGGTGGCGTGGTCCGTCTTTGCCGTCTTGGCCGTTGCAAGCGCAGGTCAGGGCCGGTACGGCAGAGGGGTCGGTGTTCCGTCCCGGCGGCGCCGGCGCGTCTTGGGGCACGCACAGGCGGCGGGGGCTGCGGTTCGGTGGCCGTGGACGGATCGGATCCGTCTTGCCGTCCCGGTCGCATGCACTGTGACCTGCGGCGATACGGCGAGGACGCCCGGGACGGCACAAGACGGATCAGGGCAGCGTCCTCGCGGAGCAACACGGTCGTCATGATCGCGTTGCCGTCTTGCCCCCGGTTCCCGTCCCGGCCGCATGCCGTGTGACCTGCGAGATCACGGCAGGGACGGCAGGGACGGTCACCGGGGGAGGCAGGGGCTCAGCCCGAAGCTGGGGCGGCGGACTCGGCGTTCACTGAGTGAACGGTGGGGCAGTAGCGCCGCCAGGCGTCAAGGAACTTGTTGCGCATGTAGCCCTTGCGCTGGGTTCCGTCGGCGAGGCGGACGTTGCCGGGCTTGATGTCGAACCGGCGCAGCATCGCCGCCAGTTCCCGGGCGCTCAGCCCGTTGCGCCCCCATTCCGCCCACGGGCCCTCGGCGTTCTGCCGCAGGTGGTGCAGCAACTCGTCCGTGGAGAGGCTGTCGACCTCGCGCTGGGCGACGAAGACCCTGCGGATGTCGGCCAGGATCCGGGCCTCGCCGGGCTGGTCCTCCTCCGCCTCGACCTCCGCAGCCACCATCCCCGCACACGCCTCGCGGGCACGGCGGGGCCAGGGCCCGGCGGCCAGGTCGGCGATGATGATCAAGGGCTCCCAGGTGTCGGCGGCCCGGTCCTCCACCGGCATGTCCGGCTCCAGATCCGCTGCCTCGTCCAGCAGCGGCCGGGCCCAGGCGGCGATACGGTCCCGCAGATCATGGAGTCCTGGGATGTCGCGTCGGGAGCGGAAGGGCTTGACGTGCTCCCCCTCCGCGCGACGGCGCATCCGGACCACCACGGACCGGTCCATGATCGTGTCAGGCAGGTCACCGATCCCGGCCAGGGCAGCCATGGCGAAGGTGGCGAACCGGTGCGGGGTGTGGTCGTTGCCGACGACCCGGGTGACGTAGCGGTTGCGCTGGTGGCCGGCGTTGAGCAGGCCGCGCATCTCCTCGTTCTTCTCCGCCTGCTTCGGGGTGCCGAAGATGGTGTCTGCCTCGTCCACCAGCAGGGTGGGCGGTTCGTCGGTGATGGAGCGGAAGACCGCCGCCGGGGTGGTGTTGATGGTGAGCATCGGCTCGTGGACCGTCTCGGTCAGCACGTCCAGCAGCCGTGACTTGCCGCACCGCTTCGCCGGCCCGACCACCGCCAGGCGCGGAGCATGCTGCCACGCGGGCTGCAGGTGCGTCGCCGCCACCCACAACGTGACCGCGTCCAGCGCCTGCTGGGAGGGCAGGATCACGAACTGGGCTACCTGGGCCCGCAGTTCGTTCAGCAGCTCGGAGCCGTACGTCGGCTCTCGGTCCGGCACCGCTGCCTCGGCAGGCTGATCCGCCGGAACCGTATCCGTCTCCCGCTCATCGGCCGCCGGGGTGGCTTCGGGCGCGGGGTCGGGTCGGCCGGGTACGGCGACCGTCGGCCATACCGCCCTGCCGGGTGCAGAATGCGGCTCGGGTGTCGTAGGTTGCACAGGGCAGCTCCTTATCCGGTGACGTCGGGCATGCAGGCCCGACTCACGCAGGTCGTTCGTTGGAATGCGGGCAGTGGAGTGTGCTGAGCCTCCGGCGTTGGCCCGCCGGGGGCTTTCTCGCTTCCTTGGCCGGGGCGAGGGAACACGGACAGTACGTCCACGTCCGGCCACAGTCCAGCGTTTCTGTGTCAGCTCAGCGCAGAAGCACCTGCTATGGGCACGGCTGGTCATGCGGCCAGGCCGAGCAGGTTCAACAGGTCGGCGGTCACGACGCGGTACGCCTTGCCCAGGCGCAGGACCTTGCAGGGGTACTGGCCGCGCTTGGCCAGCTCGTAGCCCTTACTCCGCCCCAGCCCCAGCGCACGGTTACCAGTGTCCAGGTCAACGGCGACGGGCAGGGCCAGCAGCTCTTCTCGCGTCATGCCCTTGGACTGCTCGGCGGTCTCGTTGTTGCGCATCCAGTGCTCCGTTCATGAGTGAGCCCTCGGCGAACGCGGCATCACGTCCGGCTCCAGGCGATCACCAACCATCATCGGGAAGCTAATGTGTCTCCATGACACAACACCGTTTTGATCCTGGAGATGACGAGGACAACGTCCCGGAGTGGGTGGATCAGGTGATGGCCACGGTGGCCGCCGAGGTCCGCAGACGAAGGAAGGAGCTGCGCATGAGCGCCCAGGATTTGGCCGACCGCTGCGAGGAGATCGGCCATCCGATCCCGCGCAACGTGATCGCCAACATGGAGTCCGGCCGCCGCGCCAACCTGCCCCTGGTCGACGTCCTCGTCCTCGCCGAAGCCCTGCACACCTACCCGATCTGCCTGCTCTACCCCGTCGGCTACGCCGACCGAGTCCAGCGCCTTCCCCTGCAGGACTCCGAACCGACCTGGGACGCCATGCGCTGGTTCACCGGCGACAGCGAGGACTTCGGCATGGAAGACGACATGCTCCGCAACTTCCGGGCCCACGTCCGCCACCAGCGCGCCGCCCTGGCCGCCCTGAAGGGCGAGAAGCACGAGCGCTGGAAGGCCGAGACGGCACCCAACCAGGCCGAACGCGAGGAAGCCGTACTCGCCCAAGCCGACTACGTCGAAAGGGTGTTGGAAGCCAAGTACCGGCTCCGCAGCGCCCGCGCCTTCATCCGCGAAGACGGCGGCACACCACCAGCCCTGCCACCAGAACTCGCCGACGTCGACCCGCACGTCGGCAGCACCGATGAGGAGAACGATCTTTGAAGGGTTCCACCCACCGCCGCTGCTACTGCCGCGACCCCCACACGGGCAAACCGCTCGGCAAGAAGTGCCCCAAGCTCTCCAACCGCAAGCACGGCTCGTACTCCATACGCCAGGAACTCCCGCCCCGCGAAGACGGCACCCGCCGCTCCTTCAGCCGCGCCGGCTACGACTCCCTCAAGGCGGCCCAGGCCGACCTCGACCACATACGCGCGCTGCTCGGCCTTGCCGACACCGACGACCCCGAAGGCATGGCACTGATCGCCGCCATGCTGGAGGAGGTCGGCGGCGAGAAGTCGCCGCTGCCCGATGTCGAGGAGACCCGGCGGCGCCTGAAGTCCGGTCAGGACCTGATCGGCCGCCTGACCGTCAGCGAGTGGCTCGATCGATGGCTCGACGGCAAGCGCATCCGCAAGTCGGGACTCAGCCGCTACGAGACCGATATCCGGTTCCACTTGAAGCCTCGGATCGGCCACCATCGTCTCGACCGCCTACGCGTGAGCCATCTCAGCGGCATGTTCACGGCCATCGCCGACGCCAATGCCGAGATCCTGGAGCAGAACGCCCAGCGCCGGGCCGCGGTCAAGGAGTTGGCCACCGTGCCGTGGAAGGGCACGGACAACCGTGCTCGCCGCAAGGTGATGAAGACGGCGATCGATGCCATGCCCCCGTTCCGGCGTGTCACCGGTCCGGCCACCCGGCTACGTATCAAGGCCACGCTGCGGTCTGCGCTGAACGACGCGATCGGCCAGCAGATCCTCACCTTCAACCCGGCGGCGCACGTCGAGCTCGGTCCCGTGCGCAAGCCGAAGGCCCTGGTGTGGACCGACGCACGGGTCGCCAAGTGGGAGCAGACCGGCGAGAAACCCTCGCCCGTGATGGTCTGGACGCCCGAACAGACCGGCGCGTTCCTCGACTTCGTCGCGGCGGACAGGCTGTACGCGATGTGGCACCTGATCGCCTTCCGCGGCCTGCGACGGGGCGAGGCATGCGCGCAGCCATGGTCGGAGACCAACCTCGATGACCACTCCCTGACCGTCTCCGCCCAGCTCGTCCAGGACGGATGGGAGGTCGAGACCTCCGAGCCCAAGACGGACAGCGGCTTCCGCGTGGTCGCGCTCGACGACGACACCGTCACCGTCCTGAAGCGGCACCGCGAACAGCAGGACGCGGACCGCGAGGAGTGGGGATCAGCCTGGGCCGAGACCGGCATGGTCTTCACCCAGGAAGACGGCTCCTGGCTCCATCCCGGCAAGGTGACCGACCTCTTCGAGCGCCTCGTCGCCGCCTCCGGGCTCCCGCCGATCCGGCTGCACGACCTCCGGCATGGGGCGGCCACGCTCATGCTCGCCGCCGACATCGACGTGAAGATCGTGTCGGACACCCTCGGGCACAGCGACACCCGCATCACGAGGGACATTTACCAGAGCGTCCTGCCGCAGGTCGGCAAGAACGCGGCCGAGGCCACCGCCAAGCTGGTTCCGCTTCAGCGGAAGGCCGAGGCGGAGGAGGCCCGCAAGGCCGCCAAGAAGGCCAAGGACAAGGCGAAAGCCGAGGCCAGGGCCAAGAGGAAGGGCAAGCGGAAGAAGCCCAAGAAGTAGGGCACCGGACCACTCCGCTCACGCAAGCCATCTCGCGGCACCACGACCGCGTGACGCGCCATGCCTCGAGCAACACAAAAGGCCAGGTCACGGGCTATGTGACCTGGCCTCTTCCGGAGCCGCCTTCGGGATTAGAGCCCGAGACCTCGGCATCACATCGGCAGCATCATCGCTCCTGGTTCCTCGTCCCAATTGAGACCAAATCGGTGAGGACTGCCGAGGTTGCGAAGCCGCTCCGCTCGCTGGGCTATGAATCCTCGCACATCCCTGGTCAGCACATCTCGCATGGCTGCCCACGCGGCGTGACGGCTATCTGGAACAACGGGAACCTCACGTCGCAGCACGGCCTCGGCGGCTTCTCCCAGCGAATGCGCCCACCGGCCATCCTGCTGCCACGTGATCCACTTGGAGTTTCTGATCGCGTTCTTCAGAGAAGCCACGTTGTACCGATATCCGAGTTGCTTCAGGCAGTAGTCCAGTGCGTCTACTGTCAAGGGCTCGTGGGCCGCAAGCAGAACCAGCCGACTCGCCGCTTCCAGATTCCGAGGGCCGGGCAAGGGGCCGTGGCGGTACAAGGAGTATGTCCCTTGCCCGGCCCAACAGAAACGCCGGTCAGGCGAAAGCACCGCATTGGCACTGGGGCCACCGATTTTGTGTCCGTAATCGCGGTGGGCCAGGCGAACGAAGTCACGTACATGCAGGGGTGATCGGACCGAACAAGCAATCGCGTACATGACCTCCGCATGGCTCACCCAGCGTGGCCCCCCACAGCCGCAACGCCTATATTCCCACGGCGACAGGGGAGCGCCGCAAAGACGGCAGGCATCGGCCGTCATTTCGACGCTCCGGCATACGAAGCTAAGGAAATCACCCTGCGCTCCAGTCCAGGGACGTGGTCACCGGACTCGCCACGACGGGGCCGATGTCCTCTTCCGTGTCGGGCCCGACCGCGTCCAGGTAACGCGCGACAGCCTGCTCGTCGATGGTCACCAGGTTGTCACCCGACGCGGCCTCAATCAGGCCGTGCGCCTTGCGTAGTACATCGCGCGGCTTGCGATTCGATCGCTTGAACAACGCCTCTACCGCCCCCGGCGTGAACGGGTACATGTCCCCACTCGGCCGATCGTCTTTCTTGCGAGCAGCAGCGAGATACTTGGACAGGAGCTTGACGGCTGAGTCCAGGTCGCGAAGAGCCGGCAGCACCACAATCCGGTGCTTGTTGGCCTCCGAGATCTCGAACGTCGGCAGGTCCGCGAGTTCCCAGGCCGTGCCGATGGTTAGCGCTGCTCGGGGATGCATGGTCACGACGACGCCGAGCATGTCGGCCATGGGCAGCGTTTCGAGGATGATGTCGCGGAACCGTTCGGTTTCGAGATCACGTTTGGCCTTCGCCGTAGTGGTGCTCGCAAGGTCCTCCAGCTGGTCGCAACAGAGCAGGACGTGCTTCATCCCTGCTGCTGCCGCGAAGAGAAGGAATGTCGCGAGGTACACAGCGCCGTTCCGGGTCCGGGAAGCAGGCTTGACCTTGTCCAGGTAGTCCTGGGCAACGGTCGGGTCCGCGTCGCACAGAGCCAGGATGAGCTTGTCGTCGGGAGGCCCCAATGTGCGGCCTCGCAGATCCCGGTGCTGCTCGACCACGATCTTGGCCAGGCTTTGCGGATCATCAGTCGCGGTCCGTGCGACAAGTGCCTCGCGCAGGCGCTGAACAAGGGTGAGGCTCGTGTCAGCGGCACGAAAGTCCGTCGCGTACTCAACGGCGGTGAACAGGGCGGCACTCAAGGACCGGATCTGGGCGGTGTCGAAACTCGTCAGCAGCCCGCAGATCGGCTCCTCGGAGGCATCGTCCTCATCAAGGCCGCAGCTCAGATATGCGGCACGGCCGAAGTCCTCGTTGAGACTCCCTGTGAGGTGCTGCATGAGCACGGACTTGCCGAACCCGCGGGCGTCGGAGTCCCCTGGGCCAGTGCCCGTCGACCACAGGTAGCCGAACCGCAGACCGGAGAAGGCTGCCCCGAGCACAAACTTCTCCACTGCCTCTTCGAATTTGTCCGCGTTGACATCCGGCTCGTAGAGGAGTCCGTTCTCGCGCACGTCGGCACCGCCCAACCGGGCAATGCCCGTGGTCGGAAAGGGGTTGTTACGCAGTCCCCATTGCCTTTTCAGCCAGACGGGGCCCGCGCTACGGGTTGAAGCGGTCATCGTGTCAGGTCTCCTCGGTGGTTGGGGTGGTGTGAACAGTGGGTTCCAGTGCAACGCTGATCACGTTGAACACACGTCGGAGCCCACTCGCGGTAGGAATGATCAAGGGCTTGGTCGAGGCAGGCGCAGCCCTCAGCGACGCCTGATCGAGGTGAATACTCAAACCAAGGCCGGGGTGCTCGCCTGCCAGGGCCTCCCGCAGGGCCAGATCGAACTCGTCATCACTGATCCGCTGCTTCCAACAGACAGCGGCACGCAGCTGCCAGACAGGCAGATACATGCCGCCGGCCGCGTCGGCCCGTTGCTCACGCCAGACCGCCCAGACTGCGTCAAGGGCGGCCCGACGTACCTCCTTGCCGACTCGTCGGCTGATCGCGACGGCATCGCCGCTACCCGTCACCACGGCGGTGGACCAGAGCCTCATCGCTGAAGGACCCGGTGCGTAGTAGCTGAAGTTGGCCAACCCCAGAAACCGCGTCCACCTGCGTAGCAGTTCGAGGCTGATGTAATCCAAAGGGCAACCAGCCGCGCTGAACACGAACCGTGCCATGGCTTCCTCGCACGTGGTGGCGAACTGCTTCCGGCTGATCTCCTTCTGCCGGGCGTGGGCCCGCTCCTCGAAGCGGCGAACGTAGCCGCGGACGCTCTCGCTGATGGCCTCGGGCTCCGCGGTCCAGCCGAGTGTGCCGTGAGCCGCCGCCTCGGTAGCGAACGCAACAAACTCGTCGAGGTACGTCGCGTTGGTCCGGTACTCCGACGCGCTGAACCTCAAGAGGGGGATGGTCAAGTGAGTGGCGTTGCCGCCGGGTCGGGCGCCCAGGAGACGCAGAAAGCCCTCGAACTGCGGATGCGTGGAGAGAAGTACGCCAGTGAGCGCGTTGTACGCGGCGCGACGATCGGTGGCGACAAGCGCCGCCCATCTCTCCCCCGCTGGGGTGAGAGTGAACACTGAATCGGCGTGCACATATGCGGAGTTGGGACCGGAAGGGAGGATGTGTTTCTCGACCCATCCGAGGCGCATGAGCTCCTTGAGGACGTCGACGGTGTTGTGGACGTGCTTCCTCGTGTCCGACCGCGCCAGCTCCCACTTGCGGGCTGAATACGAGCCGTCGGTGTCCCCCTCACGTGCCACCGCAGCAGATCGGTCGACGAGGGCACGACGCACCTGCTCGAAGGTCGCTTTCCGCGCGACGTTTCCGATAGCCACCTCGATGTACGCGAGGTCCTGCAGCCGTGGGATACCCACACCCCCGACGCTCACCCTCGCCCTCCGTGGAACACGGCTGCCCGGAGCCACCGGGCCGACCTGGGCGAGTTACAACACGAACGCCCCCTGAGGGACAGGCAGTGAATGAGGCGCATCAATGCTCCGATGGAAGAGAGGCGTGGCGGATGACAACCACTGTCACCACAACCAACCCACGCCACAAGGGAGTTATTAATGTAGGCGTCCTCATGGGGCATGAGAGCCGGAACATATATATAAGAGGCCGAGACCCCGCCGGTACGGGACAACCTGTCGAGCACCGCTACGGGCCGGCGAAGGGCGCCACGGGAGATCACGACCATGAGCAGCGGGTGAGGCAAGATGGCCACCGTTGCAGGTGCCGGTACACCAGGCTCGCTCGGGCAGCGCCCGTGCGTAGATGCCTGAGCTCGGAGCGAACGGGCCGACGCAAAGAGAAAATAAAAAGTCCAGGTAAGACCAGGTCTGACCTGGGCCTCGTCCGAGCGGCCTTCGGGATTCGAATCCTAGAAACGAGCGCCGCCAAGCCAGCCCCTCCAGCGCAAGACCAAGGCGGAGGAGGCCCACAAGGCCGCCAAGAGGGCCAAGCGGAAAAGCCCAAGAAGTAGGGCAGCGGCCCGCTCCGCTCACGCATCGCTCACGCAAGCTATCTCACGGGACCCCGGCCGTGGCACGCGTCATGCCCGGAGCAACACAAAAGGCCAGGTCACGGGCTATGTGACCTGGCCTTTGCCGGAGCCGCCTTCGGGATTCGAACCCGAGACCTACGCATTACGAGTGCGTTGCTCTGGCCAACTGAGCTAAGGCGGCAAGCTGCCCGTCACATGGTGGCTGAGCAGCGGACCCAAGTCTACACAGTTATGAGGGGTGCCCCGAACCACCGTCCGAGGGGCCCCGGCAGAGCGTCGGGCGGCCGCCGGGGCGTTACGGAACGTGTGCGGGTCAGCACTTCTTTCCGTCGGCCGGGGGTGTGCCCTCGATGAGGTAGGTGTTGATCGCGGTGTCGACGCAGTCGCTGCCGCGGCCGTAGGCCGTGTGGCCGTCGCCGTCGTAGGTCAGCAGCGTGCCGGAGTCGAGCTGGGCGGCGAGGTCCTCGGCCCACTTGTAGGGCGTCGCGGGGTCACGGGTGGTGCCGACGACGACGATGGGGGCGGCCCCCTCGGCGGTGATGCGGTGTGCGGTGCCCGTCGCCTCGACCGGCCAGTACGTGCAGTTGAGGGAGGCCCAGGCCAGGCTCTCGCCGAAGACCGGGGAGGCCTTGCCGAACGACGGCAGCGCCTTGTCCACGTCGGCGGGGCCGCGCGGATACGACGGTGGGAGGTCGAGGCAGTTCACGGCGGCGTTGGCGTACATCAGGTTGGAGTAGGAGCCGTCGGGATCGCGCTCGTAGTAGGTGTCCGCGAGGGAGAGCAGCCCCGCACCGTCACCCTTCGTCGCGCTCGCGATGGCCTCGCGCAGCTGCGGCCAGGCCGACTCGTCGTACATGGCGGCGATGACCCCGGTCGTGGCCAGGGACTCGCCGAGTTCTCGGCTTTCGCCGGTGGGGATGGGGTCGGCGTCGAGGTCGTCGAAGAGCGCGTTGAGGCGTTCGCCCGCTTCTGCGGGGCTCCCCGTGCCGAGCGGGCAGTCGCTCCGTTCGACGCAGTCCTCGGCGAAGGAGCGGAAGGCGGTCTCGAAGCCCGCGGTCTGGTCGCGGTTCAGCTCGACGGCGGGGAGGGAGGGGTCCATCGCCCCGTCGAGGACGAGCCGGCCGACCCGGTCGGGGAACAGCTCGGCGTACGTCGCGCCGAGGAAGGTGCCGTACGAGGCCCCGACGTAGTTCAGCTTCTCGTCGCCGAGCACCGCGCGCACGATGTCCATGTCCCGGGCCGACTCGGCCGTGGAGACATGGGGCAGGATCTCCCGCGAGCGGGCCGAGCAGCCCTTCGCGAAGTCCTTCATCGCCTTGGCGAGCTCGGTCTTCTCCCGCTGGTCGTCGGGCGTCTGGTCGGTCTGCGTGTACGCGTCCATCTCCTTGCCCGTCAGACACTTCACGGGCTCGCTGCGGGCCACGCCTCGCGGGTCCACTCCCACCATGTCGTAACGGGAGCGGACGGGTGCCGGGTAGCCGACACCGGCGTACGCCTGGAGGTACTGGACGGCCGAGCCGCCCGGCCCGCCCGGGTTGATCAGCAGCGATCCGAGACGCTTGCCCGGGCCGGTGGCCTTCACCCGGGAGACGGCCAGCTTGACGTCCTTCGCCGGTTCGGGGTCGTCGTAGTCCAGCGGGACTTTCAGCGTCGCGCACTGGAAGCCGGACACGCCGCACTCGCGCCAGCTCGGCTTCTGCTCGTAGTACCGGTCCAGCGAGGCGGCGCCGGCGGGCGCGGGACCGTCACCGCCGGGTGTCCTGGACGTGTCCGGGGACGAGGAACTCCCGCTTGTACAGCCGGAGATCAGGAGTGCCGAGGCGAGCGCGGCGACGACGGTGCGGGTCAGGGGAAGGCGCCTGAGGTCCATTCCGGGAGCCTAACCACGACTTGGGCCGATATGCACCGCTCGCGGCATTCTCATACGGGTGAGAGCGCCGTGCCCCGCTTCCGGCCCCCGGTTCCGGCCCCGTGCCGGACCTGTGGTGAGCCTGTCGTGGGCCCGCACTGGGACCTTTCCGAGCCCGTCCCGGGCGGGGCTCCCGCCCTCCGGGGGCTCAGCCTGCGCGGAGCGCGACCGCCATCGCCTCGACCGCGAGCAGCGGGGCCACATTGCGGTCCAGTGCCTCCCTGCAGGCGATGACCGCCTCGATGCGGCGCAGGGTGCGCTCCGGCGTGGAGCTCCGGGCCACCCGCTCCAGGGCGTCCCTCACGTCGACATTCGCCAGCGCGGTGCCGGTGCCGAACTGCAGCGCGAGCACATCGCGGTAGAAGCCGGTGAGGTCGACGAGGGCCAGATCGAGGCTGTCGCGCTGGGTGCGGGTCTTGCGGCGCTTCTGCCGGTCCTCCAGCTCCTTCATGACCCCGGCCGTGCCGCGCGGCATCCGCCCGTTGGCGGAGGCGCCGAGCGCGGCCTTGAGCTCGTCGGTCTCCTTGCCGTCGACCTCGTCCGCGACCTGCTTGGCGTCCTCCGCGGAGGCGTCGATCAGCTCCTGGGCCGCCTTGAGGCATCCGCCGATGTCGTCGACGCGCAGCGGCATCCTCAGGACGGCGGCGCGGCGGGCGCGGGCCCGCTCGTCGGTCGCCAGCCGGCGGGCCCGGTCTATGTGGCCCTGCGTGGCCCTGGCCACCGACGCCGCCAGCTCGGGCTCGATGCCGTCGCGCCGCGCCAGCAGGTCGGCGACGGCATCGACGGGCGGCGTGCGCAGGGAGAGGTGGCGGCAACGCGAGCGGATCGTCGGCAGCACGTCCTCCACGGAGGGTGCGCACAGCAGCCACACGGTGCGGGGCGCGGGCTCCTCCACGGCCTTGAGCAGCACATTGCCCGCGCCCTCGGTGAGCCGGTCGGCGTCCTCCAGGACGATCACCTGCCAGCGGCGGGTCGCCGGGGACAGCTGGGCGCGTCTGACGAGGTCGCGGGTCTCCTTGACGCCGATGGACAGCAGGTCCGTACGAATCACCTGGACATCGGCGTGCGTCCCGATCAGCGCTGTGTGGCAGCCCTCGCAGAACCCGCAGCCCGGGGCGCCGCCCAGGGCACGGTCCGGACTCACGCACTGCAGGGCGGCCGCGAAGGCGCGGGCCGCCGTGTCACGTCCGGCCCCGGGCGGGCCCGTGAACAGCCAGGCGTGGGTCATGCCCGACGCCGACCCGCCCGCGGGAGGGGCACCGGAAGCGTCACCGGTCACCAGCGCGTCGGCGTCCCGGGCAGCTGCCCGAAGCTGCTCGGTCACCCGGTCCTGCCCGACCAGGTCGTCCCACACGCTCATGCCCGCACCCGCCTTTCCTCAC
The DNA here is from genome assembly GCF_009916105.1 of Streptomyces sp. GC420. Classification (GTDB taxonomy): domain Bacteria; phylum Actinomycetota; class Actinomycetes; order Streptomycetales; family Streptomycetaceae; genus Streptomyces. Next base: position 7,472 of record NZ_JAAAXQ010000099.1, on the reverse strand, counting down.
CGGTCTCCATTGTGGTGCACGGCACCGACAGCGCGGTCCGGCTGCCGGCGCGGGTCGGCCGTCAGCGGTCGGCCGTCAATTCGGGCCGGGGCAGACTGCCGGGCCGGCCGCGGACCGGCCGGACCACCCGGACCACCCGGCCCGCACGGGTCCGCACGGGCCCGCGCGGGTCCGGGTCCTCAGCGGCGGCGCCCGCCGCGTCCCCGGTCGTCCTCGTCGTACGGGCCGAGCAGTTCGTCGGCCAGCGTCGGCAGGTCGTCCAGCGGTGTCTCCTCGGCCCAGTCGGGGCGTGGCCGCCTGCCGCGCCCCGGCTCACGGGGATCGTCGGGAGCGGCGGAAGCACCGGGTGCGCCAGGGGTTCCGGGGTCGACCTGCGGGAGTTCGCGTGTCCGTTCGGTCTCCTCTCGGAAGAAGCCGCGCGGAACCCGGCCGGACGGGTCGTCCGGGGACGCGTTCCGCGGCTCGTCCCGCGCGGGCCGGACGGGCGGCAGGACCGCCGTCTCGTCCGCGGGGCCCACCGCCTCCGGCCCCGTCGCCTTCGGCAGTACGGCGGTCTCGTCCGCGGCACCCGGGCGCACCGGCGGCAGGACCGCCGTCTCGTCGGCGGCGCCGACGGGCCCGGATGCGCCGGGCCCGGTCCGTACCGGCGGCAACACGGCGGTCTCGTCCACCGCGCCGGCGGGCTCGTCCCGCACGGGCCGCAGCACCGTCGTCTCCTCCGCCGCGCCCGCACCGGCATCCGCCCCGGCACCCGCAGCGGGCTTCTCCGACGGGTCGACGACCGGCGTCGGCACGGTCTCCGCCACGGCGGAGGCCGCCTGGCCGGCGGACGCCACGGAAGCGGCGGCCGACGCCGCGGCCTCCGCGCGCTTACGGGCCTCCTCCGCCTTCCGCAGGGCCTCTTCCGCCTTGCGCTGCTTCTCCCGGCGGCGCTCCTCGGCCTCGGCGCGCAGCCGGGCCTCCTCCTCGGCCTGCCTGCGCCCCCGCTCCCGCTCCTCCGCGAGCGCCCTCTCCTCGGCCTCCCGGCGCAGGCGCTCCTCCTCCGCGAGCCGCCTGGCCTCCTCGGCGCGCCGGCGTGCCTCCTCCGCCTGGCGTTCGGCCTCGCGGCGCTGCGCCTCCTCGATCTCGCGCTGCTTGCGCGCCTCTTCCTCGGCGCGGAGCCGGGCGAGCTGTTCCTCGCGCTCCCGCTCCAGGCGCTCTTCCTCGGCCTTCCTGCGCGCCTCTTCCTCGGCCTTGCGCCGGGCCTCCTCCTCGGCCTTCCTGCGCGCCTCCTCCTGCGCGCGCACCTCCGCCTCGGACAGCGGCAGCATCTGGTCCAGCCGGTGGCGTACGACGGTGGTCACGGCCTCGGGCTCCTGCCCGGCGTCCACCACCAGGTAGCGCCCGGGGTCGGCGGCCGCCAGGGTCAGGAACCCGGCGCGGACCCGGGCGTGGAACTCGGGCGGCTCGGACTCGAGCCGGTCGGGGGCCTCCGTGAATCGTTCCCTCGCGGTTTCCGGCGAGACGTCCAGGAGCACGGTCAGATGCGGGACGAGTCCGTCCGTGGCCCAGCGCGAGATGCGGGCGATCTCCGTCGGGGCGAGGTCGCGCCCGGCGCCCTGGTAGGCGACCGACGAGTCGATGTAGCGGTCGGAGATGACGACGGCGCCGCGCTCCAGCGCGGGCCGCACCACCGTGTCGACGTGCTCGGCCCGGTCGGCGGCGTACAGCAGGGCCTCGGCGCGGTGGGAGAGCCCGGCGCTCGACACGTCCAGCAGGATCGATCGGAGCCGCTTGCCGACCGGGGTCGCTCCCGGCTCCCGGGTGACGACGACCTCGTGGCCCTTGGCGCGGATCCACTCGGCGAGCGCCTCGACCTGGGTCGACTTGCCGGCGCCGTCGCCGCCCTCCAGGGCGATGAAGAAGCCGGGGCCGAGCAGCCGCTGCTCGGGGTCGCCGCCGCGCAGCGCCTCCCGGAGGTCCCGGCGGAGCGGAACGCCGGAGCGGTCGTCGGTCCTGGCGAGCAGCAGCGCGGCCACGGGCAGCAGCAGCGCGCCGACCAGCATCAGGGTGAAGGCGGCGCCGCCGTGCGCGAAGACGAAGTCGCCGCCGGCGAGCCGGTGCCGGCCGATCGCGGCCGCCACGACCGGGGCGAGGACCGCGGCCAGGGCGAGCGAGAGCCGCACCACGGCCTGAAGGTGCTCCGTCATACGCGCCCTGCGGAACTCCTCGACCTCCTGGTCGAGGAGGACGTGGCCGGTGTTGGCGGCGACTCCCGCCGCGTACCCGGCGAACAGGGCGACGAACAGCACAGTCGCCGTGTCGGGCACGAGGCCCATGGCGAGCAGCGCGAGCCCGGTCAGCGCGACGGCCATGGCGAGCAGCCGGCGCCGGGACAGCTGGGGCAGCACCCCTGGGGCGGTCCTGATGCCCAGCACGACTCCGCCGAGCAGCGCCAGCACGAGCAGGCCGAAGGTGACCGGTCCGCCGTCGAGGTCGGCGGCGTGCAGCACGGAGACGGCGACCGCGGAGGCGACGGCGCCCGCGACGGCGGCGCAGGCGGTGACGAGCAGCCCCACCGCGCCCGTGCGTCCCTTGTCCGCGCCGGTGCCGGTCCTGGGGCGGCGCAGTCCCTCGAGCGGGGAGCGGGCCCTGGGGGTCTGGGCGTCGGGCAGTTCCAGGAACCACAGCACGGAGACGGACGCGGAGAACAGCCCGGCGGCGACGTAGGAGGCCGGCGCTGCCTGGTGCAGGTGGAACCACTCGACGACGGTGCCGAGCAGGTTGCCGGCCAGGCTGACGACGACCAGGACCGCGGCGGCAAGGGGAAGCGTGACGAATCCGGTCCGCAGGGACAGACGGCGCAGTGCGTCGAGGTGGTCCGGGAGCGGGCGGACCGCGGCTCCCTCGGGCGGCGGTCCCGGCAGCAGCGCGGGTGCCGCGCCCTCCCGGCAGACGGTCCAGAACCGCTCGGCTGCGGCGGTCACGAAGACGGTGCCGAGCAGGAAGGCCGGGGCCTTGTCCGGGGTCCAGTCGATCCAGAGCGGCGCGACGATCAGCAGCACGAGCCGCAGGCCGTCCGCTCCGATCATCGTCCAGCGGCGATCGAGGGGACCTCCGGCCGCGGTGAGCGAGGTCAGCGGTCCCAGCAGCACCGCCCCGAAGAGGACGGTGGCCAGAATGCGTGCCCCGAACACGGTGGCGACGGCGAAGGCCGCCCCTCGGTAACCACCCCCGAACGAGTCCTGGGCCACGGCGGCCTGCAACGTCAGCAGGACCAGCACCAGCAGGGCGAGGGCGTCGGCGACGCCCCCGACCAGTTGGGCACTCCACAGGCGCCGCAGGGAGGGCACGCGCAGCAGGGCGCGCACGGCTCGCTCACGGGACTCGGTGGCTAGGGGCTCGGACACGGGGTTCGGCACGGGGTTCACGTCCGTCGGCTGCTCGGATCGCGTCATCCGCCCAGCCTATCCGGAGGCGTCGAAGCACCGTCGACTCCCTGTGGACAACTCCGGACGAACGAACGGATGAACGGATGATCTAGTGACGATCTACTGGTCTGGTCCGGTCGGCCGCACACCGGCGGACCGGCCGACTGCCGGCTCCTGACTGGTGGCTGCCGCCGACCGCCGGCTGTTCGCTGGTGATTGGTGGCCAGCGGCTGGTGGCTGGTGGCTGGTACACGACAACGCATTCCCAGCCCCGCCGAAAACGAACGGCCGGCCCCACACTCTCGCGGAGACGGCCGTCCTGTCGTCGGTTCAGCGGGTCGTCGGTTCAGCGGACCGCGCGAGCGCGGTCCGAGCGCGGCCGTTCTTGTCGCACCGGGACCCGGCCGCGCCGCCGCACGCGGCACTCAGTCCTCGGCGGTCGCCGCCGACTTCTTCGCCACCGTCTTCTTGGCCGCCGAGGCGGTCTTCTTCGCCGTCGTCGTCTTCTTCGCCACGGTCTTCTTCGCCGCCGTCTTCTTGGCCGGGGCCTTCTTCGCCGCGGTCGTCTTCTTCGCGGCGGCCTTCTTGGCCGTCTTCTTGGCAGGCCCCTTCGCCCGCTTCTCCGCGAGCAGCTCGTAGCCCCGCTCCGGCGTGATCTCCTCGACGCTGTCACCGGTCCGCAGCGTCGCGTTCGTCTCGCCGTCCGTGACGTACGGGCCGAAGCGGCCGTCCTTGACGACCACGGGCCGCTGGCTGACCGGGTCCGTGCCGAGCTCCTTCAGCGGAGGCTTGGCGGCTGCACGACCCCTCGCCTTGGGCTGGGCGTAGACCGCGAGGGCCTCGTCCAGCGTGATGGTGAACAGCTGCTCCTCGGACTCCAGGGAGCGCGAGTCCGTGCCCTTCTTGAGGTACGGGCCGTAGCGGCCGTTCTGCGCGGTGATCTCGACGCCCTCGGGGTCCTTGCCGACGACCCTGGGCAGGGACATCAGCTTCAGGGCGTCCTCGAGGGTCACCGTGTCCAGCGACATCGACTTGAACAGCGACGCGGTGCGCGGCTTGACCGCGTTCTTGCCGGTCTTCGGCGTGCCCTCGGGGAGGATCTCCGTGACATAGGGACCGTAGCGGCCGTCCTTGGCGACGATCTGGTGTCCGGTCGCCGGGTCCGTGCCGAGCTCGTAGTCCCCGCTGGGCTTGGCCAGCAGCTCCTCCGCGTGCTCGACCGACAGCTCGTCCGGCGCGAGGTCCTCGGGCACGTCGGCGCGCTGGTGGCCCTCGGAGTCCTTCTCGCCGCGCTCGATGTACGGCCCGAAGCGGCCGACGCGCAGCACGATCCCGTTGCCGACCGGGAAGGATGAGATCTCCCTGGCGTCGATCGCGCCGAGGTCGGTGACCAGTTCCTTCAGACCGCCGAGGTGGTCGCCGTCGCCGTTGCCGGCCTCGGAGGCCGCGCCCGAGGCGTCCCCCTCGCCGAAGTAGAACCGCTTCAGCCACGGCACGGCGCGGGCCTCACCGCGGGCGATGCGGTCGAGGTCGTCCTCCATCCGCGCGGTGAAGTCGTAGTCGACGAGCCGGCCGAAGTGCTTCTCCAGCAGGTTGACCACGGCGAAGCTCAGGAAGGACGGCACCAGCGCGGTGCCCTTCTTGAAGACGTACCCGCGGTCGAGGATCGTGCCGATGATCGACGCGTACGTCGACGGGCGGCCGATCTCGCGCTCCTCCAGCTCCTTGACCAGCGATGCCTCGGTGTAGCGGGCCGGAGGCTTGGTGGCGTGGCCGTCGACGGTGATCTCGTCGGCGGTCAGCGGGTCGCCCTCGGAGACCTGCGGCAGCCGGCGCTCGCGGTCGTCGAGCTCGGCGTTCGGGTCGTCCGCGCCCTCGACGTAGGCCTTCATGAAGCCGTGGAAGGTGATCGTCTTGCCCGAGGCGCTGAACTCGGCGTCACGCCCGTCCGAGGCCCGGCCGCCGATCTTCACGGTGACGGAGTTGCCGACCGCGTCCTTCATCTGAGAGGCGACGGTCCGCTTCCAGATCAGCTCGTACAGCCTGAACTGGTCGCCGGTCAGTCCGGTCTCCGCGGGGGTGCGGAAGCGGTCGCCCGACGGACGGATCGCCTCGTGCGCCTCCTGGGCGTTCTTCACCTTCCCGGCGTACGTGCGCGGCTTGTCCGGCAGGTAGTCGGCGCCGTACAGCTGCGTCACCTGCCGGCGGGCCGCGCTGATCGCGGTGTCCGAGAGCGTGGTGGAGTCCGTACGCATATAGGTGATGAAGCCGTTCTCGTACAGCTTCTGCGCGATCTGCATCGTCGCCTTGGCGCCGAAGCCCAGCTTCCGGCTCGCCTCCTGCTGGAGGGTCGTCGTACGGAAAGGCGCGTAGGGCGAGCGGCGGTACGGCTTGGACTCGACGGAGCGCACCGAGAAGGAGGCACCGGCGAGCGCCGCTGCCAGGGCGCGGGCGGCCACCTCGTCGAGGTGCAGGACGCTCGGGCTCTTGAGCTGCCCGACCGAGTCGAAGTCACGGCCCTGCGCGACACGCCGCCCGTCGACCGTGGTCAGGCGCGCCACCAGCGACGACGGGTCGCCGGCGTCACCGGCGCGACCGGTGCCGAAGGTGCCGGTCAGGTCCCAGTACTCGGCGGAGCGGAAGGCGATGCGCTCGCGTTCCCGCTCCACGACGAGCCGGGTGGCCACGGACTGCACACGGCCGGCGGACAGCCGCGGCATGACCTTCTTCCACAGCACCGGGGACACCTCGTAGCCGTAGAGGCGGTCGAGGATGCGGCGGGTCTCCTGGGCGTCGACGAGCTTCTGGTTGAGCTCGCGCGGATTGCTCACGGCCTCGCGGATCGCGTCCTTGGTGATCTCGTGGAAGACCATCCGGTGGACGGGGATCTTGGGCTTGAGGACCTCCTGGAGGTGCCAGGCGATGGCCTCTCCCTCCCGGTCCTCATCGGTGGCGAGGAAGAGTTCGTCGGACTCCGCCAGCAGCTCCTTGAGCTTCCTGACCTGCGCCCTCTTGTCGGCGTTGACGACATAGATGGGCTGGAAGTCGTGCTCGACGTCCACGCCGAGGCGGCGGACCTCACCGGTGTACTTCTCGGGGACCTCCGCGGCGCCGTTGGGAAGGTCACGGATGTGCCCGACGCTGGCCTCGACCGTGTAGCCGGGGCCGAGGTAGCCCTTGATCGTCTTCGCCTTGGCAGGCGACTCGACGATGACGAGTCGGCGACCGCCCTGCGCGGTCTCGCTGGTCGGGGACAACTTGGCTCTTCTCTCCGGATCGGCGCTCGGGGAGCGCGGCGAGCGTTCGCGGGCTCGTCGTGCTCGCTCGGCTTGCACTGATGTCACTGGTCGTACGGGCGGCACTGCTGACGGTGCGGAGTGTGACGGTACATCCCGCCCCCGTGTCAAACGGTAAAAGTCCGCAACGCCACTCGAACGGTAACCCGACAAGCATCAGTCTTGCCGCCCGGCACCAGAAGAGCACACCGGTCGGTCCGTTTCCGGCAGGAAGCCGGCCCCGATCAGATCCGGCCGAGGCACCAGATCCCGAGGAACAGTGACAGGGCCCCGAGAGCCGTCGCGAGCGCGGCGGAGACGGCGGGGCGGCGGACGCCGACGGCCACCGGTTCCCCCTGCCGGAGCCGCACCCCGGTCCACAGCAGCAGTCCGGCGCCGAACAGCGCGAACGCCGTCCCGGCGAAGATCGCGGGTCCGCTCTCCATGCCCGTGCCCTCCCAGCCGTTCCTGCGGGGTTCCCCAGGAGGGCGAGGCTGGCACCCCGGGGCGTCGGCCACGCGAATGGAAAGTGAACGCCAGGCCGCCACGGGGAGTCGGTGGCCGGTTTTGTTCCTCTCCGCGAAAGAGAGGTCCGTCACGCCGCGCCTCGCGGGCGTCGGTCGCGGGCCGCCCGGACCGAGGACTCCGGCCCGCTCCACGGCCCCGGGCTCCCGCCCGGCGTCCCCGGCGCCCCCGGTGTCCTCCGGAGCGCTCGGCGCCCCGGAGGCGAGGTCCCTCACCCACCGGATGCGAGCACGGTCACACCGGGCGCGGCGCCGACCCGGAG
>NZ_JAAAXQ010000098.1 GCF_009916105.1 Streptomyces sp. GC420 | reverse complement strand
CCCCTGGAGTACTCAGACCTCGACCAGCAGGTCCTCCAGGCCCCTGATGACGTAGCCGGGCTTCCAGCACGGCTCGCGCACCAGCCGCATCCCGGGCGCCCGGCGCAGCAGCGCCCCGAAGGAGGCGGCCAGTTCGATGCGGGCGAGCGGCGCGCCCAGGCAGTAGTGGATGCCGGCGCCGAAGGTGATGTGCGGGTTGTCGGTGCGGGACAGGTCGAGGGTGTCGGGGTCGGTGAAGCGTGCGGGGTCCCGGTTGGCGGAGCCGAAGAGGAGGGCCACCTCGGAACCGCGCGGGATGACCGTGCCCCCGACCTCGATGTCGTCGAGGACCCAGCGCTCGAACATCTGCAGCGGGGTGTCGAAGCGCAGCAGTTCTTCCACAGCTGTGGACAGCAGGCCGTGGTCGGCGCGCAGGTCCGCGAGCCGCTCCGGATGCCGGAACAGCGTCCACCAGCCGTTGACGGTGGAGTTGACGGTCGCTTCGTGGCCCGCGTTCAGCAGCAGCACGCAGGTGGAGATCATCTCCTGTTCGCTGAGCCGCTCCCCTCCCTCGTTGGCCGCGATCAGAGCACTGACCAGGTCCTCGCCCGGCGCCTCGCGACGTTCCGCAATCAATTCGCGCAAATAGGACGAGAACTCGATGGAGGCGCGCACGGCGCGCCGTGCGGTCTCCTCCCCCGGGTTCAGCTCGAACATGCCGCAGATGTCGGCGGACCAGGGCCGCAGCAGCGGGCGGTCGCTCTCCGGGATGCCCAGCATCTCGGCGATCACGGCCACCGGCAGCGGCTCGGCGACCGCGGCCAGCAGATCCCCGCCGCCCTCCGCGACGAAGGACTCGACCAGTTCGTCGGCGATCCGCCGGACCGTCGGCGCCAGCCGCTCCACCGTGCGCGGGGTGAACGCCTTCGACACCAGACGCCGTATCCGCGTGTGGTCGGGCGCCTCCAGATCGAGCAGGCCGTGACCGTTCAGGGTGTGGAAAGGCTCGTGCTCCTCGGGCGGCGGGGTCCGCCCGAACTCCTCGTGGGTGAAGCGGTGCAGATAGGTCCGCCCGAGTCGGCGGTCCCTGAGCAGCGCGCTCACATCGGCGTAGTGCGGGATCAGCCACTGCCGGCTGGGCTCGAACCAGTGAGCCCGTCCGGCCTCGCGCAGCCGGGCGTACGCCGGATAGGGGTCGGCGACGAAGGAGCGGGACCACGGGTCGAAAACACCCGTCAGTCCCGGAGTCTGTCCACCGGGAAAATGCAGCATGGCGGATGCTAACTCGCCCCGCCCGGCCGAGGCAGGGCGCCTCGGCCGTCACCGGCCGAGACGTGGCATACGCCATACGCACGCGTGCCGGGCACAGTCGTCACCGCGTCCGTCGCCCCCAGCCCGGTCGTCAGCCCGGGGTGACGAGCCGGGCCTCGTAGGCGAAGACCGCCGCCTGCGTCCTGTCGCGCAGCCCCAGTTTCACGAGGATGCGGCTGACATGCGTCTTGATGGTGGACTCGGCGACCACGAGATGCGCCGCGATCTCGGCGTTGGAGAGCCCTTGCGCGATCAGGACCAGCACCTCCGTCTCCCGTTCGGTCAGATCACCGACCTGTTCGAGCGCGGGCTGCTTCGGCGAGCCGAGCCGGGTGAACTCGGTGATCAGACGCCGCGTAACGGCCGGGGCGAGCAGCGCCTCGCCGTCCGCGACGACCCGCACCCCCTCGGCGAGTTGCCGGGCCGAGGCATCCTTGAGGAGGAAGCCGGAGGCTCCGGCGCGCAGCGCCTGGAAGACGTACTCGTCGAGGTCGAAGGTGGTCAGCACCAGCACCTTGGCGTCGCCGTCGGCAGCGACGATCTCGCGGGTGGCCTCCAGACCGTTCATCTCCGGCATCCGGATGTCCATGAGCACCACGTCGGGACGCAGCGCGGCGACCTGGCCGACCGCTTCGCGGCCGTTGACGGCCTCGCCGACGACCTCCATGTCCGGCTGGGCGTTCAGCAGGACCGAGAAGCCCTCCCGCACCATCATCTGGTCGTCGACGACCAGGATCCTGATGGTCATCCCTTCCGCCCCTCCGTGTCCTCCGCCCCGTCTGCGGGCGTGGCCGAGGATGCGGATGCCTCTCCCGTGGCCGCCCCGGACCCGGACCCGGCCGCAGACCCGGCCCCGGCCGCGGACCGAGGCGCGGACGCGGACGCGGACGCAGTCTCGGGCATGGACTCCGGATCGGACTCCGGATCGGACTCCGGATCGGACTCCGCGCCGAGGCCGGGAAGCGGTATGAACACGGTGACCTGGTAACCCGCCCCCGGCACCGGGCCGTTGGTCATCTCCCCGCCCAGCATGGCTACCCGCTCCCGCATCCCCTTGATGCCGTGCCCGGCGCCGGGCGAGGGCTTCACCAGACCCTTCGGCATCCCGTTCACGATCCGCAGGCCGAGGCCGCCGAGCACATACGACAGCTCCACCCGGGCCTCCGCCCCGGGCGCGTGCCGCAGCACATTGCTCAGCGCCTCCTGAATGATCCGGTACGCCGACAGTTCCACACCCTGCGGCAGTTCCCTGACGAACCCGGTGACGGTCTTCTCCACCGTCGGCCCGGCCTCGCGGACATTGGCGAGGAGCGCGTCGAGGTCGGCGAGCGTGGGCTGCGGCGCGTCGGGGGCCTCGTAGTCCTCGGCGCGGACGACACCGAGGATCCGGCGCAGTTCCGTGAGCGCGGCCACCGCGTTCTCCCGGATCGTGACGAATGCCTGTTCCAGCTCAGGCGGCGGGTTCTCCACACGGTAGGGCGCCGCCTCCGCCTGGATGGCGACCACCGACATGTGGTGCGCCACCACGTCGTGCAGTTCCCGGGCGATCGTGGTGCGCTCCTCCAGCGTCGTACGGCGCTCCCGCTCGACCTCGGTGACGGACCGCTGGGCGGTGATCTCCTGCTTCGCCGTGCGGCGGGTGTGCACCACCGTCACCAGCAGCAGGGCGAACGCGGACACGACGGCGAACGGGCCGACCATGTCTCCGCTGTATCCGGTCCCGGCGAGGAAGGACATCACGAATCCTTCGGCCAGCGTCAGCAACCACATCCACACGGCGATGCGGGGCTTGGTCCGGCACGCCACCACCACCATGACCGTCAGGTGCCCGACGAAGGTGGTTGCCGTCCACGGCCACCGGTCGTACGGCGAGTACGCGACGACGGCGGTGACCGGTGCGGCGATCACCGACAGCCACCAGGCGCCGATGGGCCGCGTCAGCGTCAGCACCACCGGCAGCGCCGGCAGGAGACCGGCCAGCACCGGGCCGAGGTAGTAGCCGTCGCCCGACACCAGGCCGATCAGGACCACCAGGGCGGCCGCCGCCAGCACCAGGGCGTGCGGAGTCCACCGCGCCTTCTCCCTCAGCCGGCCCGGAAGCCACCGGATGAGCGGCAGGTCCGTCGAGACCGGGGCCAGAGGCCGGTAGGCGAATGCGTCGTCCGTCAGGTCCCGGCGCAGACTCCGCAGCAGACCGGCCACGAGACGGTACTCGGGGCTGCGCTCCACCTCGTCCATGACACCGCCCATCCCCCGCGGACCGCCCGGGTACCGCCTGCCGGTCCCGGCCGTCCGCCGCGTCTCGTTCACAGTCGTCTCGTTCACGCTGCCAACGTAGGGCGCGGCCGGGGGCCGGGGCGTCCCCAGTGAAGCGGATCCTGACGGGTCCGTCTCAAGGACTACGGGACGCACAGGGGTTACGACCAGGGGGTCTCAGGGGCGGAAGGCCGCCGCGTGCTCCCGGGCCCACTCGGCGAACGTGCGCGCGGGCCGCCCGGTGACCTCCTCGACGGTTCCCAGCACCGTACAACCCTCGGGAGGCGTGTTCCCGTACACCGTGATCAGGAAGTCGACGGTCTCCTGCGGCAGGCCCGCGGCCCGCCACCGCTCCCGTGCCTCCGCCTCGCTCAGCTCGACCAGCCGGATCGCCTGCCCGCGCACCCGGGCCAGTGCGTCCACCTTGTCCCGCAGCGTCAGCACCTCGGGCCCGGTGATGGTGTACGTCTTCCCGGCGTGTCCCTCCCGCGTGAGCGCGACCGCGGCCACGGCTCCGATGTCCGCCTCGTGGACCATGGCGCTCAGCCGCCCGGTGAAGGGCTCGCGGACCGCGCCCTCCGCGCGAATGCCCTCCGCCCACTCCAGCGCGTTCGACATGAACTCGACGGGCATCAGCACCGTCCAGTCCAGCCCGCTCTCCTCCACGGCGTCCTGAAGGGGTGTGCGTCCGCCGCCGAAGAGGACCGTGACCCGCCGTACACCGGCCTCGCGTGCCAGCTCCACGATGTCGGGTCCCGTCGTCAGCGGCTCGAACAGCGCACCGCCGAAGGTGATCAGGTGCACCGCGTCCACGCCCTCGAAGGCGGGCCCCAGCGAGTCCGGGTCGGTCAGATCGCCCCGTACGACGTCGACACCCGCGGGCAGGTCCGCCCTGTCCGGGCGGCGGGTCAGCGCCCGCACCCGCTCGCCCCTGCGGACGAGTTCCGCGACCACCTGCCGCCCGACGCTTCCGGTCGCTCCGGTCACGAGGATCGTCATGTCTGCTCCTGCCCCTGAGTGGCTGACTGGCTCACCGCCACCGTAGGGAGGATTGAGGCCGGTTTCCGTCTCCAATAACCGTGCCCAATAAGCCCGGCGAGCCGGACATGTGCCCGGCGGACGAGGCCCGGCGCCGCGGCCGGAGGCCGCCTCGGCGGACGAGTCGGGGGGAGCCGGACGAGTCCAGGGGGTCAGGCGAGTCGGGCAAGTCGGGCGATCTCCTCGGCCACCCGTGCACACGCCTCCGTCACCGGGTCGATCAGCGGGAAGTGCCCGGCACCGTCCAGCAGCACCAGCCGCACCGGCTCGCCCGCCTTCGCCGCCGCGTCCGCGAACGACTCGGCGACCCGCGGCGGCACGACGATGTCGGTGCGCCCCTGCACCAGCGTGGTGGCGACACCGGTCGGCAGCAGCGCCACGGGGTCGGCGTACGGCAGCCGCTCCTCGAACCGCCCAGCCCCGCCCAGCAGTTGTGCGGAGGCATGCGAGCACACGCCCAGTTCCTCCGCCCGGACGAGGTCCGCGATGGGCGCGAGCGCGACGACACCGCGCAGCGGCGTGGCCGCCGCGCGCCACGGTGAGTCCGCGGGGAGCAGGTGCCGGGCGGACGCCCACAGCGCGAGGTGGCCGCCCGCGGAATGGCCCGTCACCACGGTGCGGCCGACGTCCGCCTGCGGGAGGACGCCGGCGGCGAGGTCCGGCAGGGCGTCCATGGCCGCCGCCACGTCGTCGAAGGTCTCCGGCCAGCGCCCCGCCTCGCCGCTCTCCACGCCGCCGTCCCCGCCGGGGCCGCGCCGGTACTCGACCGAGGCGACCGCGAATCCCCGCCCGGCCAGGAAGGCCGCGAACGGCGAGATGTGCCGCCGGTCGTACGCGGCGCGCCAGGCACCGCCGTGCAGCACCACGACCAGCGGCGCCCGGGCCGGTGCCGACGACCCGCCGCCGGCACCGTTGCTCCCACCGGGGCCTCCGCTGAGGCTTCCACCGCCGCTCCGGGGCGCGTAGAAGTCGACGAGCTGGTCGGGGTGCGTGCCGTACGAGGCGGTGGCGTCCGGTGCCACCGCCTCGTGGGAGAAGGCCGCTTCGGCCTCGGCGGCGTCCTGTGCCACGGCATCCTCGTCCGGCTGCCCCGGTACCGCTCCCGGCATGTACGGCATGTGCGCGACCCTTTCCCTCTCCGCGATCCTGACCAGCCTCTCGGCCGCCCGGCCCACCCTCTCGGCCTGCCCGCTCGGACTCCTGCCCACCCTCTCGGCCTGCCCGTTCGGACTCCTGCCCGGCCTCTCGGCCGCGCGAGGCCGCGCGAGGCCGCGCGACGCCTCGCGACGCCGCCGCACGGCACTCGGCTTCGGCCCGCTCACCGGCGCCTCCCGGCCCAGGCCTCCGCGGCGCGTCCGCCGTCCGGGGTGACGCACACCCCGGACGGCGAGAGCGCCGGAAACACGGCGGCGGACCGTCAGGCGGAGAGGACTTCCCCGAGCACGGCCCCCGCCCGCTCCACGTCCGCGAAGGAGACGTACAGCGGAGTGAAGCCGAACCGCAGGATGTCCGGCCGCCGGTGGTCGCCCACCACTCCGCGCGCGATCAGCCGCTCCATCACCGCGGCCGCGTCGGCGCAGCGCAACGACACCTGGCTGCCCCGCTCGGGGTGCGCGGCCGGGGTCACCGACTCCGCCCTGCCCTTCGGCACATACGCCTCCACGCACTCCAGGAAGAAGTCCGTCAGGGCCAGGCTCTTCGCCCGTACCGCCTCGATCCGTACGCCGTCCCACACGTCGAGCGCCGCCTCGAGTGCCAGCATGGACAGGATGTCGGGCGTGCCGACCCGGCCCCGGGGCGCGCCCGCCGCCGGAACGTACCCGGCCGTCATCCCGAACGGGTCGGCGTGCGAGTTCCAGCCGGGCAGCGGTGAGTCGAACCGCTCCTGGTGACCGGCCCGCACGTACAGGTACGCGGGCGAACCGGGGCCGCCGTTGAGGTACTTGTACGTGCAGCCGACCGCGAGGTCGACACCGTGCGCGTCCACGTCCACGGGCAGCGCGCCCGCGCTGTGGCACAGGTCCCACACCGCCAGCGCGCCCGCGTCGTGCACGGCCGCCGTGAGTCCCGGCAGGTCGTGGAGGCACCCGGCGCGGTAGTCGACGTGGTTGACGAGGGCGGCGGCGGTACGCGGTCCGAGGGCGGAGGCGAGCTCGCCCGGCGCGACGGGGACGAGCCGGCGGCCCGTCATCCTCGCCGCGGACTCGGCGATGTAACCGTCCGTCGGGAAGGTCGTGGCATCGACGAGGATCTCGTCCCGCGTGTCGTCGTCCACCAGACGGACCGCGGCGACCAGCGCCTTGAAGATGTTGACGCTCGTCGAGTCACCGACCACGACCTGGCCCGGCGCGGCCCCGATCAGCGGGGCGATCCGGTCGCCGATCCGTTCGGGCGCCGTCCACCAGCCGGACTCCGTCCAGGACCGGATGCGCAGTTCGCCCCACTCCCGGGCGACGACGTCCGCGACCCGCGCGGGAACGGCGCGGGGCAGCGCGCCCAGCGAGTTCCCGTCGAGGTACACAGTGTCGTCGAGCACGAACTCCTCGCGTTTGGCACGCAGTTCGTCGCCGGCGTCCAGCTTCCTTGCCCGGTCGACGAGCTTGGAGCGTTCGGCGTGTCGAGGGCTTCCGGACGGTTCAGACATGGCTGCGCGCCGTCCACAGCTCGGGGAAGACGTTCTTGGCGGCCCGCTTCTCCAGCCAGGCCACGCCTGCGGAACCGCCGGTGCCCGTCTTGGCGCCCATCGCGCGGCGGGTCGCCACCAGGTGGTCGTTGCGCCAACGCCACACCAGCTCGCCGACGTCGGTCAGCGCCTCGCCGAGCCGCGCCAGTTCGCTGTTCTGGTCGCCTGAGTAGATCCGCGCCCACACCTCCTCGACCTCCGCCGAGGGCTCGTAGCGCTGCGACAGGTCGCGCCGCAGCACGGACTCGGGCACCGGGAGTCCGCGCCGGGCGAGGAGCCGCAGCACCTCGTCGTACAGGCTCGGCTCGTGCAGCGCCTTCTCCAGCTCCGCGTGCACGCGGGGCGCGCCCCGGTGCGGGACGAGCATCGACGCCGACTTGTCGCCGAGCAGGAACTCCATCCGCCGGTACATCGCCGACTGGAAGCCGGAACCCTCGCCGAGGGCCCCGCGGTACGAGTTGAACTGGGCGGGGGTGAGCTGCGACAACGGCCGCCAGGAGGCGTTCAGCGCCTCCAGTTCGCGCACGCTCCGCTTGAGGGCGTCCATCGCGACGGGGATCCGGTCCTCGCGCAGCGCGCGGCCCGCGGTCTCCCACTCGTGCACGATGACGGTGAACCACAACTCCATGACCTGGGTCGTCACCAGGAACACCATCTCGCCGGGATCGTCGGAGAGCGGGTGCTGGAGGTGGGTGAGGACGTCCGCCTGGACGTAGTCCTCATAGGGGGTGGTGCCCGCGAAATCGAGATTCGGGGTCTCTTCCGTCTCGGGGCGATGGGACATCGCTGTCTCCTCGATACGTACTACCGGGTAGCGGTCCGCTCCTTCCGTTCGGCAATGGAGCCCCGGTCCCCTCGGGCCCGCCGTCCTACGGCCGGGCCCAACCGAATCATCTGTCCCGTTCGGGAAAACGGCAAGGCCCGCCCGGCGCCGATACGCCGGGCGGGCCTCATCGGGACGTGCCGCGCACGCCCCGTACGGCGCGCGGGAGACTCAGCCGAGGGTCTCGGCGGCCGTCCGGGACGAGTCCCTCAGGAACGTCGTGCAGCGCTCGTACTCCTCCTGCTCACCGACGGACTGCGCCGCGCGCGCCAGCGCGTGCAGGGCCCGCAGGAAACCCCGGTTGGGCTCGTGCTCCCACGGCACGGGCCCGTGCCCCTTCCAGCCGTTGCGGCGCAACGCGTCCAGCCCGCGGTGGTAACCCGTACGCGCGTAGGCGTACGACTCGACGACCCGGCCGCCCGCGAAGGCGTCGTCGGCGAGCTGGGCCCAGGCCAGCGAGGAGGTCGGGTACTTCGCGGCGACGTCGGCCGGCGCCGTGCCCTTCGCGAGCAGCTCGCGCGGCTCGGGGTCGTCGGGGAGATGCGTCGGGGGCGGACCCCCGAGAAGGTTCTCGTGAATGGACATGGGCTCCAGTCTGCACTTTCCGGCGCGGCGATGCCGGGCGCGGGCGTCCGTCACTCCTCGTCCGCCCCTCAGTCCTCGGGCGTCCGTCACTCCTCGTCCGCCCGGCGCCCGGCCGGGGCGGAGCCGCAGGCCGCCTCCAGCGCCGGGGACACCACGGGGCACTGCACACTGCACTCGGGACGGGCGCGTTCGGCCCCGGGGGCGGGGGTCCGCACGGTGACCCAGGCGACGCCGGCCCCCAGCACCAGTACTCCCGCGCAGAGCAGCATCGCGCGGCCGAAGGCGACGTCGAACTCGGTGGCGGAGCGGTACACCTCCGGTCCCATGCCGGTGAGCAGGGGGAGGGCTGCCACGGCGACCAGGCCGGCCGCGCGTGCCGCGGCGTTGTTGATGCCGCTGGCGAGACCGGCACGGCCCGTCTCGACGGAGGCGAGGACCGTCGCGGTGAGCGGCGCGACGAGGGCCACCATGCCGAGACCGAGCACGACCAGGGCGGGCAGGGCGTCGAGGACGTACGAGGTGTCCTCGCCCACCCTCGTCATCAGCAGCATGCCTGCGGCGCACAGCAGGGGGCCGGCCGTCAGCGGCAGCCGGGGCCCGGTGCGCCTGGCCAGGGCGCCGGAGCGGGCGGAGAGCAGGAGCATCAGGACGGTGGTCGGGAGCAGTGCGGTGCCGGCGCCGAGCGCGGAGTAGCCGGAGACGACCTGCAACTGGAGGACGGAGAGGAAGAAGAACCCGCTGAACGCCGCGTACACGCAGACGGTGACCACGTTGACCACAGTGAACAGCCTCGACGCGAAGACGGAGGGCGGGAGCATGGGCTCCGGGCGGCGCCGTTCGACCAGCACGAACACGACCCCGGCGGCGACCCCGGCGACCGCGGCGGCCGGTGCCGCGTCGATGAGGGCGTACGTCACGAGCGCGAGCGCGGCGGCCCCCAGGAAGGCGCCCAGTACGTCGAAGCGGCCCCGCTGCCGCGGGTCGCGCGACTCCGGCACGTGTTTGAGGGCCACCGGCACGCACAGCGCGGCCAGTGGGACATTGAGCAGGAACACCCACCGCCAGCCCGGGCCGTCCACCAGCCAGCCGCCGAGGAAGGGGCCGACGGCGGCCCCGACGCCGCCCAGCCCGGACCAGAGGCCGACGGCCTTCGCCCGGTCGTCCGGGTGGAACGACGCCTGGATCAGGGCGAGCGAGCCGGGGGTCAGCAGGGCCCCGCCGACGCCTTGGAGGGCACGCGCGGCGATCAGCACCGCGGCGTTGGTCGCGAGGCCGCACAGCAGTGAGGCGACGGCGAACCACACCACGCCGATGACGAAGATCCTGCGGCGTCCGTAGCGGTCGCCCAGCGCCCCGCCCAGCAGGATGAGTCCGGCGAGGGTCAGCATGTAGCCGTTGACGGTCCACTGGAGGGCCGCCATGTCGGTGTCGAAGTCGCGTCCGATGCGGGGCAGCGCGACGTTCACGACGGTCGAGTCGAGCAGGGCCATCGTGGACCCCAGCACGGTCGCCAGCAGCACCCACCGCCCCGGCCCGGTCCCGACCCTGAGCGGGCCGCCGGGCTCCTGGTCCTGCCGGCCGTCGGTCTCGGGCGCCTCACCGCCGCCGCCCGAATCCCCGGATCCCGGGCCCGGGGATCCCGGGCCTGCGGAACCCGGGCCCGGCGACCCCGACTGCTCCATGGAATCCGCGCCGTCACCGGACACGCTCCCCGGAGGGTTTCGCGGCCGGTGGGGCCGACCGCTGTCGCCGTCCATACACAGGATCATCCTCGCGCCCGGCCGGTACGGCCAGCCGTGGAGCACGGCGACCCGGAGAGCGCCCCGCGCGCCCCGGGAGGGGCGTCCGCACCGGGCGGCGCATCGCCCGACTACGCGTCGCCGAAGCCGCCCCACCGCCGTCACCGCCGCCGTCGAAGGCCGGGGAGTCCGGGGAGGAAGTGGCCGCCGGACACCGGCCGGGGTGGGCCGCGCCCGGCGGCCCACCCATCCTTACCGGGTGCCCGGTCCGGGGCGGAGCCGGGTGGCGGCGTCAGCCGGTCAGCGTCCGCAGCGCCCTCACCAGGGCGTCCGCGCCCGCCTCCGCCTTCGACCTGGGACAGCCCAGGTTGAGCCGTACAAAGCCGGCGCCGTCCGGCCCGTACACCGTGCCCGGCATCACGGCGACCCTCTCTCCCTCGACGAGTTCGCGCTGCAGGGCCTCGTCGTCCGTGCCGAGGGGCCGCAGATCGACCCAGGCCAGGTAGCCGGCTTCCGGCGGCGTCCAGCGCAGCGGGGGGAAGGCACCGTTCAGCCGGTCGGCGAGCATCCGCAGGTTCCCCCGCACGTAGGCGCGCAGCGCGTCCAGCCAGGGCCCGCCCTCGCGGTAGGCGGCGATATGGGCGGTCAGCGAGAGCACCGCGGGCGAGGCGAGGCCCTCGCCGGTCTCCATCCGCCTGATGTACACGTCCCGCTCCGCGGGGTCGCCGATGATTCCGTACGCGCCGGTCAGCGCGGGGAAGTTGAAGGACTTGGTCGCGGAGGTGATCACCGCCCAGCGGCCTCCCGTCGCCCCGCCGAACCTCGTCCACGGCAGGTGCCGGTGCCCGTCGTGCACCAGGTCGGCGTGGATCTCGTCGCTGATCACGGCAGTTCCGTACCGCCGCGCGAGGGCCGCGAACCGGGCGAGTTCACTCTCCGTCCACACCCGGCCCGTCGGATTGTGCGGGGAGCACAGCAGCAGCACCTTGCTGCCGGGCCTGGCCAGCTGCCGCTCAAGCTCCGCGTCGTCGCCGACCGGTACGCCGCGCAGCTCCCGCCCCAGCCCGGATATCGCCTTCAGAAATCCGTCGTACGTCGGCGTGTGGACGACGATCCCGTCACCCTCCGCCGTCCACATCCGCAGCAGCTGCGAGAGCTGGTTGAGCACGGACGGGCCGTAGACCACGGTCTCGGGGTCGAGCGGGGTCCCGTAGCGGGTGGCGTGCCAGTGGGTGACGGCGGAGAGAAAGTCGTCGTGGCGCCACGTGGTGTAACCGAACACACCGTGGTCGAGGCGTGCCCGCAGCGCGGCCAGAACCTCCGGCGGGGAGGTGAAGTCCATGTCCGAGATGGTGAACGGCAGCAGCCCGGGAGTGCCGAACCGGTCCTCCACCCGGTCCCACTGCACGCACCAGGTTCCGCGCCGGTCGACGGGCGTGTCGAAGTCGTACCGCACTGACTGCCTCCGCGGGGGTCATGGGCGAGGGCCCGGTCCACGGCGGCACGCCGTGGACCGGGCCCTCGTAGGGAAAGAGCGACTACTTCAGCCTGGTACCCGTGGAGCGCAGGTTCGCGCACGCCTCGGCGACGCGCTCGGCCATGGACGCCTCGGCCAGCTTGCCCCAGCTGCGCGGGTCGTAGGTCTTCTTCGAGCCGACCTCGCCGTCGACCTTCAGAACACCGTCGTAGTTGCGGAACATGTGGTCCGCGATGGGGCGGGTGAAGGCGTACTGGGTGTCGGTGTCGATGTTCATCTTGACGACACCGTTCTCCAGCGCGGTGGTGATCTCCTCGACCGTGGAGCCGGAGCCGCCGTGGAAGACGAAGTCGAAGGGGCTGGCCTTGCCGTACTTGGCCGCCACACCCTCCTGGAGGTCCTTCAGCAGCTCGGGGCGGAGGACGACGTTGCCCGGCTTGTATACGCCGTGGACGTTTCCGAAGGAGGCGGCCAGCAGGTAGCGGCCGTTCTCACCCAGACCCAGGGCCTCGGCGGTGCGCAGGGCGTCGTCGACGGTGGTGTAGAGCTCGTCGTTGATCTCGTGCGTGACGCCGTCCTCCTCGCCGCCGGTCGGGGTGATCTCGACCTCGAGGATGATCTTGGCTGCCGCGGCCCGGGCCAGCAGCTCGTGGCCAATGGCCAGGTTGTCGGCGAGGGTCTCGGCGGAGCCGTCCCACATGTGGGACTGGAACAGCGGGTTCTGGCCGGCCTCGACGCGCTTGCGGGAGACCTCCAGCAGCGGGCGCACGTACCCGTCGAGCTTGTCCTTCGGGCAGTGGTCGGTGTGCAGGGCGACGGTGACGGGGTACTTCTCGGCGACGATGTGCGCGAACTCGGCCAGCGCGACCGCACCGGTCACCATGTCCTTGCTGTACTGACCGCCGAGGAACTCGGCGCCTCCGGTCGAGATCTGGATGATGCCGTCACTCTCGGCCTCCGCGAAACCGCGCAGGGCGGCGTGCAGGGTCTGCGTCGAGGTCACGTTGATGGCCGGGTAGGCGAACTTGCCTGCCTTCGCCCGGTCGAGCATCTCGTTGTAGACCTCGGGGGTTGCGATGGGCATCTGTCCGCTCCTTGTGATGTGCGGGTGTGCGAAATGGGCCCTGACCAGTGGGTGACGTCATCGTCGCGGCCTATCTTCCCAGATGCCTCCGCCGACTCCACCCTGCGGACAGCACACAAAGGGGTGAGGCCTTGGGTGTTTCACGTGAAACACCCAAGGCCCAAGGAAAGCCCGGATCAAGCCCGGATCAAGCCCGGATCAGAGGCCCGGTGCTCAGGCCAGTCCCAGGTCCTCCTGGCCGTACGCGAACACATAGGGCACGCCCGCGCCTTCGGTGATCTTCTCGGCGGCGCCGGTCGCCCGGTCCACGATCGTCGCCACCGCGACCACCTCGCCGCCGGCCTCGCGGACCGCCTCCACGGCGGTGAGCGGCGAACCGCCCGTCGTCGAGGTGTCCTCGACGACCAGGACCCGGCGGCCCTTGATGTCCGGTCCCTCGATACGGCGCTGGAGGCCGTGCGCCTTGGCGGCCTTGCGGACGACGAAGGCGTCGAGCGTCCGGCCGCGGGCGGCGGCCGCGTGCAGCATCGCGGTGGCCACCGGGTCGGCGCCCATGGTCAGCCCGCCCACGGCGTCGAAGTCGAACTCGGCGGTGACGTCCAGCATGACCTGGCCCACCAGGGGAGCCGCGACCCCGTCCAGCGTGATGCGGCGCAGATCGATGTAGTAGTCGGCCTCCAGACCCGAGGAGAGGGTCACCTTGCCGTGCACCACGGCCTTGTCCTTGATCTGCTGCAACAGCTCGGAACGTACGTCAGTCATGGCTATGAGCTTATGCGGTCCCCCGAGGAGGGACAGCGGGCCCGGACTCCGTCCGGTCGCGGGTCGAGCGACCGCGCCTGAACCCGCTGCCGGGTCGGGACGCCGGACCGGGTCAGGGCCGGGTCAGGGCCGGGTCAGGGCCGGGTCGGACGCGGGGTCGGTGCGGTCGCGGGGTCGGTGCGGGACCGGCGCGGGACCGGCGCCGGGTCAGGACTCGGACCGGTCCGGCAGGCGGCGCCAGCTCCAGGTGGTCTCGATCTCCAGCGGGTCGATCGGCGTCACCAGGCGCGGGTGGGTGTTGAGCCCGTTGGGCGGCCCCGACTGCGGCTCCACGCAGACGGCCTCGGCCTGTTCGTCGTACACCACCACCCACTCCACGTGGCTGGTGATCCTGAGCTCCAGTTGCTCTGGCCAGGTGAGCTTGACGTCGACGCCGTCGGGCATGCCGAAGCAGTCGTCCCAGGGGCCCGGCAGCGGGTCGATACGGCGGCCGGTGGGCAGGTGGTCCTCGCCGCGCTCCTCCTGCCACGACGGGGTGAACTCCATCGTCACGTCGTCGCCGCCGGTGCCGAGGTTGCGCAGGAACCAAGGGTGCCAGCCGGCCTGGGCGGGGAACGAGTTCTCGTACGTCTCCACACCGAGGCGGGTGGTCAGGGCGTCCTCGGAGAGCTCGAAGATCTGCGTGACCCGGCCGCTGTACGGCCAGGGCTCGACGAGGTCGTACGTGAACACCGCCTCGGTCCCGGAGACCCGGATCGTCTTCCACACGCCGTCACGGACCGTGCCGTGGATGGCGTGGGGCCCGGCGTCGACGGGCAGCCGATGCCGGACGGCACCGTTCCGGAACTGGCCGAGGGCGGTGCGCCCGCACCACGGAACCATCGGAAAGCTGCCGAACCTGGGCCCCTGGCGCAGCAGTTCCGTACCGTCGATACGCAGGCTGCCGAGCCGGCAGCCGTTCTCCGGGTGCACGGTCAGTTCCGCGCCACCGGCCTTGAGCCGTACCCCGGCTCCGGTCGTCGTCTCATGGGTGCTCACACCCTCGACCCTAGCGGTGGGAACGCTCCCGCGGTCTCCCGTCCCCCTGGGGTGCGGGCGACCGACCGCCGGGGGACGGGCCCGTGGGACCCGCGGTGTTCACGAGGTCCGCGGGGACCGCGGGGACCGCGGGGCAGGCCTCCGGGCGGTGTCCGGTCTCAGCGGCGGCGCCGCAGCGCCCGCGCGAGGAGGACGGCGGAGGCGACCGCGAGAGCGGCCGCGGGCGCCGCCCAGCGCAGGGTGGCGGTGGCGGAGGAGACGGTCTCGGGTGCGGGGACGGGTGCGTAGCGGCCGCGCGGCGGAGCGTGGTCGACCTCCTCCGCGCTGCGGCCGATCATCGTCCGGCGTGCGTGGGCGGCCTCGGCGGGCGGTTCCTCGTCGTCGGCGAGCGGATCGAGCGAGGACGGCGGCACCTCTGCCTCGAACACCGACGAGGGATCCTCCCCGGCCTCGGGTTCCAGCTCGGCCTCGTCGAGCCAGTCCCGCTCGGCGGGTTCCTCCTGCGCCACGTCAGCCACGTCAGCCACGTCAGCCGCTTCCGCTTCGGACTCCGCGCCGAGCAGGGCTTCTTCCTCCGCCTCCTCGCGGTCCCCGTGCTCCTCGGGGCCCGTGGCCCCGGCGCCCGTCCCGGGCTCCCCGCCCGCCGACGACTCCTCCAGCACCTGGGCCAGCTGTGTGCCGAAGCGGTCCAGCAGCCGCCTGCCTGCGGACTCGGTCTGCTCGGCGCCGAGTTCGGCGAGCCTGCCGTCTCCCGACGCCGTCCCGGTGAAGGTCAGGGCCGTACCGGACGGCGTCTCCGCCAGGGTGAGGCCGAGCGCGAGCTTGACGGAGCCGGTGCCACGGGCCTCCGCGCCGTCGGCCTGCGCCGTGTACGCCGCGCCGGAACCGGTGACCCGCAGGGTGCCCCGGTAGGTGATCGACGTGCTGCCGACCCGGACCTTGAGGCGGCCCGAGACGGTGCCGGGCTCGGCCGGCTCGCTCGCGTCCTGCTGGAGTCCGGGCAGGCAGCGGGCCAGGCGGTCGGGGTCGGCAAGCACCTGCCGGACGGACTCCGCCGGGAACGGAACGAACACCTCATGCTCCATGGCAGCCGAGCCTACCCACGCATCCCACATGGGAACCCGTCCATGCTCGAACTTCGACGAGGGTTGACGGCTGCTCGCCGGAGAGTATTCACAAGGTCGGGTTAGCCCGATCGTGCGATGGTCGGTTTACGGGGTCGGTTTACGGGCTTGCGGCGTGCTGAGCTGTTCGGGCTACGGTGATCGTGCGGTCCGGGACGCCGGGTACGGCGCCTGGGGCACCCCCGGCGGGTAGCTGGGGAAGTGCGGGGCCCCCGCTCCACCGGAGTGATGGTCCGGGGCCTTCCCGTCGCCTCCGGCCGTATCCGTCCTGCCGGGTCGTAAGGGAACCGGCCTCCCGGGACCGGACCGCGGACGGGATTCGAGTCGCCGCCCCGGGGCCGAGTACGCCGGGGACCAGTGCGCCCAAGACCGTCCGGGGCGTGCGGCTGAACGGGCCCACTCCCGCTCAGCCTTCAGGAACGGTAACGGGGTTCAGCCGAGATACGCGTCAAGGGGGCAATGAGTAGATCTTGATGCGGCTTTACCGGCCTTGGTACTGGTGGACTCGCGTATTCAACTGTCGCGAGTACTGCTGCCCAAGCGTCGTCGCAGTCACTGTGTGTGCTGGGGGCGTCGCAGGGGCATGGCCTGTGCCGTGCAGCAACTCGCGGTCTGGCCGTCGATGGCTAACCTGCTCTCATGCCGGAGAAGGTGCCCAGAGCGATCAAGCGTGTGAGCAAGCAGGACCTGGTAGAACTGAGTTCGAAGAGCGAGCGCCTTCGCCTCGGCAGGGGGCGTGAGGCCGGGTGGCTTGATCAGCACCTGGCCGACGATGCGACGGGGTCTCTGCGAGCGATTCTTCTTGAGCATCCGCCCAAGCTCTGTTACCGCTCCCTCGTCCTGATCAAGCGAGCCGACCGGGAAGTCGAGCACTTCCCACTCGACGTGCTGCCGGAGGACTTCGACCGGCTTGAGGACATCGCCGGTGAAGCTCTGCTCACCTTCACGCGCTGGGCGTTGATGCAGATTCCGCTGAGTCCCTTGCCTGCGGGGTAGCAGGTTCGTTCAGCCGACCGCAGGTTCAGGTACTGCTCCGTGGCCTCCAGCCTGGTGGCGACCGCCAGTGGTCACCAGAGGCGTATCGGCTCCAGGTCCCCCCGGCCTCGGAGGTCACCCTCGCCTACGAAGGTCTGGAGATGACCGCCGAACCCGGCCTCACCCTCACCATCTACACCGCAGAACCCGCCTCCCCCTCCGAACAGAGCCTGCGCCCGCTCGCCTCCTGGGCAGCCACGCCCCAGACCGCCGCACCCGAACGACACGCCACTGACTGAGAGGGGGCACTCCATCGCCGCCCTCGCCCGCGACCACGGTCACCGTCCGGCTGGGAGAACCGCCGTCCCCGCTGCCGCAGCCCATCGCCGACCTGATGCGGGCCTACCTCCAGTCCCGGCAACACCTGCCCTACGCCAGCAGCAGGAGCTCGCAGTGGCTCTTCCCTGGCCGCCAGCCCGGACAGCCGATGAATCCGGTCAGCCTCCAGGTTCATCTGCGTGAGATCGGCGTCCCGCCGCAGCGCGGCAGGACTTCCGCCATTCGCCAGCTCGTCCTCCAGGCCCCGGCCCCCGTCATCGCGAAGGCGCTCGGCTACCACGACAAGACGGCCGCCCGCCTGGTCACCGAAGCCGGAGGAACATGGAGCCGATACGCCCCCGGCGACCACCAGCGATGAAGCGCCGTACTCAGGCTGGGTCCGCTGAGCCTCGTTTGTCCTCAACGTGGACGACCTGAAGCTCGTTGCCGTCCCGGTGGCGCTTGGAACGTCCGAACAGCCCGACAGCGATGTGTGACTGATCCTGAGGCTCATCGGGGCCGACATAGGTAAGGACATCGTTGTGATGCCCGGTGACGACCCATCCCTCGACGTCCTTGAGGTCGATCACCCCAAAGTCTCCTGCCGAAGATCCCGCATGCGCCGGGCCGAACTTCTTCAGGAGGTCGGTGGCCTGTTCGGCAAGCTCCCCGTCCGGACCGGTCAGCACGACACAAGTGCCATGCTCGAACAGCACCCACGACTTGCGAGGGTCGGCGAGAAGCTGCTGCCAGACGTCTATCAGTATCTCGGTGTCCACGCCGATCATCATGCCGCAGGGCACCGACACAGGGTGACGATCGGCCGACGGCTCCGGCGAATACGCGACTCCTGAACATGCGGGCCTACCAGTCCCGAGGCCGTTTACGCATGGTCAGCAGAGCGACGCCGTAGTAAATGCGTACATCTCGCCCTGGAAGCCGGAACGGTCCGCCGCGGGTCGCGACGATCACGGCCAGGGCTCCCTCGCAGCAAATCCGGTATTCACTGCGGCAGTTGTGAATACGTCTCCGCGATCGCACAACTACCCGAATGCGGGTCTGCTGTGCAGTGCGCGATGCCGACGAGGCCTGGCACCAACATGTTTGCCTGGGTCATGCCCCCAAGTTCTCCATCACAGGCAGGCACTCGGTGAGCAGGTCGACGACGTCGCGCCAGGCTCGCTGTGCGTGCTGTGGGTGGTAGCCGACGCCGGGGACCACGGGGTGGTCGACCGGCGGGTGGTGGAAGGCGTGCAAGGCTCCGCCATAGACCGCGAGGCGCCAGTCGACGCCCGCAGCCTGCATCTCGGCGGTGAACGCGTTCCGTTGCTCGGGCGGCATGATCGGGTCTTCCGACCCGACCCCGGCCCACACCGGGCAGCGAATGCGCGCCGCCTCGCCCGGTCGACCCGTGGTCAGTGCGTTGACTGTCCCGATCGCGCGCAGGCTGACGCCGCCGCGCCCGAGTTCCAGCCCGACGGCGCCCCCGGTGCCGTAGCCGACGGCGGCGATCCGGTCGGGGTCAGTCCGGGGCTCGGTGCGCAGCACGTCGAGCGCCGCATGGCCGATCCCCCGCATGCGGTCGGGATCAGCGAGCAGTGGCATGCAACGGGCCAGCATCTCCTCGGGGTCACCCAAATAGCGCCCGCCGTGGAGGTCGAAGGCCAGCGCTACATATCCCAGCTCGGCGAGAGCATCGGCCCGGCGGCGCTCGACGTCGCTGAGCCCCATGCCCTCCGGGCCGAGCAGCACCGCAGGCCGGCGGTCGACACCGGCCGGGAGCGCGAGGTGCCCGATCATCGTCAAACCGTCGGCCGGATACTCGACCGTACGCGTCGTAATCGTCGTCATGAGACTGGACTGTAGTGATCGTCGAGCCCGGTCCGGCCGGTGTTCTGCCGCTGGCAGAACAGCGCGGGTGTCCCTCTGAAATGCGGCGAGGGCCCCGGCGCTCAGGGCTTCAAGATCATCCCGTTGCCCCTTTGGCGCGTATCTCGGTCACACCCCGTAACGCGGATGCACCAGCGTCGACGGCGGCATCCCCTCGATCCGCTGCCGCCCGGCCGCCCGTACGGCCCGCTCCAGGCCGGTCACGGTCAGGGTTCGCAGCCGGGGAGCCCGCGGCGCGAGGGCGGCACGGGGCCGGGCACGGGCAGCGAGCAGGAAGCCCCGGTCGTGCCGGGTGTACGGCAGGGTGCGCAGTCCGGCGGCGCGCACGGTGGCGTCGGCGGTCCACAGGACACCGGGCCGCCCCTTCGTGGCCCCGGTGTGCACGGCGAGCCGTCCTCCGGGGCGCAGAACCCGGGCCGCTAGCCCGTAGAACTCCTGCGAGTACAGCTTGGCGGCGGCGGTGTGGGAGGGGTCGGGCAGGTCGGCGACCACGACGTCGTACCCGCCGGTCCCGGCCCGCTCCGGCCCCAGAACTCCGGGCCCCAGGGCTCCCGGACCCGTGCGGCCTGACTCCGCACGGTCCGCCTCCTTGCGGCCCGCCTCCTTGCGCAGCCAGCCGAAGACGTCCCCGATCCTCACCCGCACCCGGGGATCGGCGAGAGCCTCACCGTTCATCGCGCGCAGCGCGGGGTCGGTTCCGGCGAGACGGACCATGGCCGGGTCGGGGTCCACCACCGTCACCGCCGAGACGTCCCCGTACCTCAGGACCTCGGCGGCGGCAAGGCCGTCACCACCGCCCAGGACCAGCACATGTCGGCGCGGGCCCCCGGCCATGGCCGGGTGCACCAGCGTCTCGTGGTAGCGGTGCGGCGCCCGGCCCCCGGCGCGCAGCCGTCCGTCGACGTAGATGTCGGCGGGACCGCGGGCGGGTCCGGTCAGCACGATGTCCTGTACGCCGGTGTGCAGCGCGACGCGTACGTCATCTCCGTAGACGGCCTGCCTCGCGGCCCGTTCGAAGTCGTCGGCCAGCACCGTGCCCGCGGCCAGCAGGGCGAGCACGCAGGCGTTCGCGGCGAGCAGCCACCAGCGCGCCCGGCGCCCCAGGTCGCCGCGGAACAGCCAGAGCACCAGCGCCCCGCCGGCGATCACGTTCACGGCGCCGGTGACCAGGGCCCCCGTGAGCTGGCCCAGGCACGGCAGCAGCAGGAAGGGGAAGGCCAGCCCGCCGACGAGGGCGCCCACGTAGTCGGCGGCGAACAGGTCGGCCACGGCCCCGCCCGCGTCCTGCCGGCGCACCCGCTGGATCAGGGTCATCAGCAAGGGCACCTCGGCCCCGATCAGCACTCCGATGGCCAGCGAGAATCCGACCAGGACCGGGCGTGAGGCGCCCAGCCAGGCGAAGGCGGCGTGCAGCGCCATCGCGGAGGCGCCGCCGGTCAGCGCGAGAGCGGCCTCGACGGCACCGAACCCAGCGGCTGCCCGGCCGCGCAGCCGTTTGGCCAGGAGCGAGCCCAGGCCCATCGCGAAGACCATCACGGACAGCACGAGGGAAGCCTGGGTGACCGAGTCCCCGCTCAAGTACGAGGCGAGGGCAACGAGTTCGAGCTCGTACACCAGTCCGCAGGCCGCACACACGAAGGCGGCACCGAGCACGAGCAGCCGTCCCGCCCCCGGCGGAACGGGCAGCCGGGCGTGCGTCTGCGGATCGGGCGCATCCCGCCGCTCCCGCGGCTCCTGCGGCTCCCGTGCCCCAGGTCCGCCGGACGACCGGGCCGCCACGGAGGAGTCGATCACGCCGGGAACGCTACGTTACGATCCCGGTGCTTTTGGTCACCCACAAGGGTTCAATGAGGTTTCGAACCGGTTGCCGCAGTTCAGCCCCACCGACTCGGGATGCGGCCGCCAGGACTCGCACTTATGTTCACCGGCGCGGGCGCGTTCCGTGCGCCGCGCGAGGCCCGCGCGCGGCGCGCACGGCCGCTTCCCGATCCCCGTCCTCCCACACGGGCTCCCGGGCGCACGCGCCCGGTCCGGAAGTCGGGGGTCACCGGAACGGGCAGGGGGCCGGGAGCCGAGGCCGGGTACCCGGTACCCGGTACCGGCGATCTCAGAGCGGGGCCGGCGCCCTGACGCCGACCCTGGTACGGGTTGCGACCAGACAGCTCTCCTGCGGATAGGAGTGCCAGGTGCGCCAGCTGACCTGGCCGTCCTGACGCTGCACCAGGAGGGCGGTGAAGGCGTGCGGGCTGCCGGGGAAGGTGCCGGCCAGGCCGTGCGGGTGATCGGACACCAGGGCGAGCAACTCCTGGGCCCGGCCCGCGAAGGAGCCCTTGGACAGGGTCTCCACACGGGCGGCGAATTCGTACTCCCAGTTTCCGATCCGCTCGGAGACGCCGAGCGGAAGCGGATTGCTGCTCCCCGGCATACAGGCGACCGTCTCCGAGCAGGATTCCCGGTCCTCCTCGATGATGACCTGGTGCGAGGCACCGAGCAGTCTCAACTGCACCTCCGCGGAGCCGAGTCGCACGTCCTGGACGGCCAGGGCTGGCAGCGGTTCCTTGCCCAGGCACCAGGACAGATCCGAAGCGCGCGTGTCGGTATAGGCGGTCTTGAGGGTCGTGAGCATGGGTCGGCTCCGCAAACACGCAGTGGAAGGTGGGCCGGCCCACCCCGGGCGGAAACAAGGGGGTTGGTTCACCGGCGCGTGCCCATCAGGGTCCGAGGGCTGCGATTACGTCAGAGAGGGAATCATGAATTGCCCGGCGCCCACAGCGCTTTTACCCATCTTCTCCGGGTTTCCATCCACGAGAGGGCCAACCAGTTCAACTGTTCAACTTCATAGTCGAGTTCATGGTTACGCCCGGTGGGAGAAAACCCACCGGGCGCATATGCGGGGGCCGTTGCACCGGAGGCAATCCCTCCGGCCGCGCGTGCCGGCCCCCGGACGACCAGGGGTACGGCCGGGACGGGGGGCAGGAGGAACAGCAGGACTGGGACTCTCCGGCGGAGGAACCCGAGCACCCGTTCTTCGCGGGTACCGAGGACGACGCGCGTAGCGGCAGTCGCG
>NZ_JAAAXQ010000097.1 GCF_009916105.1 Streptomyces sp. GC420 | reverse complement strand
CCGGCGGCTTGGCGCCGGGGCCGGGAAGGTGACCTCCCTCCGGCGAGGACCGGGAGGGCGGGAAAGTCCGCAAAATAGGTTCTGAATACGAATCGTGAATGTGTTGAGAATCCCGACGGAATACTCTGTGTTCCGCTACGTAATCAGGGTGAATGCGAAGAAAAATCGGCGGCCGTATAGAGCGGAAAACGCGCCGATTCTCTGAAGTGGGGGGTGCGGGGAGCCGAAGGAATCGAAGACAGGGAATTGCACAATGTCCGACCAGTGTCTGGCTCCCCTCATCCGATGCGGAGGTTTCACCATGTCCGGAACCTGGACCAGAGCCCGCAGGCGGCCGCGAAAACCCTGCCCGGCCCGGCGCCTCGCACGGGCCGTCGCGCTGCTCTCGGCAGTGCTGGCCATCGGCGCTCTGAACGTGCCCGCTGCCCATGCCCACGGTCACGCAGCGGGGTACTACGGGGTGAAAGCGGTGGCGGTGGCCGCGTCCAAGCGCGGTGCGCCGTACGCGTACGGGGCGACCGGCCCCGACCGGTTCGACTGCTCGGGACTGACCCTGTATTCCTTCCGCAAGGCGGGAAAACACCTGCCGCGCACCGCGGCCCAGCAGTACCGGCGCTCCCGCCCCGTCCACGGCGACCGCCGGCACCTCGGAGACCTTGTGTTCTTCCCTCGCGGCGGCACCGTGGGGCACGTCGGCATCTATGCCGGCCACGGAAGGATCTGGCACGCCCCGCGCCCCGGATCGCGGGTGCGGCTGGAGCGGATCTGGACCGGCAACGTGCGCTACGGACGCCCTTTGTGACGCACTCGGTGTGACGCGCCCGGTGCGACGCACCCGCTTCCCGGGTCCGACCCGGGCCGCGCGCTCCCCGGCCGCCACCGCGTGAGCGGCCGGGGCCCCGGCGAAGGCGCGGCTCCGGCTGACAGGGCGGCCGGGAAGAACGGATGGCCGGGCAGTTCCACGACACGGACCTGCCCGGCCTCGTCCTGGCCGGTGCAGCGCAGCCCGCGGGCCGGGCGGCCGCTGGTCTCGGATGCCGGATGCCTCAGAGCGAAACGGGTCACTCTGTGTGCAGCGGACGTTGACACGGGGCCCCTGCCCACTCATTCTTCTGGCAAGCTGCTGATTCGATTTAGCAACGGGGGCCGGTAGTGGCTGCACACCGGGGAACGATGGCGGATGTCGCCCGAAGGACGGGCGTGTCGCAGGTCACTGCGTCGTTCGTCCTCGGCGGCCGGACCGAGATGCGGATCTCCAAGGCGTCCCGGGGCATGGTGCTGAAGGCTGCCCGTCTGCTGTCGTACCGCTCGAAAGTCACCGGGCGCGGTGCGCGGGCGAAGCCCACCCGGACAATCGGCCTGCTCTCCGACGCGATCACCAGCACGCCTTTCGCGGGCGAGATGATCCGCGGCGCCCTTGACGCCACTCGGGCTCACGGTGACCTGCTGATCATCACGGAGACATGCGGGGACCGCGCCACGGAGTCGGCGATGATTCACGGCCTGTTGGGCTGTCAGGTCGAGGCGGTGATCTACGCGACCATGTACACCCGCTACGTCGTGCCGCCACAGGAACTCCTCGGCCACCGAGTGGTGTTACTGAACTGCCTCGCTCCGGGTTACGGTGCCCCCTCCGTCGTACCGGACGAGATCGTGGCCGGCAGATTGGCCGGCCAGGCGCTGGTCGCCGCGGGGCACAGGGACGGCATCTGGGCGATCGGAGGCCACAGGGCCATCGCCGACGCGGTCGAGGGCGTCTTCGCCGGCAACGAGCGGATGCGCGGGTTGCAGGAGGTTCTGCGTGCCTCGGGAGCATCCCTGGAAGGCGTCATCGAATGCGAATGGAGCACCGAGGACGGTTACCGTGAAGTGCGGGGCCTGCTCGCCCGGGGCCGCCGCCCGCGCGCGCTCGTGTGCTCCAACGACCGGCTCTCCTTCGGGGCCTACCAGGCACTCGCCGAGGCAGATCTGTGTATACCCGCCGACGTATCGGTCGTCTCGTTCGATGACCAGGACATCGCATCGCGGCTCCGTCCCGCTCTCACCACGTTGGCCTTGCCGCACTATGAACTCGGCGGGCTTTCCGTCCAACTCGCGCTCGCAAATGGCGACTTGACTCCGGCAGTGCACCGCGTGCCCATGCTCCTGCGTGAACGGGCGTCCGTCGGCATGCCGGGCAGCTTGCATGTTCCTCCTCGTACGCCTCGGTGATCAGCCCTCCAGAGAAACACCGCTGGGCCGCACCGCCGCAGTCCACCACCCGATCACCGTTCGTCGCCTTCCGGCAGGCGCAGGGTGTGCATTTCTGCCGTGAGGCGGACGCGGTCGTCGCCGTTGCCGTGCGCTGTCGGGCTCCATGGGGCGTCGTGTCCGGAATAG
This sequence comes from Streptomyces sp. GC420, assembly GCF_009916105.1. GTDB lineage: Bacteria > Actinomycetota > Actinomycetes > Streptomycetales > Streptomycetaceae > Streptomyces. The sequence goes on along the minus strand of NZ_JAAAXQ010000097.1, from coordinate 19,875 downwards.
AAGCGCACCGTGAGGGTTTCCCCGGCGTCCGTGAAGACCTCGGCGACAGAACGGTCGAGAAAGATCCGCACCTCGCAGGCGCCGGCCGCTGCGGCGCCCGGGAGCGGGACGCTGTACCTGCCGCCGTGGGCACGGGGGTCCTGAGCGTCGTGGGACCGGTCAACGGTGTACAGGAGGGCTGCTGCGCGGCCATCGCGCAAGCCCGCACCGGCGATCATGTTCCATCTCTCGCCCTGCCGCCATAAGAAGGGATCCCGGAAGGGTGACCCCCGGCGGAGGCCGGGGAACCAGCAGCTCGGGCCGCTTGGTGAAGACGGTTCCCGACGGATCGGAGTCGGCTGCGGCGAGGGCTGCTACCAGCGGTCGGCGCAGTGGGCGGAACAGAAGGCAGTGATCCTGCCGTCAAAAACGTCCGGGCGGGATCGGATGTGCGCCGGCCGGCTGGGCCGTGAAGCGGTTCCGGCGGTCAGCGGTGCGTCCGCCGGGCCAGGGAGGCCCGTACCCGCAGCGGCATGGGGATCCGGTGCACCACCGGTTCGAGGCGACCTCCGATGAGCAGTTCCACCGCTGTCCTGCCCAGTTGGTAGTGGGGCAGTGCGATGCTGGTGAGCTGCGGACGCGCCCACGACGCGAGGCCGCTGTCGTCGAAGGACACCACTGACACGTCACCGGGCACGTCGAGCCCGGCCTCCTGCAATGCCTGGCATGCGCCGAACGAAACCCGGTCGTTGCATCCGATGATCGCCTGAGGGCGGTGTCCTCCGGCGAGCAGGGCCCGAACCTCTTCATATCCCTGTTCGACTGCCCAGGCGCATTCGATGACGCGGGCCGGGGCAACGCCCGCGCGACGCAAGGCATGCTCGATCCCGGACATGCGCTCTCGCCCGGCGAAGACCCCGTCGGGCGTTCGGGAGGTCACGTGGTGGCCTCCGACGACGTAGATGGCGTCGCGGTGGCCCGCGTCGAGGAGAGCCTGCGCCGCCGTCCGGCCGGCGGCCTCCTCGTCGGGGATGACGGAGGGAGCCGGAAAGCCCTCCGCGAGGCAGTTCAGCAGGACAACGGGTCGGCCGAGGAGACTTCGCGGCGGCTCCACCACACGGGTGTACATGGCCCCGTAGACGATGCCGTCCACCTGGCGGTCCAGCATGCCCTCGAGCAACCGCTCCTCGACGTGCCGGTCTCCCGCGGACTCGGCGATCAGGAGCAGATGGTCGTTGGCCAACGCCGCGTCGAGACCGCCGTGGATGACCTCGCCGGCGTACTGAGCGGTGGCGATGGTGTCCGAGACCAGACCGATGGTGCGCGTGACCGACGTCCGCAGGCCACGGGCGGTGAGGTTGGGCCGGTAGCCCAGGTCCTGGGCCACGCGGAGCACGCGGGCCTGTGTCGCTGCGGAGATTCGCATGTCGCTGCGGCCGCCCATCACGAAGGAGGCCGTCGCCCTCGAGACGCCCGCCTTACGGGCGACATCCGCGAGGGTGACCCGTCGGGTGGTCATCGCTCCCCCTTGCCGGCCCGGACGGGCCTGGACGCGGGACTTGCAGCGGGCGGTACGACAGGGATCATGCGGGCTCGGCGGGGAATTGCTCCGCGACGACATCCGTGACGGCCCACTCGCCCTCCGCGCCGACCTGCTGGTGGTTCCCCCGAACGGTACCGGTCCGGAGGAGGACACCGCCCCGCCACCCTTCCGGATCCTGGCGGACCGTGAGCCGCTCGGCGAGTGACCGGACGATGTTCAGACCACGGCCGTAGTGCTCCTCGGGACCGTGGAACCGGCCGGCGGAAGGGTCGGCGGAAGGGCCGGCGGAGCCACCGGAGTCGGCTACCACCAGGTGGAGGGCGGATCCGGCCAGGGCGAGGAGGATCTCCATGTCGGACTGGCCGTGCCGGGCGGCATTCCCGGCCAGTTCACTGACGATCAGCACGGCGGCGCCACGGTCGTCATCGCCGAGGCCCCAGTTGGTGAGCGTCTGTGAGGTGAAGCGACGGACGGTACGGACCTGCTCCACCCGGGCCGGGAGCGCGACGGCGGCTCGGCGTGCCGGTGCGGGGACGTTCCCAGGGGCTCTGTGACGGGGACACTCTCCGGCGCCGAGGCGGCTCGGGTACGGCATCCGTGCCTCTCCTCCGGGTGCCGTGAGGGGTGTGGCATACACCGCGGCCGTTCCTGTGCTGCGGGGACCATGTGGGCTGCGGCGTGATCTCCGGCCCGTTCCGTCTCGGCGGACCCTGAGTGCCTCGGCGATCGGACCTGGCGTTGATCGCTCAATCCGTTGGAAATTCGAGTTGGCAGCGAGTCAACGCCTGGGGGTGCATTGTCAAGACCTGCGGTGACCTGCACGGACGTCCCGGACCGCGTCCTACCGGCTGCCGCCTGTGCCGGGGCGGGCGGCGGTGGAACCGGAGGCGGGTCTGCCGAGGCGGCCCCGGACCCCGAGGGGTGCCGAGCGGCGGATCCCCGGGCGCCTCGGTGCGCCCGCGCAGGTGCGGGGCCCGGGCCCCGCCGTCCACGGCGATGTTCTCGCCCCACCTCTTTGACGGTGCGCTGGAACCTCTTCGCCGCAGGCCCCGCCGTATGGCGTCCTCGCGCCTGGGTGCAAGGTCCGCATCGGCCGTCCCCGGACCGTCCGGTCGCTCAGCTCCCGGACGCACTCTTCTCAGTGGGTTCCCGGTCGATCGCGCGCGCCGCGTCGGCAAGCGCGGAGCCCGGGTCCGTGCCTGAGTAGATTGCTTCGAGCGCCTTGCCGAACTCGCTTGTCACCTTGGGATATTCGGCGGTGAGGGGCCGGGTGGTGGCGACGCAGGACTTGTCGATGTAGGTGATCAGGCTTCCGCAGGGGACGGACAACATCTCGGTGAACAGCCTCAGAGGGCCGTTCTTGCCGTACAGCCTGCTCTCCTCAAGTCCCGTCACAGTGCCAGGTGGCGCCCCATTGGCATTGGTCATGGCCATGACGTTGTCGTCATTCAGCAGGAAGTCGAGGAACCTGCCCGCCGCCTTGCCGTGCCGGGTGGCCGCTCCGATGCCCCAGGACCAGGAACCCTGCCCGGTCTTGGGTCCGTTGCCGAAGTCGGGCAATGGCATTACCACCAGGTCGTCTCCCAGGGCTTTGCGGAAGGCGGGGTACATCCAGTGGCCTGCCCAGCTGAGTGCCACGTCGCTGTCGGCGAACGCGTCGGGGTCGGGGTCGACGTACGGCTTCCAGGACTGGAACTCCTTCATGGCCGCCACGACCGGGTCGCTGTCGAGTACGCCGCCGGCCCTGCCACGACTGTCGATCAATCCACCGCCCGCCGACCAGAGAATGGGTGAGAATCCGTAGGTGCCCCATTCCGTCGCCAGCCCGTTGCCCTCCTGGAGGTCGAGAATCCTGCCGTCCGGATCCTTGCTCGCCAACTCGGCCAGCACTTGGGCGAACGTGTCAGCCGTCCACGCCTCTTCGGCGTTCTTGGGGTAGTCAATACCCGCTGCTTCCAGCAGTCGCTCATTGCCGTACATGCCGAGGCCGGAGTCGTACATGGCCAGCCCGTACAGCTCGCCGTCGATCGTGCCCTGCAGTTGAACCGCCTCGGTGGCGTTGGCGACTGTCGTGAGCGACACGTACTTGAACAGGGGGGCAAGCTTCTTGTTGTGGACGAAGTTCGCCAGGGTCGGTCCGTCGAACTCCAGGATGTCGGGCAGGTCGGCGCTGTCGGTCGAGGTGATCGTCTCGGTGTAGTCCTCACCGGGAATGAGCTCGAGGCTGACCCTCACGTCGCTTTGTGAAGCGTTGAAGGCCAAGACGGCTTTCCGAAGCGCCTTGTTCTCACCGTCCTGACCCTCGTGCGCCCAGACACTGACGTCCCCCTTGCCGTTTCCGGCCGCACTTCGCGGCTCCCCACCTCCCTCCGCGCCGCAGGCTGCGACCCCGAACGACAGCGCAAGGATCATGAGCAGGCGTATTGCCCGGCGTCTGTGTGCCGTGGACATGCACAGGCCTTCCAGGTAGTGCGAGTAATGCTCCCCGACTGCGCCCCGGTGGGGCATAAGGGCGTGGGCAGGGGTTACGTGAGCGGAACTGCCGCGCATGCGCGCCTTCGGCGGTCCCTGCCATGGCGAGTGGGCGGCTCCCCGCGTCCCTGACACCGGCCCTCGTTCGGGGTGCGCCCGAACCTAAGCCAGGGAGGGTTTCTGCGCAAGCGTTTGCGTCACGTGCTTTCTGCGTAATGGTGACCTGTTGGGCGGCAGTAACTCACGCGTTTGCACGCCCCGGGTGTGCAAGCGCGGCCGCCTCAGAGCGGTGCCGTGCCGTGAATCCCTTCCCCGCGTCCTGGCGTCCACGTCCGCAAGGGCCTGGGTGGCCGCGCACACCCCGAGCAGCGCGTGGGGTGGCGGGGCACGGCGCCCGGCTCAGGGGCAGTCGGAAGGGGCGGCGGCTGAGGTTCCAGGACGATCTCCACGCCTTCGACGACAATCCGACCCGTAGGCGTCACGAACCGGGCGAGAATCACGGTGACGCGGACGCCGCCGGGTGCCGAAGCCGGGGACAGGGAGTCCGGGGCCGAAGGGGGTGCAATGCCGGTCGGCCCCACCGGCGCCTCGGCGAACCGTATTTCGGCGGCCGTACTCCGCTCGGTCCCGTACTCCGCTCGGTCCCGTACTCCGGCAGCACACGCAGCAGGGCAGACCACCGTTCCGCCGGTCCTGCTGCGCGGCATGCAGCGCCCCGCCCTGCGCGCCGAGTCCTCGATCTGTGAACCAGGGGCGGGAGGCCGTGACAACGGTCACTGAACAACGGGCCGTGACCAGCAAGGTTGCCTCCCACAGCCCGAATGGGCCGGGCGTGCGGCGGATAGGATCACCGGGTGCGCCGAACACCCGTGAAGGGGGAGGCTGATGGGGATTTTCCGTCGGGGGCCGAAGCGGGACAGCCGTGAGACACCCCGCGATCCCGAGTACGGCTTCTTCTCCGTCGAAGAGGGCCGCCTCTTCCGCTCGCAGGTGCGGGCGGCCTTCGCCGAGCACGGGCTCGAGGTCACCGTCTACGCCGACATGGTCACCGACGACTCGGACCGCCAGTTCGGCCTCGCGAGCCTTGCGGCGGTCTGCCACAACGACACCCGGGGCGCGAAGGCGTGGCCCGGGCTCGTCCGCGACCACGTCGGCATGGTGCTGCGCGCCATGGACGGGCCGCCGCCGCTGGAGACGCTGCCCGCCGAGCAGATCCGCGCGCAGCTCTACCCCCGGGTGATCACGGAGGACATGATCGAGAGGGAGGCCTTCCGGCACGCCCGTGACGTCGCCCCCGGACTGCGGGAGGTCATCGCGCTCGACCTGCCGGAGAGCGTGATGATGCTGACCGACGATGCGCTGTCCCCGCTCGGCGACATCCACGAACTGCGCGCGCACGCCCTGCGCAACCTCCGCGCCCTGCCCGTCGAGGGCCATGAGGTACTCAAGGGCGCCGACGGGATGCGCTTCGACGTGGTGATGGGCGACTCGTTCTTCACCGCGAGCCGGGTGCTGGTCCTCGACGAGCTCGTGCGCCGGGTCACCGGACGCGACCTGGGCATCGACGGAGCCCTCGTCGCCATGCCGTTCCGGCACCAGCTGGCCTTCCACGCGATCCGCGGCGCCGACATCATCCCCGCCCTCAACGGCATGGCCGCCTTCGCCGCAGCGGGCTTCGAGGACGCCGTGGGCCCGGTCAGCCCGCACGTGTACTGGTGGCGCGCGGGAGTGCTCAGCCAGCTCAGCGACCGCGACGACGAGGGTCTGAAAATCATGGTCGACGAGGACTTCCAGGAACTGCTGGAACGTATCGTCGGCGACGGCGACGAGGGGGACTGGCAAGACTGAGCAGGGCCGGGAGCGGCCGGGAGCGGCCGGGCGGGGACAGGAACGGGACTCGGCCCGGGCCCGGGGGCGGCGCCCGAGCCCCGGCCCGTTCCGCGCTGCTTGTGCCCGTGCCCGGCCCTCAGCGCTGTCCGTCTGGGAGGACGTCGAGGTACTGGTTGGGCGGTTCCTCGATCCGCTCGACCCGTTCCGCGTCCAGGCCCACCTCCGCCGACGCCGTCCCCAGGGTGCCGCGCCGGTGCCAGGTGCCCGTGATCGTCACCCAGGCGTCGGCCGGCGGCGCCTCGGCCCCGTGCACCCGGACCTTGAGGACCCGTGAGTCCGCCGCGCAGCAGCTCACCACGAGGCGGGTCAGCTGCCACCGGCCCTTGCCCGTGGGCGTGACGAAGCCCGTCAGCCGCACGCTGCGCCCCGCGAGGCTCTTCCTGGCGTCCTGCTGGGCGCGGGCGGTGAACTCGGTGAGTGTCAGCGGCACGGGATCCGAGGTGGGCAGGGCCGGGAAGTCCGTGCGCGGTGCCACGGTCTGGGCGCGTTCGCGTGCGGCGGTGTACGAGCCGAGTGCGGGCGGCGCGAAGAGCAGCAGGGCGAGCGCGGGCAGCATGAGCAGCCAGGCGACGCGCGGCCCCTTCCCACCGTGGTCGTGACCGTGGCCGTCGTCGTGATCCACGTCCGCTTCCACGTCCGCTTCCACGTCCGCGTCGTGGGAGCGCCCGTGGTCGTCCGCGCCGCCGGCGCCGGGTGCGCCGCGCCGGTCCCGTACCAGGCACGTGAGGCCCAGTACGACGAGGAGCACGCCGGCGACGATCAGGTAGGGCCGGAGTCCTTCTTTGACGTACCGCAGATACAGATCGCCGAAGAGCGTGATGCGCAGCACCCCCGCCCCGACGAGCAGTAGAACCATCGTCTGCGCGCCCCGCCTCACAGCAGCCACCATCCCGTCAGCACACAGCAGACGACCGCGGTCACCGCGGTCACGGCCGAGAACCGTACCGCGAAGGCCCGCCCGAAGGTCCCGGCCTGAAGGGCGATCAGTTTTACGTCGACCATGGGGCCCACGACCATGAACGCGAGCCGGGCCGTGGGGGAGAACCCGGTCAGGGAGGCGGCGACGAACGCGTCCGCCTCCGAGCAGACCGCCAGCACGATCGCCAGCACGGCCAGGAAGAGCACCGAGAGCCACGGCGACCCGGCGAACACGTCGAGGACGGAGTCCGGCACGGCGACGTTGAAGGTGGCCGCGGCCATGGCGCCGACCACCAGGAAGCCGCCCGCGTGCAGGAAGTCGTGCCGGAAGCCGAGGCGGAACTCCTCCCAGCGGCTGTGCCCCTCGCGGTGGCCGGTGCGGCGGGACGGCATCCGCAGCCACTCCTCCCGTCCCCAGCGCAGCCAGAGCCACCCCATCACGGCCGAGGTGGCCAGGGAGGCGACCAACCGGGCCGCCACCATCCCGGGGCTGCCGGGAAAGGCGACGGCGGTCGACACGAGGACGACGGGGTTGACCGCGGGCGCGGACAACAGGAACGCGAACGCAGCGGCGGGTGTGACGCCGCGTCTGATGAGGCTGCCCGCGACGGGCACCGAGGCGCACTCGCAGCCCGGCAGCACGACGCCCGCGGCACTGGCCACCGGTACCGCGAGAGCCGGCCTGCGCGGCAGCACCTTGCCGAACGCGCCGGCCGGTACGAACGCGTTGATGGCACCGGACACCAGGGTCCCGAGCAGCAGGAAGGGCAGCGCCTGCACCGTGATGGCCACCGCGATGGTCTGCCAGGCCTCGAACGCGGGGTGGGTGAGCAGGCCGCCGGAGCCGAGCACCCACACCAGGACGGCGACCAGGACGAGCGAGACCCCTCCGGAGACGACCAGTGAGCCGGCCGCGCGCGGCGCCCGGTCGTAGATCGCGGGTGGCACGGGCGGTCCTGGCGGCGGTTTCCGCAGCCCGGGTGGCCCCGCGGGCGGTCCGGGGTGGCGTACGCCGCCCGTTCGGTCCTGGATCAGGCTCTTCTCGGTGCTCACCCGGGCACGATAACGGCGTCCTCTGTGCTCCGGAGGGGTTGGCGGCAGTGGGTCGCCGACGTGAGGCGGACGCACGCGGCCATTCCCCCGGACGCTCACACACGCACCGCCGCCACGCACCCGCCCTCACGGACCCTGCCGGCGGGCCGGGCCACGGCTGCCGCGCCGTCCGGGCGTTCGCGCCGCACGAGACGTTCGCCGCGTCCGCGTCAGCGTCCGCGTCTGCGGCGGGGACCGGCGTGCGGCGCGCGGTCATTCGGCGGGCGGCATCGGCTGCGGGTTGAGCAGGACGAAGTCCGCTCCCGACGGGTCGACGCAGACGGCCAGCCGGCCGACGCCCTCGGCGTCCTCCGGACCCATCTGCACACTGCCGCCGTTCTCGGTCACCTTGGCGACCGAGGCGTCGCAGTCCGTGACGGCGAACACCGGGTGCCAGTACGGCCTGCCGCCGGTCAGCGTGAGCGCTTCGGCCGGGAGCTGCATGATGCCCCCGTGCATGCGTTCCTGCCCCGCGCCCGCCGGGCCGATCAGGGAGTAGGTCCCCCCGTCGCCCGGGAGCGGGATGTCCTGTGTCTCCCAGCCGAACAGCCCGCCGTAGAACTCCTTGGCGCCTGCCGCGTCCGTGGAGTACAGCTCGGTCCAGCACAGGGTGTCGGGCAGGTCCACGGCCTCGAGGCCCGGGAACTCACCGGGCTGCCAGACGGCGAACTGCCCGCCCTGCGGGTCGCTGAACTGCGCCATCCTGCCCTCGTCCTCGACGCCCGTCGGCGCCATCCGAACCGCGCCGCCCAGCCGCTGCACCGTGGCGGCCGCCTCGTCCGCGTCCGGGACCTGGAAGTAGAGCATCCAGGCCGAGCGCGCGCCTTCCTCGGTGAGCTGCCCGACCGCCGCGACGGCCTTCCCGCCCAGGCGGAAGATGCCGTACCCACCCGCCTCCGGGCCCATCGTCTTCAGCTCCCAGCCGAACACCGCGCCGTAGAAAGCGGCAGCGGCCGGGACGTCCGGCGCACCGAGGTCGAGCCAGCTCGGTGAACCGGTCACGAAGTCAGTGGTGATCATGATGATTCCCTTCGACGCGTCCCTTGTGGAGCCAGCGTGACATCCGTCACTGACACTCGCGCCCCGGAACGGCCGCGCTGGCCCCCTCCGGAACGGACCTCTCCCCGATCGGCCGCGCGGGCCCTCCGTAAACCGCCGCAGACCGCCGCGGACCGCCGGACGGTCACGCCGGTCCCTCACAGCCCGCGCCGCAGCACCTCGCCGAGCACGGCCACGCCTTCCGCGATCCCGGTGGTCGTGCCCGCCGCGTAGCCCAGGACCAGCCCAGGCCGCCCCCGTGACTGCCGGTGCCACGACAGCGGCTGTGTCTTCACACCCCGTGCCAGCGCCGCAGCGGCCAGGTCCGTGTCGGCGAAGCCCGCGTCGAAAGTGACCGTGAGATGCAGTCCCGCCGCGGCGCCGTGCACCACGGCCCGCGGCAGGTGATCGCGGATCGCGGCCACCATCGCGTCCCGGCGGCGACGGTGCCGTCCGCGTACCAGCCGCAGATGACGTTCGAGTTCGCCGGAGTCCATCAGACGGGCCAGTACGAGCTGAGGCAGCAGCGCGTTCCCCAGGTCGGCGAACCGTTTGGCGGCCACGAGCGCCTCACGGTACTTCGCCGGCGCGAGCACCCAGCCCACCCGCAGCGCGGGAGCGAGCAGCTTCGAGACGCTCCCCACGTAGCAGACCCGCTCGGCCAGTGCAGACCGCAGCGCGGCCACCGGGGGCCGGTCGTAGCGGTGCTCGGCGTCGTAGTCGTCCTCGACGACCAGGCCGCCCTCGCCGGCCCAGCCCATCAGGTCGCGCCGCCGCTCACCGCCCAGCACCACGCCCATGGGGAACTGGTGCGCCGGGGTCAGCAGCACGGCCGCCGCACCGCACGCGCGCAGCGCGTCGACCCTGACGCCCTCGGAGTCGACCGGCACCGGTGGCGTGGCCAGCCCCTGGCCGCGCAGGTGCTGGCGGACTCCGAGAGATCCGGGGTCCTCCACCGCGAGTTCCCTCGTCCCGTCGTCCCGCAGGACCCCCGCCAGCAGTGTGAGTGCCTGGGCGGTGCCCGAGACGACGAGCACCTCCCCGGGTTCCGCCCGGATCCCGCGGTTGCGGGCCAGCCAGTCGGCGACGGCGTGCCGCAGAGCCGGTGCGCCGCGCGGATCCCCGTACCCGAGCCCGGACGCGGACAGGCCATCCAGGACCGCGCGTTCGGCGCGCAGCCACGCCGCCCGCGGGAACGCCGTCAGATCGGGCAGGCCCGGAGAGAGATCGATACGGGCGGGCTCCGCCCGCAGCGCGTCGAAGGCGTCCGTGCCGGGCGCTCCGGCGAACACCGCCCCCGGCGAAGGGGCCGGCGCGGACGGCGGCCACGCGACCTCCTGTCCGCGCGCCGGCCGCGCCTCGATGGGAGCCGCGACCACGACCGTGCCGGCCCGGCCACGCCCGGCGACATGCCCCTCCTCGGCCAGCCGCCGGTACGCCTCGGTGACCACGCCCCGGGACACCCGGAGCTCGGCCGCCAGCACCCGGCCGGCGGGCAGCGTGCTGCCGACCGGCAGCCGGCCGTCAGCGATCGCGCGCCGCAGCCGCCCGGTCAGCCAGTCGGACAGCCCGCCCGGCGGGGCCTCGCCGGTGTCCAGCTGCAGGAAGTCGGAGCCGGCCGGTCCGGGAGTTTCGGACCGGTCGGAGGCACTGCCATTGGACCTGTTCACCGGACCATGGTGCCGTGCAGGGTCGGAACATGGACCACACCGACACGTACGTACACGGCTACTCGGAGCAGGAGACGCGCCGCCTCGGCGACCAGGCGGACACGCTGGCCGCGCTGCTCCACCGCGGCACGTTCCATCCCGCGGGCAGCAGGGTGCTGGAGGTCGGCTGCGGGGTCGGCGCCCAGACGGTGCACCTGCTCGCGAACAGCCCTGGCGCGCACCTCGTAGCCGTCGACGTCTCGGAGGACTCGCTGGCCAGGGCCCGCGCCCGTGTCGCCGCTCAGGTCCCCGGGGCGCGTGTGGAGTGGCACCACGCCGACCTGTTCGAGCTGCCCTTCGCCGACGCCTCGTTCGATCACCTCTTCGTCTGCTTCGTCCTGGAACACCTGCGGGACCCCGGGAGAGCCCTGCGTGCCCTGCGGCGGCTGCTGCGTCCCGGCGGCACCGTCACCGTCGTCGAGGGCGACCACGGTTCGGCACTCCTCCACCCCGACAGCGCCCACGCACGCGCGGTGATCGGCCACCAGATACGCCTGCAGTCGGCCGCCGGGGGCGACGCGCTGGTCGGGCGCAGGCTGGAGCCGCTGCTGACGGGCGCCGGCTATCGCGAGGTCACGGTCGAGCCACGGACGGTCTACGCCGACCGGACCCGGCCCGAGCTCGTCGAGGGCTTCACCCGGGGCACCTTCATCGCCATGATTGACGCCGTGCGCGAGGACGCCCTGGCCGCCGGTCTCACCACTCCGGCCGCATGGGACCGGGGCATGGCCTGCCTGCGCAGGACCGCCGAGGACGGCGGCACCTTCCACTACACGTTCTTCAAGGCGCATGCCGTGAACCGGCCGTGAGCCGCCCCCTGAGCCGCCGCCCCCGGCCGGCGGACCCCGTGGCCAGGAGCACCCGAAAAAGCCCTGGCAAGCGATCACGGTGCCGTCCCAGGATGGCCCCATGCTGAGCACTCTTCTCGCCTTCCTCGGGGCCTGCACCCTGATCGCGGCCTCACCGGGCCCCAGCACCGTGCTGATCATCCGGCAGTCGCTGCGGAGCAGGCGTGCCGGATTCCTGACCGTGCTCGGCAACGAGACCGGGGTCTTCGTGTGGGGCCTGGTGGCGGCCTTCGGGCTCACCGCACTGCTGGCAGCCTCCGAACTGGCGTACGACATCATGCGGATCGCCGGCGCCGTGGTCCTCGTCGTCTTCGGCGTACAGACCCTGCGGGCCGCGCGCCGCGGCCACGCGGGGGAGGAAGAGGCGTTCCCCGCAGAGCCCGTGACCCGTTCGGGTGCCAAGTCCTACCGCGCCGGGCTGCTGCTGAACCTCGCCAACCCCAAGGTGGGTGTCTTCGCGATGTCCTTCCTGCCGCAGTTCGTGCCCGAGGGCGCGCCGCAGCTGCCCTCGATGGTGGCACTGGCCGCGATCTGGGCGCTCTACGAGGTGGGCTACTACGCCGTCTATGTGTGGTTCATCGGCCGTATGAGGGCGTTCGTCTCCAGGGCGAACGTGCGCAGACGTCTGGAGCAGGTCTCCGGCGGTGTCCTGGTGCTGCTCGGGGTCCGGATGGCCGTGGAGAGCTGATGCGCCGCGGGCAAGTCCGGGGCAGTCTGGGGAAATGGCCGAGCACTCCCAGAACCCCGAGGGCCAGGAGAACAGCCCGGAACCGCACCTGGAGCCCCTCCGGGCCGTGGAACTGCGCCCCGAGGCGGCACAGCGGGAACCGGAATTCGGCATACCGCCGGAGCCGGACCGGACCGCACGCGGGGACACACACCAGGACACGGGCGGGGGCATACGCGGAGGCATACGCGGGGGTGTACGCGGGGACCTCGGCCGTGCCCCGGACCGGGACATCCACCGTGCCCCCGACCGGGACGCCGCGGCGCACTCGCCACACCAGGACGTCCGCACCGCACCGCGCCCCGGCCCTCCGGGAGAGGCGCGCCGCGCCGACCACCCGCCCGGCTTCGCCGTCCTCGCCACCGTCGCCCTCTCCCTGGCCCTGCACGGCCTCGGTGTCGACTGGCTCTCCGTACCACTCCTCGTGCTCGCATGCGCCCTGTGGCTGCTGCTCGCCCTGACCACCGCCGAGCACTTCGTACGCCACCCCTGGGACGGCGCGTTCGACACCAGGCCCGCGCTCACCGCGCTCGCCGCGACCGCGCTCCTCGTCACCCGCTGCTCGCTCCAGGACTGGCAGGCCGTCGCCGCCGTCCTCCTCCTGGAAGCCGTCGTCCTGTGGCTGGTTCTGCTGCCGCACCTCGCCCGCGGGCTGCCGGAGACCGCGCTGTCCGGGGCCCTCGCCACCCAGGGCCTCGCCCTGTCGGCGGCCACCCTCGGCGGTCAGACCGACAGCGCGTGGATACGCTGGCCCGCACTGGCGCTGCTCTGCTTCGGTGTCCTCCTGCACGGCTACGGCCTGGCCCGCGCCTTCGACGCCCGCCGGTTCACCGAGGGCGGGGGCGAACAGTGGCTCACCGTCGCCGTCCTGGCCGTCGCCGCCACCACGGCGGCCGGACTCGACGCGCTCTCCGGGCACGTGGCGCTGCGTGTGCTCGGCGAGGTGCTGCTGGGACTCGCCGTCGCCTCGTACGTCGTCCTGGTGTGCTGCGAGGCGCTGTGGCTGCGCCTGCACTACGACATCGGGCGCTGGGTCACCGCCTTCGCCCTGGCCATGACCGCGGCGGCGGCTCCGGCCACCGGGGCGGAGACGCTGGGCCGGGTCCTGCTGTGGCCCGCGATCGCGGTGTGGATCGCCGTGGCGATGGGCGGAGTTCTCTCGGCCGCGCGTCGGCCGGCGCTCTGGCGGGGAAGGATGGGCATGTCCGGTCAGCACGCACCGTAGGACCCAGCACCCGTAGGACCCAGCACCTGTAGGACCCAGCACGCCGTAGAACCCCGGCGGACGCCCCAGAACCCGGCGGACGCCGCAGAGCCTTGTCGGAGGGGCCCATGTCCACCATCCCAGCAGCGCCGTTCACCGCCCGGGACTACCGGGCCAGGATGGACCGCGCCGTCCGGGCCGCGGCGGAGTCCGGGCTGGCAGGACTGCTGATCGCGCCGGGCCCCGACATGGCCCACCTCACCGGCTACCGCCCGCCCGCCGACACCGAGCGCCTCACCCTGCTCGTGCTCACCCCCGGACAGGACCCGGTCCTCGTCGTGCCCGCGCTGGAGGCGCACGACGCCGCCGCGGCGGCCGGAGCGGACGCGCTGACCCTGCGCGACTGGAAGGACGGCGTCGACCCGTACTCCCTGACCGCGCCGCTCCTCGACGCGCGCGGCCGGTTCGGGGTCAGCGACAACACCTGGGCCCTGCATCTGCTGGGCCTGCAACGGAAGCTGCCCGGGATCACCTGCGCGGCGCTCTCCGACGTGCTGCCCATGCTGCGCGCCGTCAAGGACGTGGCGGAGCTGGAGCGGCTCGCCGCCGCTGGAGCGGCTGCCGACGCGACGTACGAGGAGATCCTGGGCGTCCGCTTCGCCGGCCGCCGGGAGAGCGAGGTCGCCGCCGACCTGGACGCCCTGCTGCGCAAGCACGGACACTCGCAGGTGGACTTCACCATCGTCGGATCGGGCCCCAACGGCGCCGACCCGCACCACGAGGCGGGCGAACGCGTCATCGGGGACGGCGACATGGTGGTCCTCGACTTCGGAGGTCTGAAGGACGGCTACGGCTCCGACACCACCCGCACCGTCCACGTCGGCGCCCCGTCGGCGGAGGAACAGCGCGTTCACGACGTCGTACGGGAGGCCCAGCAGGCCGCCTTCGAGGCGGTCCGGCCGGGCATCGCCTGCCAGGAGGTGGACCGGGTGGCGCGTGCCGTCATCACGCGGGCCGGTTACGGCGAATGGTTCATCCACCGCACCGGCCACGGGATCGGAGTCACCACCCACGAGCCCCCGTACATGGTGGAGGGCGAGGAGCGGCCCCTGGTGCCCGGGATGTGCTTCTCCATCGAGCCCGGGATCTATCTGCCGGAGCGGTTCGGCGTGCGCATCGAGGACATCGTCACCGTCACCGAGGACGGCGGGCGGCGCCTCAACAACACGGCGCGGGAGCTGGCGGTCGTCGGCTAGCCGAACCGGCGTCTCACACGCCGGTGGAGCCGTCGGCCAGCTCGCGCAGGATGTCGAGGTGGCCGTTGTGCCGGGCGGTCTCCTCGATGAGGTGCATCAGGATCCAGCGCAGGGTCACATGCCGTCCGTCCCGGGAGGGGCGCTTCGCCTTCTCCTCCAGGCCGTGCGCGGCGACGAGTTCCCGGTACCGGGTGCTCTGCTCCTCGTACTCCTGGAGCAGCCGCGCCGGCGGGATGCCGACGGCCATGCTCATCTCCCGGTCGGGCTCCTCCTCCGTCCAGGGGCCTTCGTCCTCCTCGCCGAGGAAGACCACCTGGAGCCAGTAGTACTCGACCCAGCGGAGGTGGCTGACCAGCCCGCACAGGGTCATCAGGGGCGAGCCCGGCAGCGGGGCACTGCGGGCGTCCTCGGGGGAGACTCCGTCGAGCTTGATCCGGACGGTGTCCCGGACGTAGTCGAGGAAGGTGGTCAGCGTGGCGCGCTCGTCCCACGCGGGAGGCATGTCGGTCCGTGTCATCGGGTGAAGGATTCCGGAGCCCCGGCCCGATGTCGAACGAATTGACGGCCCGTACGAGTACGAGGCAGCCGGGTCCGGGCCGCCACGTAGCCGCCACGTCACGGCAGTCGTGCACAGCCGTGCATTCGCGCACCGCCGCGCGGCTGCGAAGCCGTGCGGCCGCTCAGTCGCTCAGTCGCTCAGCCGCTCTCGCCGAGCAGCACGCAGCACTCCGGCGGCAGGTGCAGCTCCCCGTCCGGGCCGGGCGCGCCGACGGGTTCCCAGCACGCCAGCACCTCGCCGCCGTCCCTGCCCAGTGGGATCACCGCGGGCTCCTTCGACAGGTTGACGGCGACCCGGACGTCCCCGCGCCGCATGACCAGCCACCGGCCCCGTTCGTCGTGGGCGACCCGCACCGCAGCCAGGTCCGGGTCGGTGAAGTCGGGGTGGGCGCGCCGCAGGGCCAGCAGTTCGCGGTGCCAGGCGAGCAGCCGGGCGTGCGGATCGCGGCCGGGCTCGGACCAGTCGAGGCAGGAGCGGTCCCGGGTGGCCGGGTCCTGCGGGTCGGGGATCTCCTCCTCGGCCCAGCCGTGCGCCGCGAACTCCCGGCGCCTGCCGTTGCGCACGGCCTCGGCGAGCTCCGGGTCGGTGTGGTCGGTGAAGAACTGCCAGGGCGTGCGCGCGCCCCATTCCTCGCCCATGAAGAGCATCGGAGTGAAGGGCGCGGTCAGGACGAGCGCGGCGGCGCAGGCGAGCAGCCCGGGGGAGAGCGTCGCCGACAGCCGGTCGCCGTGCGCCCGGTTGCCGATCTGGTCGTGTGTCTGCGCATAGCCGAGCAGACGGTGGCCGGGGATCCTGACGCGGTCCAGCGGCCTGCCGTGCACCCGCCCCCGGAAGCTCGAATAGGTGCCGTTGTGGAAGAAGCCGCAGCTGAGGGTCTTGGCCAGGGCCGCCATCGGGGCGCGGGCGAAATCGGCGTAGTAGCCCTGGGACTCGGTGGTGAGGGCGGTGTGCAGGGCGTGGTGGAAGTCGTCGTTCCACTGGGCGTGGATCCCGAGGCCGCCCGCGTCGCGCGGGGTGATCAGCCGGGGGTCGGCGAGGTCGGACTCGGCGACGAGGAACAGCGGCCGTCCCAGGTCGCCGGAGAGCGCGTCGGTGGCTGCCGACAGTTCCTCCAGGAAGGTCAGCGCACGCCGGTCGTGCAGGGCGTGCACGGCGTCGAGCCGCAGCCCGTCCAGCCGGTAGTCGCGCAGCCAGGCCAGGGCGCTGCCCAGCAGGTAGGCCCGCACCTCGTCGGAGCCCGGGGCGTCGAGATTGACGGCCGAGCCCCAGGGGGTGTGGTGGGTGTCCGTGAAGTAGGGCCCGAACACCGGGAGGTAGTTGCCGGAGGGGCCGAGGTGGTTGTGCACGACGTCCAGGACCACACCGAGCCCGAGGGCGTGGGCCGCGTCGACGAACCGCCACAGCCCTTCCGGCCCGCCGTACGGCTCGTGCACCGCCCACAGCGACACGCCTTCGTACCCCCAGCCGTGCGTGCCCGGAAAGGGGCAGACCGGCATCAGTTCCACATGGGTGACGCCCAGTTCGGCGAGATGGGAGAGCCTCCGGGCGGCGGCGTCGAAGGTGCCTTCCGGCGTGTACGTACCGACGTGCAGCTCGTACAGGACCGCGCCGGGCAGGCCGCGCCCCGCCCACGGCGTGCGCCAGTCGAACAGCCGGTGGTCGACGACGGCGCTCTGTCCGTCGGGGCCGTCCGGCTGGCGCCGTGAGCGCGGGTCGGGCAGCACCGGGCCGCCGTCGAGCGAGAAGCCGTAGCGGTCGCCGTCCGAGGCCTGCGCCTCCGACGTCCACCAGTCCTCGCGTTCCGGGTCGCGCTCCATGGGACGCGGCTCGCCCCGGAGCAGGAGCGCGACCCGGTCTGTCTCAGGTGCCCACACCTCGAACTGCACTGGCGGTCCCCTCGCGATGAGTACGAAGTCGCCGCCCATCCTGCTCCGGACGAGGTTGATCCGCTCCTGAATCACCGGACAACGGGCCTTCGCGAAGATCGCGGCCATGGGCAAGG
Organism: Streptomyces sp. GC420; assembly: GCF_009916105.1. Lineage (GTDB taxonomy): Bacteria > Actinomycetota > Actinomycetes > Streptomycetales > Streptomycetaceae > Streptomyces. The sequence goes on along the minus strand of NZ_JAAAXQ010000097.1, from coordinate 2,638 downwards.
TACCCATGTCCGTGGGCGCCGCAACGCGCTCCGCGCCGTGTTCGACGAGAAAACCCGTGCGGTCGGCGAGGAGGTCGTACGCGCGTACCCGGCGGGCCCTCACGCGGGCCCTCACGCGGGCCAGTGCCGCGGACCGGCGGCCGGCCGCGTCCGCCGCCCGCCCCCACCTGCCAACTGCCTTCCGGGCAGGGCGCTGCTCGAACAGCACTTCTCTTCTGGACACCCGAACCGCTCGGCCCCGACAATCACCATCGTGACCACGCCTTCCGAATTCCACACGCTGACCGGCGCCGTCGTTCAGCGCCCGTCGGACGCCGACCGGGACCGAGTGCTGGAGGCACTGAGGGAGGGCGCGGCCGAGGGCAAGCTGTCCCACGACACCTTCCTCCGGCGGATGAACCTGGTCTTCCTGGCCCGCGGCCCCGAGGAACTGGCCGCGCTCACCGCCGACCTGTCCGGCGTACGCGAAGCGCCTTGGTCCCGGCGGGTGTTCGCGGCGGTCGGCGCCGTGTCCTCCTTCCCCGGGCGGCTGCGCAGGGCCTGGCAGCTCGAACGGCTGCCGAAGCTGCTGTTCCCGGCACCCGGGCAGTACCCGCTGAACATAGGGCGCGACCCCGCGAACGGGCTGCGGCTCACCCACGACACGGTGTCCCGGGTGCACGCGCAGCTGAGCCGGCAGGGCGGGGTCTGGGTGCTCCGCGACCTCGGCTCCACCAACGGAACCTGCGTCAACGGGCACCGGGTCGCCGGGGCCGCGGTGGTGCGCGAGGGCGACCAGGTCAGCTTCGGCCAGATGAGCTTCCGGCTGGCCGCACGCTGATCCCCTCCGCCGGGGTGGCTTGAACCACCACCGAGCGGACCGCCCGGTCGCCGGACGTGCGCACTGTCCTCCGCCGAGTGCGGGCCGGCCGGCGAACGCGGAAAGGACCCGCGCGTTCGAGCCCAGTCGGCTGAGTACGGGTGCTCATGTGCGCAGTGATCACCAGCCTGCACGATGCGTGGATGCGATCGTCGAAGCGTTCGGGGCTCCGGACGACGGAGGACGTGAAGGTGACCGACGTCAGGCGGAGGCCGAAGCCGGACGTGCCCTCCTCCTGACCGGGGCGCAGGGAACCTGCGCAGAGGGGGCCATCCTGTCCTCCGCCAAGCGCGGGCAGGCCGTGCGTGGGCCGGTTCGGGTCCGCGTGCCCCGCAGAACCTGGCCGCGGTGGTCAGGGTGGCCGGGTGGGCTACGGGCGCCGGACGGAGGGGGCCTGGGAGGTCAGCGCGTCGAAGGCGGAGACGACGGTACGGGCCTGAAGCTCGACCTGGTCGTCGATGGGTACCCAGCGCGGGTCGAACCGCTCGGCGAACGCCTCGCACCACTCGGTGACCAGGCTCGTCAGCCGCTCCCCGGTCCTGCTGCCGCCCAGCACCCGGGCGAGCATGGCCGCCGTCCGCAGGGACAGCCGCCGCCCGAAGGCGTCGATCGCGGCGACATACGCCTCGGTCGCCGGGCGGGACCCCTCCCCGGCCCAGCCGTCCGCCACCCCCGGCATCAGCGCCAGCGTCCACTCGACGGCCCGCAGCAGCGGCGGTCCGTCCCGGCCGGTGACGGTGAACGGTCTCGCCTGATCGAGGAGCCCGGAGATGATCTCCCGGTCACCGCGCAGCCGGGCCGCCAGCGCGACCAGCGCGCCCCGCGGGTCGGGGTGCGGGCCGGTGTCCTCGACGACATCGCTGGCCCACATGGGGACCTCGACGACGGCGGTCATCCCGCCGTAGCGGTGGGCACGGTGCCAGGTGCTGTGCTCGGCCTCGTCGGGGACACGTTCGCGGCCGTCCGCGGGTGGCGAGGGCATGACGTAGATGCCGGGGCCGGGGCTCTCCCAGTGGGCCGCGTCCGAGGCACTCGTCTCCACCGGGATCCCCAGACCGGCGGCGGACTTGGCGAAGGGCTCCGCCAGCCCAGGCAGAGCACGTGTCAACTGCACCCAGCTGCCGCCCAGTTCGGTGGCGTGGAGGCTGCACTGCAGGAAGGGCCTCAGCTCGTCGATGAGGGCCAGCAGCGCCGTCGACTCGGGCGGCAGGTCCGCCGGGGAGAGGAGGGAGGGTGCCCACTCGGGCTGTTCCGGCCCGGCCGGGCGGAAGAAGTGCCGGTGGTAGTCGAGGAGGCCGCGGGGCCCGGGCGAGCGGTGGCGGTGCGCGCCGTCCGGGTCGGCGCACAGCAGGAAGTGCCACACGGTCCGGGAACGCAGCCCCGGATCGCCGGTGACCCGGCGCGCCAGCCGCAGCGCGGTCAGCCCGCCCACCGGCTCGTTCGGATGGGCGCCCGCGACGACCAGGACGTTGCGGTGTCCGTCGCCGGACGGGCCGACGGACAGCGCCGTCAGGGGCCGGCCCTCGCGCGAACTGCCGGCACGCCGGATCCGGCACAGGCCGGGCGGCGCGCCCCGAACCAGCTCCTCGGCGGCCGAGTCCAGTTCGTCCCCCGTCAGATAGCGCGTCTGAGCCAGCTGACCCACCCCCTCGTCCGCCCCCGGTCTGGCATTCGCCCACGGATGGGGTAACAGTGTCAAGACGGCCTCATTTGTCCGGGAGGCCCGGGGGCGTGCGCCCGTGGTGCGCGCGCCCCTGTCGGGGTCTCGCGCCCCTTGCC
>NZ_JAAAXQ010000096.1 GCF_009916105.1 Streptomyces sp. GC420 | reverse complement strand
CTTATGGAGTCTGCGGCCGGCGATGACGGGGCGTCAGGGTGACGCTGCCCCGGCGCCACCGGTCCAGCGACCCGGCCCCACGCCCGCGCACGGGACGCCCGTGCCCGCGGCCTACGGCGGCGGGCAGGGAACCCTGGGCGGCACCACGGCCCCGCATCCGTACCCCGCGGCCCTGGCCGCCCCCGCGGCCCCGCAGGGCCAGTGGCAGCAGTACGACCCGTGGAGCGCCTCCCTCCCCGCGTCCGGCGAGGCCGCCGCCCCCGTGAAGAAGCAGCGCCGCGGCAGCCTGCTGCTCGGGGCGGTGCTCCTCGCGCTGGTGGCCGGAAGCGTCGGCGGAGGTGTCGGGGCGTACGTCGAGCGGAACGGCGGGATCACGACCGTCGAACTGCCGCAGGCGGGCAAGGAGGCGACGGGCCGGGCCCCGGACAGCGTGGCGGGCATCGCCGCCAGCGCACTGCCCAGCGTGGTCACCCTGCATGTCAGCGGCACCGGCGAGCAGGGCACGGGCACCGGTTTCGTGCTGGACACCTCTGGCCACATCCTCACCAACAACCATGTCGTGGAGCCGGCCGGCGAGAGCGGCGACATAACCGTCACCTTCAGCGGCGGGGAGTCGGCCGAGGCCACCGTCGTCGGGCGTGACTCCGGCTACGACCTCGCCGTGGTGAAGGTCAGCGGGGTCAGGGGCCTCAAGCCCCTGCCGCTCGGCAACTCCGACAACGTGCGGGTCGGCGACCCCGTGGTGGCCATCGGCGCGCCGTTCGACCTCTCCAACACCGTCACCTCCGGGATCATCAGCGCCAAGGAGCGCCCGATCACCGCGGGCGGCGACAGCGGTGACGCCAGCGACATCAGCTACGTCGACGCCCTGCAGACGGACGCGCCCATCAACCCGGGCAACTCCGGCGGCCCGCTCGTCGACTCCAGGGCCCGGGTCATCGGCATCAACAGTGCGATCCGCTCCGCCGGCAGCGGCTCCGAGCTCGACGGCGGCCAGGCCGGCAGCATCGGTCTCGGTTTCGCGATCCCGATCAACCAGGGCAAGCGGGTGGCCGAGGAGCTGATCAACAACGGCAGGGCGACTCACCCTGTGATCGGGGTCACCCTCGACACCGAGTTCGCCGGCGACGGCGCCCGTGTCGGCAGCAGCGGTCAGGACGGCAAGCCCTCCGTCACCCCGGGCGGCCCCGCCGACGAGGCGGGCATCCGGCCCAAGGACGTCATCAAGAAGGTCAACGACCAGTTGGTGCACAGCAACGAGGAGCTGATCGTCAAGATCCGTGCCCACCGCCCGGGCGACAGGCTGCGTCTGACGCTGGAGCGGGACGGCGACGAGCGCACCGTAACGGTCACCCTGGGTTCGTCCGATGGTCGGTGACGTTCATACCGAGCTCATGGACACTGCGGGTACCGTTAATCGGGCGCGGACCCTGCGCGGGACGGTCTTCGGAGCTCAAGGAGCCGCAAGGTGTTCAATGACATAGGTGCTCTCGAGCTGGTGACGCTCGTGATCCTCGCCGTGCTCGTCTTCGGCCCGGACAAGCTGCCCAAGGTCATTCAGGACGTCTCGCGCTTCATCCGCAAGGTCCGGCAGTTCTCCGAGAGTGCCAAGGAGGACATCCGTTCCGAGCTGGGGCCGGAGTTCAAGGACTTCGAGTTCGAGGACCTCAACCCCAAGACGTTCATCCGCAAGCAGCTGGACAACGACGAGCTCGGGCTGAAGGAGATCCGCAACGGCTTCGACATGAAGAAGGAGATGGCGGAGGTCACCGACGCCGTCCACGGCCGGGAGGGTGAATCCGCCACGGGTTCCTCCACCGGCTCCTCGGGCGGTTCCGGCTCCGCGCCCGACCTGCTGAAGAAGCGCGGCGACCTCGATGCGGGCGAGCGCCCGCCCTTCGACTCGGACGCCACCTGACACCGTCCGGACACCGTAATCCCGATTCGTAGGACTGGTGTCGCTATCCTGTGGGGGTTTCGGAGCCAGGACGCCCGCGGGGGGTGGGCCGCTCCGGACCCAGAACGAGGAGGCGGCCGGACGATGGAGACGACGAGTCGGGTGGGGGCGCGCACCGTCGCGCCCGGGATGTCCGGTGCGGAGTCCGGTTCCGGCGGTGCCGCCCCGGAGGACGGCTCCGAGGGGGTCCCCGCGAGACGCCGCGCGGCCGACGGCTATCTGCGGGCCTCCTTCCCCTGGTACGGCCTGGACGCCGCCTTCACCGGGCCGCGCTGGCTGATGCAGGTCGGCACCGGCGCCGACGGGACCGTCGAGCACGGCGCGACCGGCCACGGCGACGAGCCCTCGGTGAAGGTGGAGACCGGGACCGAGGAGCGGGAGCGCTTCGCCGTCGTGGTGACCGTCGCGAGCAACCCCGTCCGCAGGAGCGGCGACGGCACTGGCGTGCTGGAGGCGACCTCGGTGTCCTCCGCGGCCTGGCTCGCCGGCTCTGGGCTGCTGTCCTTCACCTGGCCCTCCCAGCTCGACCACTCGCTGCGCGACGACTGGCTGGACCAGCAGACCGAGACCGCCTGGGAGCTGGCGGACGACCTGGAGGGGCCCGCCTGGTCCCGGCTGTCGCTGCCGGTGGACGGCGTGCCGATGCCGTTCCACTACCGCGAGACGGAGTTCGGCTGGGTGCTGGCCGGGGCGACGCCGGGCGGGATGCCCCTGGGGGCGTACGGGCGCGGGCTGAGCGCGTACGGGCTGGGGTTCGCCGTGATCGAGGACATCCGCACCTACGCCTGAACGTCGAGCGTCAGCGCTGAACGCTTCGCGCAAGCCCGGTACGCCACCCGCAAGACCGGTGATCCGCCGTGGCGCCTGTCACGCCTGTCGCTCCTGTCGCGCCCTTCCGCGTCCGTGCGGGACCCTCCGCCGCGCGGACGGGCCGGGAACGCGGAAGGGGCGGTACGGGATCTCCGTACCGCCCCTTTCCGGGTGCCGCCGCCGTCGGCGCGGCGGCCCCTCAGAACTTGTTGCGCGGCGTGATGCCCAGCGACAGGCCGGCCAGCCCTCGCTGCCGCCCGCCGAGCTTCCCGGCGATCGCCCGCAGCGCGGCGCCCGCGGGTGAGTCCGGGTCGGAGAGCACCACGGGCTTGCCCTCGTCGCCGCCCTCCCGCAGCCGTACGTCGATGGGGATGCCGCCGAGCACGGGCACCTGCGTGCCGGTGGTCCTGGTCAGGCCCTCGGCGACCTTCTGGCCGCCGCCGGTGCCGAAGACGTCGACGATCTCGTCGCAGTGCGGGCAGGGCATGCCCGACATGTTCTCCACCACGCCGACGATCTTCTGGTGCGTCTGCACGGCGATGGACCCGGCGCGCTCGGCGACCTCGGCGGCGGCCTGCTGCGGCGTGGTCACCACCAGGATCTCGGCGTTCGGCACGAGCTGTGCGACGGAGATGGCGATGTCACCGGTCCCCGGCGGCAGGTCGAGCAGCAGCACGTCGAGGTCGCCCCAGTACACGTCCGCGAGGAACTGCTGGAGGGCACGGTGCAGCATGGGGCCGCGCCACACCACCGGCGCGTTGCCCGGGGTGAACATGCCGATCGAGATGACCTTCACGCCGTGCGCGGACGGCGGCATGATCATGTTCTCGACCTGGGTCGGGCTGCCGTCCACACCGAGCATGCGCGGCACACTGTGCCCGTAGATGTCCGCGTCGACGACGCCGACCTTCAGCCCGTCCGCCGCCATCGCGGCCGCCAGGTTGACCGTGACGGACGACTTCCCGACGCCGCCCTTGCCGGAGGCCACCGCGTACACCCGGGTGAGCGAACCCGGCTTGGCGAAGGGCACCTCGCGCTCCGCGGTGCCCCCGCGCAGCGAGGCGGCCAGCTCACGGCGCTGCTCGTCGCTCATGACGTCCAGCGTGACCTCGACCCGGGTGACGCCGGGGACCGCGGAGACCGCGTCCGTCACGCGCTGGGTGATGGTGTCCCTCATGGGACAGCCGGAGACGGTGAGGTAGACGGTGACGGCAACCGCACCGTCAGCACCGATCCGTACGGATTTGACCATGCCGAGTTCCGTGATGGGACGGTTGATCTCGGGGTCGTTCACCGTCGCGAGCGCGGCGCCCACCGCGTCTTCTGTGGGGACGGATTCGTACGTCTCGGTAGCCATACCGACGATGGTACGGCGCCCGGCGCGGCCCCGGGACGGCCCTTCAGCTCCGCGGACGGTCGGATTCGTCACTCCCCCGCGAACCGCCGAGCGAACCACCGAGCGAACCCCCGCGCGAACCGTCCGGCGGGAACAGCCGCCGCTCCTCCATCTCCCTGACCAGGTCCTGGAGCTCGGAGCGGATCCAGTCGCGGGTCGCCACCTCGCCGAGTCCCATCCGCAGGGCCGCGATCTCCCGCGTCAGATACTCCGTGTCGGCGATGGAGCGCTCGTTCTGCTTGCGGTCCTGTTCGAGGTTGACCCGGTCCCGGTCGTCCTGCCGGTTCTGCGCGAGCAGGATCAGCGGGGCCGCGTAGGAGGCCTGGAGCGACAGCATCAGCGTCAGGAAGATGAACGGGTACTCGTCGAAGCGCAGCGCCGGCGGCGCGGAGGTGTTCCACACCACCCACAGCACGATCGCCACCGTCATCCAGACGATGAACCTGCCGGTGCCGAGAAAGCGCGCGATGCTCTCGGAGACCCTGCCGAAGGCCTCCGGGTCGTAGGCGGGCAGCAGACTCCGCCGCCGGGCCAGCGGCTGGTCCAGCCGGATCCGCGGACGCTCCCGCTCGGCCGTCCGCTCGCGCTCGTCAATGGGCGGCATGGTCACCCCCCGGAACCCCAGGGGCGGGAGCGGATGCGGAGGCAGGGCCAGGGGCGGCGGCCGTGTCGGCGGGGAACTCCGTCTCGCGCCAGTCCTCGGGCAGCAGATGGTCGAGCACGTCGTCCACGGTGACCGCGCCGAGCAGCGAGCCGCTGTCGTCCACGACCGGGGCGGCGACCATGTCGTACGCCGCGAAGAAGCTGGTCACGTCGGGCAGCGCGGTCTCCGGGGCGAGCGGCCGCAGATCGGTGTCGACGACCCGGCCGACCAGCGTCGCCGGGGGCTCCCGCAGCAGCCGCTGGAAGTGCACCGTGCCGAGGTACTTGCCGGTCGGCGTCTCCTCCGGGGGCCGGCACACGTACACCTGCGCCGCGAGCGCGGGGGAGAGGTCCTGCTGGCGGACCCGGGCCAGCGCGTCAGCGACCGTCGCGTCCGGGCGCAGCACGATCGGCTCGGTCGTCATCAGCCCGCCCGCCGTGCGCTCCTCGTACGCCAGCAGCCGCCGCACGTCCGCCGCGTCGCGCGGCCGCATCAGCGCCAGCAACCGCTCCTGGTCCTGTTCGGGCAGCTCGGACAGCAGGTCGGCGGCGTCGTCCGGGTCCATCGCCTCCAGTACGTCGGCGGCCCGTTCCTCCTTCAGCTTCCCGAGGATCTCGATCTGGTCGTCCTCCGGCAGCTCCTCCAGCACGTCGGCCAGCCGGTCGTCGTCGAGCGCGCCCGCCACCTCGGCCCGCCGCTTGGGGGAGAGGTGATGCAGCACGTTGGCGAGGTCGGCGGGGCGCAGCTGCTCGAAGGTGGCGAGCAGGCTCTCCGCTCCCTGCGCCTGCTCCTCCAGCGTGAACCCGGTGACCGCCGACCACTCGACGGTCAGCGTCTCCCCGCGGCGGCGCAGCGCGCCGCCCTTGCCCTTGCGGACGAAGACCTTGTCGATCTCCCACTCGCGGCGGGACGGAAGCTGCTGGATCGCCACGTCCAGGACCGTGACCTCCTCGCCCGTCTCGACGAGGGTCACCCGGCGGTCGAGCAGCTCGCCCAGCACGAGCCGTTCCGTGGGCCGCTGTTCGAAGCGCCGCATGTTCACCACGCCGGTCGTGATGACCTGGCCGGACTCGACACCGGTCACGCGGGTCATGGGCAGGAAGATCCGGCGCCTGGTGTGAAGCTCGACGACAAGCCCGAGCAGCCTGGGCGGACGGTTCCCCAGGCGCAGCATCGCCACCAGGTCACGGACTCGCCCGACCTGGTCGCCGTTGGGATCGAAGGCGGCGACACCCGACAGGTGCGAGACGAAGATCCGGGGCGCGCCACCAGCCATGAAACGCGCCTCCTTTGCCGTGAAATGTGGGTCCATCCGAGGGTTCAGGCTAGCCCGTCCCGGTCGGATATGCCCTGGCAGGGCCCCCGTGCGGAAGGGGAGACGGCTCGCTGCGGAGCAGCACGCGGGGCCCGGTACGCTGCCCTCCTGCCGCCGCGTGACCCCGCACGAGAAAGGCCTCACGCCCGTGACCTTCTTTCCTCCGGCCGGTGTCCGCAGAACCGCACTCGCGGGGCTTCTCTGCGCCGGCCTGACGGTGGTGCTCGGCGGGTGCGCCGAGGATCCGGACAAGGGGACCAACGGGGTCGGCAAGCTCTCCGCCGACAAGATCGAGAGCAGAGCCCTCGACGCGGCGAGGAAGGCGGACGCCGTACGCCTGAAGGCCGAGTTCGTCAGCAAGGGCGCCACCTACAGCCTCGACATGCAGCTCACCGAGAACGGCGGCAAGGGGCAGGTCACCAGCAAGGGCAGCAGCTTCAAGCTGCTGCGGATCGGTGAAGAGCTCTACATGCAGGCGGACGCGGCGCTGCTCGCCCACGAGGACGACGACGGCAAGGGTGCCGCGGATCCCGAGCTGACCGAGCAGGCGGTGCGCAAGCTGCACGGCAAGTACGTGAAGGTGCCGTCCGACGACTCGACATACCAGCAGATGCACGACTTCACCAGCAAGGACGTCCTCCTCGACTGGACCCTGTCGCTGGACGGCAAGACCGCCAAGGGCGACCGCAAGAAGGTCAACGGGGTCCGGGTCATCGAGATCACCGGCGACGCGGGCAACGGCGGCACGCTCTCCGTCTCCCTGGAGGGCACCCCGTACCCCCTGCGCCTCGAACGCGCGGGCAACGCGGGCACCGTGGAACTCACCGAGTGGGGCAAGGGCTTCGCCCTGGAGAAGCCCGGCAAGGACGAGGTCGTCGACTACGGCTCGCAGCTCCCGGACACCAACGAGAAGTGACCCGGCAGGCCGACGAGGCCCCGGGCGCCGCAGTCGGCGGCGGCAGACGTGCCCCGGGCGGTCCGTGCCGGGCTCAGCCGCGCTTCTTGCGGCGCAGCAGGAGCTTCGGCAGGGCGGCCGGGGCGGCGTGGCGGGTGGTCGCCGGAGTCGGCAGCGGGGGCGCGGCGAGCGAGCCCTGGGGCGGCTCCGCCGTGACGCCCGTCGGCTCCAGCCGCAGCACCCGGCACTCCCGTGCCCAGCGCTCGGTCATCCGCTCCGCGTCCGGCGCGTTCAGCCGCTTGCCCTTCAGCTCGGCGACGGCCTCCGTCCACGCCTCGGAGCCCGGCTCGAGCTCCACGACCCGCGCCGACCAGCCGACCAGGCGCCCGCCCTTGTCCTTGCTGCGCACGGTGACGCCGGCGGTCGCCCCGTCCGTCAGCCCTTCGGGCAGCGGCTGCTCGCCCGGTCCGTCGCCGACCACGTGGGCGGCGGACCCGTGCCAGACGTGCCACAGCGCCTGCGCGGCCCCCGTGCCCCGGACCCAGATGAGGCCGGACTTCTTGGTGGCCTCCTCGACGAGGGCGCGGGCGAGGGGTGTCTGTGTCATGGGCACAGCCTAGGGCGTGTTTCGAAAGCAGCGTCGTCCGCCCGCAGGGCTTCCCCAGGCAGGCGGGACTTTCGAAACACGCCCCAGCCGGCGGGCCGGGGCGCCGTGGGGCCCCGCCGGGCGGGGCCGGGGGAGCGCTCAGAGCCAGCCGTTGCGCTTGAGCGAGCGGTGGATGGCGAAGCAGGTGACCAGGATCACGCCGAGCACGAGAGGGTATCCGTACTTCCAGCCCAGCTCCGGCATGTGCTCGAAGTTCATGCCGTACACCCCGCACACCGCCGTCGGCACGGCGATGATGGCCGCCCAGGACGTGATCTTGCGCATGTCCTCGTTCTGCGCCACCGCCGCCTGCGCGAGGTTGGCCTGGAGGATCGAGTTGAGCAGCTCGTCGAAGCCGGTGACCTGCTCGTGCACCCGGGCCAGGTGGTCGGCGACGTCCCGGAAGTACTTCTGGATGTCCGGGTCGACCAGCCGCATCGGCCGCTCGCTGAGCAGCTGCAGCGGCCGCAGCATCGGGGCGACGGCCCGCTTGAACTCCAGCACTTCGCGCTTGAGTTGGTAGATGCGGCCCGCGTCGGTGCCGCGCGGGCTGCCCTTGGCCGGTGCGGAGAAGACGTCGATCTCGACCTCGTCGATGTCGTCCTGCACGGCGTCGGCGACCGCAAGGTAGCCGTCCACGACGTGGTCGGCGAGGGCGTGCAGCACCGCGGAGGGTCCCTTGGCGAGCAGGTCGGGGTCCTCCTGGAGCCGGTGGCGCAGGGCGCGCAGCGAGCCCTTCCCGCCGTGCCGGACGGTGATGACGAAGTTCTGGCCGGTGAAGCACATCACCTCGCCGGTCTCCACGACCTCGCTGGTGGCGGTGAGTTCGGCGTGCTCCACGTAGTGGATGGTCTTGAAGACGGTGAACAGCGTGTCGTCGTAACGCTCCAGCTTCGGCCGCTGGTGGGCGTGCACGGCGTCCTCGACGGCCAGCGGGTGCAGCCCGAACTCCTTGGCGATACCGGCGAATTCCTCCTCGGTCGGCTCGTGCAGGCCGATCCAGGCGAAATCGCCCTCGCCGCGCACGCGGAGCATCGCCTCGTGCGGGGTCAGGCAGTCGGTCCGGTCCAGGCGCCGGCCCTGGCGGTAGACGGCGCAGTCCACGACGGCGCTGCTGGCCGACGCGTCGCGAGTGGAGTCGTAATCGGCGTACGGGGCCGGTCCCTTGCGCAGCGAGGGGCGCAGTGAGGGACGAACGGCTGCGCGCAGGTCACGGATCATCGACATGGCGTCCTCCTTCGCGGCAAAGGCCGCCGCCCGGCGCGTGGCACTGCCCGGAATGAGGACGTTCACGCCGCGCGGGGCGGACTCGTCCTTACAGCGGGCGGCACCGCTGCGTCGCGGTGACGGCATTCGCTACAGATGCGGATCGAGCATTGAGCAAGGACTTCAAGTGCTCTTCCGTCGCGCGACACGAATCCGCGGAAAAACCTTGCCCCGGCGATGTTTTGCCGTGGGTCAAGCGGGTACGGAAGCCCTCAGATCACGAGGGGCGCCCGGGACGGGCGGCGTCGGGAAGAGCTGTTGGTACTGCACGGTCGACTTCGATCCATTGCAGCCCCACCTCCTCCGGCCGGTCCCCCTAGGGAGCGCGTCAGGTCCGGGCCGAGCGCGACGCCTCTTCGGCGTGGTCTCTGTTGTGCTGCCCTGACCAGCGGCCAAGACTATCAGCCGACCGAAGTGTCAAGTCGCCACTTTGCCCGTTGCATACGAGTTCTATGCTCACGGGATGGTCGATGTTCTTGCGCTTGTCGAGGCCAGGCTGCGTTCGGCGCTGGGCGAACCCGATGCCCGGGCGGCGGTGACCTTCCTGGGTACGGACCGGATCGAAGTCCTGCGTTTCGCCGAGGACGACGTCGTCCGCTACGCCACGCTCGGCATGTCCGCGCAGCCCATGGCGGACCCCACGGCGGTCCTGGCCGACCCGGTGCGCGGGCCGCGCGCCGAACTGGTCCTCTCGGTGCGGGCGGGGCGCGCCGACACCGACAAGGTGCTCCGCCCCCTCGCCGTGCTCGCCGCCTCCCCGCAGGTGGAGGGGCTGGTCGTGGCCCCCGGCGCCTCGCTCGACCTCGGTGAACCGCTGTGGCCCGGGGCACGGTTCACCTCCGTACTGGTGGCGGAGCCCGGCGGACTCGTGGAGGACCTGGAGCTCGGTGAGCCGATGGAGCCCGTGCGGTTCCTGCCGCTGCTGCCGATGACGTCCAACGAGGCGGCTTGGAAGCGTGTGCACGGCGCGGGCGCCCTCCAGGAGCGCTGGCTGAAGCACGGCACGGACCTGCGGGACCCGCTGCGCGGGCCGGTCGTGCTGGACTGACGGCCGTTTGCGGGGCCGCTCGCGCGGCGGGCGGCGCGCCGGACAGGGGGGCGCGAAGCGCCCGCGCGCCGGCCCGTCCGGAACGGAGGCAGACCGGGAGAAAAGGTGTGGGCGGGTCCTCCGGGTTCCCGGCGCACGTTCCCGCGGATCCGGCCCGGCGGCCCTCCGGACGGGTGATCGTCCTTGACGCGGAGGCGGCCGGGTAGGACCGTTGGGCCCTATGAGGGGCGAACCCAGTTGCCCGAAGTGCGGTGGCCGGGTCAGGGCGCCCGGTCTCTTTGCCGACTCCTGGCAGTGCGATGTGCACGGCACGGTGCACCCGCTGCAGCCGGTGATCCCGCCGAGCGTGGAAGCGCTCGGTGTGGTGGCGCACCGTGCCGAGGTCCCGGTGTGGATGCCCTGGCCGCTGCCCGTCGGCTGGCTGTTCACCGGCGTGGCGTGCGCGGGTGACGACCGCAGCGGCGGCCGTGCCACCGCCGTCGCCTGTTCGGGTCCCGGCCCGCTCGGCGGCATGGGCGAGATGCTGCTCGTGGCGGAGGAGCTGGGGGTGGGGCTCGGCGCCCGTTACGCCGGCATCGACGGCCCCGATCCCGGCCCGTACCTGAACGTCGACAAGCCACCGCAGGCGAAGGTCATCGCGGCGGGCCGCCCCACACCGCTCTGGCACGTGTCCGGAACCCCGGAGGACCGCGCGGTCTTCGCGGGCGAGGCGCGCGGACTGTGGCTGTGGGCGATCGTCTGGCCGGAGTCCTCGAGCCTGCTCATGTACGACGAACTGGTCCTGACGGACCTGCGCGAGGCCGGTGCGGAACTCGAACTGCTGCCCTGCGGAGCGCTGTCGCCGCGCATCCTGGCGTCCCCCGGGCACACCTGACGGATCGCCCGGCCCGCTGCGGTGCTCCGGCCCGGCGGGCGGGTGGCGCCGTGGCCCGGGAGCGCCTCCCGCCGGGCAGGCCGGTCCGCAGCGGCCCGCCGGGTCTCCCGGTCCGGGGAGGGCGGTGCCGGGCCGCACCGGCGGAGGCACGGGCTTCGTGACCGGTCCGTGGAGCGCGGGCCCCGCCGGGGAAGCGCCCGCGAGCCGGGGCGTGGCGGCGGGCGGTTATCCTTGAGCGGTCCCGTCGTCCCCCATGCCTCCTGGAGCCGTGTGCCGTGCGCATCGACCTGCACACCCACTCCACGGCCTCGGACGGCACGGACACTCCCGCCGAGCTGGTGCGCAACGCGGCCGCCCGCGGGCTCGACGTCGTGGCGCTCACCGACCACGACACCACCCGCGGCCACGCGGAGGCGATCGCGGCGCTGCCGGACGGCCTCACCCTCGTCACCGGCGCCGAACTGTCCTGCCGGCTCGACGGGGTGCCGCTGCACATGCTGGCGTACCTCTTCGACCCGGAGGAGCCGGACCTGCTGAGCGAGCGCGAGCTCGTCCGCGACGACCGGGTGCCGCGCGCGAAGGCGATGGTCGGCAAGCTGCGGGAGCTGGGCGTCCCGGTCACCTGGGAGCAGGTCGCCCGGATCGCCGGCGGCGGTTCGGTCGGGCGCCCGCACATCGCCACGGCCATGATGGAGGCCGGTGTCGTCGGGAGCGTGGACGAGGCTTTCGCCTCCGGCTGGCTGTCCGACGGCGGCCGCGCGTTCGTCGCGAAGCACGAGAGCGACCCCTTCGAAGCGATCCGGCTCGTCAAGGCGGCGGGCGGGGTGACCGTCTTCGCCCATCCGGCAGCCGTCAAGCGCGGCCGTACCGTCCCGGAGAGCGCCATCGCGGAACTCGCCGCGGCCGGGCTCGACGGTATCGAGGTCGACCACATGGACCACGACGAGGCGACGCGCGCCAGGCTGCGCGGCCTCGCCGGGGAACTGGGCCTGCTGGCCACCGGCTCCAGCGACTACCACGGCAGCCGCAAGACCTGCTCGCTCGGCGAGTTCACCACCGACCCGGAGGTCTACGGCGAGATCACCCGCCGGGCCACGGGCGCCTTCCCGGTGCCCGGCACGGGCGGAAGCCGCTGACAGGCGGCCCCCCACCTCTTCTCGTCTCCGTCCGCGCGGCCCGTCCGCGACGTACGCCCCTTTCCGCACGCCCGTACACCTGTACGGCCGTGTGGCCCCGTTCCCGTGCACCACCTCCGGCAAGGCCATCAACCGTGTTCGACGCAGCTGTCTTCGGCTCTCTCTTCGTGACCCTCTTCGTCATCATGGATCCCCCCGGGATCACCCCCATCTTTCTCGCCCTGACCGCCGGCCGGCCGGTCAGGACCCAGCGCCGGATGGCCCTCCAGGCCGTGGCCGTGGCGTTCGGCGTGATCGCCGTCTTCGGGCTGCTGGGGCAGCAGATCCTCGGCTACCTGCATGTCTCCGTGCCCGCCCTGATGATCGCGGGCGGACTGCTGCTGCTCCTGATCGCGCTCGACCTCCTCACCGGGAAGAACGACGAGCCGACGCAGACCAAGGACGTCAACGTGGCCCTGGTGCCGCTCGGGATGCCGCTGCTCGCCGGGCCCGGGGCGATCGTCTCGGTGATCCTGGCTGTGCAGCACGCGGAGGGGTTCGGCGGCCGGGTGTCCGTCTGGTCGGCGATCGTCGCCATGCACGTCGTGCTGTGGCTGGTCATGCGCTACTCGCTGGTGATCATCCGCGTGATCAGGGACGGCGGCGTGGTGCTGGTGACCCGGCTCGCGGGCATGATGCTGTCCGCGATCGCGGTCCAGCAGATCATCAACGGCGTCACGCAGGTCGTCCGCGGCGCGTAGGTCCTCCGCGGCGCATGGGCGTCCGCGACGCGGACGGGGAGGCCCGATGGGACCGGGACGGTCGCCAGGGTTGGTCCGGGGCGTCGGCGGGGAACGCGAAGAGCCCTCCGCGGGTGTGTGCGGAGGGCTCCCGAACCGGGTGGGCCGTGCTGGGCCGAAAGGGTTATGAGGCCTGGATGTCGGCGGCGGGGCGGATGTAGATGCGCTGGCCGCAAGCGGCGGCCTGCTGCACGATCCGGTTGACGGAGGCGGCGTCCACGACGGTGCTGTCCACGGCGGTGCCGTCGATGTCGTCGAGACGCATGATTTCGAAGCGCATGTGGCTTCCCTTCGTCGGTGGTGATCCTCCTGGAGGAGAACTGGGCGGCACGTTGCCGTAGGTGTTAACGGCTTTACCCATGCAATCATTCCCTACGCTAAAGAAAATTTTCACCACGCTAACTACTCGTTGGTAGGTCCCTCGCTTGTGTTCGCCGTGTTACGGCCCGGACAATGAGTCCCGTATGAACGATGTCCCCGCTCCGGCGCATTCGCTCGCCGGGCTCACCGCGCGGCTCGACCGCACCAACGAACTGCTCGGGCGGATGCTCGCGGAGGTCGCCAAGACCCCGTCGACGCACGCGATCTTCGTCGACGCGGGGTACGTCTACGCCTCCGCCGGGCGGCTCGTCGCCGGAACGGAGGACCGCCGCTCCTTCGACCTCGACGCCGAAGGGCTGATCGAGGCCCTGATCGACAAGGCCCGTACGATCTTCGCGGACAGCAGGCTGCTGCGCGTCTACTGGTACGACGGGGCCCGGCGCCGCATCCACACGCCCGAGCAGCAGTTCATCGCCGAGCTGCCCGACGTCAAGGTCAGGCTCGGCAACCTCAACGCCAACAACCAGCAGAAGGGCGTCGACTCCCTGATCCGCACGGACCTGGAGTCCCTGGCCCGCCACCGGGCGATCAGCGACGCGGCCCTCATCGGCGGCGACGAGGACCTGGTCTCGGCCGTGGAGGCCGCCCAGGGGTACGGGGCGCGGGTCCACCTCTGGGGCATCGAGGCCGCGGACGGGCGCAGCAACCAGGCGGAACCGCTGCTCTGGGAGGTCGACAGCCGCCGCACCTTCGACCTGGAGTTCTGCAAGCCCTACGTCACCCGGCGTGCCGTCGCGCACGAGCCCTCCCCGGACGCCTCGGCCGCCGTGACCAGGCCGCTGCGCGACGAGGTGCGGTTCGTGGGGGCGCGGATCGCGGCGACCTGGCTCGGCGAACGCGGCAGGGACGCCCTGGCCGAACTGCTGCCCGGCCACCCCTATCTGCCCGGGGCCGTCGACCAGGAACTCCTGATCGAGGCGGAGGGCCTGCTGCAGTACTCGCTGCGCGGCCAGGCCGATCTCCGCAGGGCACTGCGGGACGGCTTCTGGGAGCACCTGCGGGCCCAGTACTGAGGGCCACGGATCACTGTCCGGCGCGGCGGGCCACGGGCCGGTGCCGCACGCTTCGGGGCCGGCCGGCCGGCCGGTTCCGGGGCCGGTCAGTGCTGTCAGTACTGGGCGAAGAAGGCGATCAGGGCCTTCGCGGTGATCTCCGGCCGGTCGGTCGCGGGGGAGTGGTCGGCGCCCTCGACGACGGTCCGGTGCGCCGCGAGCCGCTCCGCCATGGCGTCCAGGAGCGGCACCGGCCAGGCGTCGTCCGTGACTCCGGACACGACATGGACGGGGAGGCGGGTCGCCGCGAGTTCGCCGACCCGGTCAGGCTCGGTCATCAGCTGCCGCGCGGCGGCCGTGAGCTGCGACGGATTGTGCAGCAGCCAGCGCGCCCGCAGCTCCTCGCCGTTCGGCGCCGGGGCCTCCTGTGCGGCGTCCATGGCCGACATGACGGTCCAGATCTCGCTCATCGTCATGGCGGGCAGCGCGTCGAGGAGCAGCTGCGTACGGGCCTGCTGCGACGGGGAGATCTCGGCGGGACCGGAGGACATGAGCGTCAGCGTGCGGAACGGGGCCCGGTCGAGGAGCACCGCAGCGCGTGAGACCTGTCCGCCGAACGAGTGGCCGACGAGGTGCGCCGGGCCGCCGCCCAGTGCCGCCGCCTGCGCGAGGACGTCACGGGCCAGCGCCTCCTGGCTGTACGCGGACTCGTCGTCGGGCCCCCGCGACTCGTACTGCCCCCGCCCGTCGACCGCGACGGCCCGGTGGCCGGCGGCGGCCAGCGGCGCCAGCACCTCGATGAAGTCCTCCTTGCTGCCGGTGTACCCGGGCACCAGGAGAACCGGGGGCCTGATGATCGACCCGGGACCGGGCTCCGCGTCGAGCACGGCGAACTCACCGCGCTCCGTGCGCAGTTGATATGCCCTGACCCCGGGCGGCGGCGTGAACGACCTCGGCCTGCTCATGCCCAAGAGGCTAACCGGCCGGCGCCTCGCGGACACGGCCCGCTCCCGTCCTCGGCGGCCCCCGCCCCTCCGGCGGCACCGCTGAGGCCGTTCCGGCGACAGGGAAAGGCGGCGGCCCGGCTCCCGTGGGGGAGCCGGGCCGTCCGCGCGGTCGGTGGTCAGGCCTCGCTCTGCTCCGGGGCCGCGCCCGCCGCGGCGCGGGTACGGCGGCGGCGCGGCTTCGCCGGGGCATCCTCGGCACCGGCATCGGTGACCGCTGCCGTGGCCGGAGCGGCCGTGGCGGCCGTCCGGGTGCGGCGGCGGGGCTTCGCCGGGGCCTCGGCGTCCGCGGCGGCCTCGGCCGCCACGGTGGTGTCCGCGGCGACGGCCTTGGTGGTGCGGCGGCGCGGCTTCGTCGCGGGGGCGGCTTCCGCCGTCGCCACGGCGGCTTCCGCGGACTGGCCCGCGCGGGTGCGGCGACGGCGCGTCCTGGCGGCGGGAGCCTCCTCGGCGGCCGCTTCCGCGGCCTCCGGCGCCTGCGT
Source organism: Streptomyces sp. GC420 (assembly GCF_009916105.1). Taxonomy (GTDB): domain Bacteria; phylum Actinomycetota; class Actinomycetes; order Streptomycetales; family Streptomycetaceae; genus Streptomyces. Next base: position 6,675 of record NZ_JAAAXQ010000096.1, on the reverse strand, counting down.
GCCCTCGGCGGTCGCCACGGCCTCGACCGCTGCCGCGTCCGCGGCCGTGGCGCCGGCGCGGGTACGGCGGCGGCGCGGCTTCGCCGGAGCGTCCTCGGCACCGCCATCGGCGATCGCCGACGGAGCCGCCGCGGGGGTGTCCTGCGTGGCCGCGGCCTCGGTTCCGGCGGGGGCGTCGAGCGGGGCGCCGGCGCGGGTGCGGCGACGGCGGCGCGGGGTGCGCGCGGGGCGCTCCTCGCGCGCCTCACGGGAGTCGCGGGAGTCGCGGTCCCGCTTCGGCCCGCGCCCGCCCCGGCCGGTCTCGCCCAGGTCCTCCAGCTCCTCCGCGCCGAGGCCGGCCCTGGTGCGCTCGGCACGGGGCAGGATGCCCTTCGTGCCGGCGGGAATGCCGAGGTCCTCGTAGAGGTGCGGAGAGGTCGAGTACGTCTCGGCCGGGTCGGGGAAGTTCAGGTCCAGCGCCTTGTTGATCAGCTGCCAGCGGGGGATGTCGTCCCAGTCCACCAGCGTGATCGCCGTACCCGACGCGCCGGCCCGGCCGGTGCGGCCGATGCGGTGGAGGTACGTCTTCTCGTCCTCCGGCGTCTGGTAGTTGATGACGTGCGTGACACCTTCGACGTCGATGCCGCGCGCCGCCACGTCCGTGCAGACCAGCACGTCGACCTTGCCGTTGCGGAACGCCCGAAGCGCCTGCTCGCGCGCGCCCTGGCCGAGGTCGCCGTGGACGGCGCCGGAGGCGAAGCCGCGGCGTTCCAGTTGCTCGGCGATGTCGGCGGCCGTGCGCTTCGTACGGCAGAAGATCATCGCGAGCCCGCGGCCGTCGGCCTGCAGGATGCGCGAGACGAGCTCCGGCTTGTCCAGGGAGTGAGCGCGGTAGACGAACTGCGCGGTGTTGGCCACGGTCGCGCCCTCGTCGTCCGGCGCGGTGGCGCGGATGTGCGTGGGCTGCGACATGTACCGGCGGGCGAGGCCGATGACCGCGCCCGGCATGGTCGCCGAGAACAGCATCGTCTGACGCCGGGGCGGCAGCATGTTGATGATCTTCTCGACGTCGGGGAGGAAGCCGAGGTCGAGCATCTCGTCGGCCTCGTCGAGGACGAGCGCCCTGATCTTGGAGAGGTTGAGCTTCTTCTGCCCCGCCAGGTCGAGCAGCCGGCCCGGGGTGCCGACGATGACGTCGACGCCCTTCTTCAGCGCTTCCACCTGCGGCTCGTAGGCCCGGCCGCCGTAGATCGCGAGGACCCGCACATTGCGGACCTTGCCGGCCGTCAGCAGGTCGTTGGTGACCTGCGTGCACAGCTCGCGCGTGGGGACGACGACCAGCGCCTGCGGCGCCTCGGTGAGGTCCTCGGGAACGGCGCGGCCGGCCTCGACGTCGGCGGGGACGGTGACGCGCTCCAGGAGCGGGAGACCGAACCCCAGCGTCTTGCCGGTGCCGGTCTTGGCCTGTCCGATGACGTCCGAGCCGGAGAGGGCGACGGGAAGGGTCATCTCCTGGATGGGGAAGGGACTGATGATGCCGACGGCCTCGAGGGCTTCGGCGGTCTCGGGAAGGATTCCGAGATCTCTGAACGTGGTAGTCAGGGTGCTGCCTCTTCTGTGAGACGCGGCGAGAGGCGAACGATGGGGGTCGTACCGTGCCGGATCGTGCCCGGTAGCTGAGGTACTGAGGCAGGCCGTGGATTGGCCGGATGGCGCGGGACCACTGCCTTCGCTCGAGCGCTCGCACCGCTGAGGGCCCCTCGCGAAGTGCGCGAGGGCTGTCGGGTCGGAGCCGATCGGGCCACCGACCGGGCATCCTCATTCACATTCACGCCTGCTGAGCGGACCGGGTGCTCGACCCGGCTTCTACTCGGCAGGCGCCTTTACCACTCTACCCCGGATTCGCGCATGTGTGTCGGGCGAATTTGCCGGGACGGTGGGGCGGCCGTGTTTGACCAGGGACTTCCACCTGGTCAAGAGCGGGCTATTGTGCGCTCATGGAGACGCCTGACAACGCCGAAACCGTCGAGGAAGCCGCCGGCAGGGAAGCCGGCAAGGACGCCGGGAAGGCCGGTGGCGGGACGGGGGCCACGACTGGTTCCAAGGCCGCCGCCAAGACCACGGCCAAGGCCGCGGGCGGGCCCGCCGACGAGGTGCGCGAGCCCACCGGGATCGCCGCGCAGAACTGGGCAGGGGCCTCCGCCGACCCGCACTACCGGGCCGCGGTGGTCGACCTGCTCGGAGTCCTCGCGTACGGCGAACTGGCCGCCTTCGAGCGGCTCGCGGAGGACGCCAAGATGGCGCCCACCATCACCGACAAGGCGGAGCTCGCGAAGATGGCCTCCGCGGAGTTCCACCACTTCGAGCGGCTGCGCGACCGGCTCGCCGAGGTCGACGAGGACCCCGCGGCCGCCATGGAGCCCTTCGCGGCGGCTCTGGACGGCTTCCACCGTCAGACCGCTCCGTCCGACTGGCTCGAGGGCCTGGTCAAGGCGTATGTCGGTGACTCGATCGCCAGCGACTTCTACCGCGAGGTGGCGGTGCGCCTGGACTCCGACACCCGCACCCTCGTGCTGGCCGTCCTCGACGACACCGGGCACGCCGAGTTCGCCGTGGAGAAGGTGCGGGCCGCGATCGCGGCCGATCCGCGGGTCGGCGGACGGCTGGCGCTGTGGGCGCGGCGGCTGATGGGCGAGGCGCTCTCGCAGGCGCAGCGGGTGGTCGCGGACCGGGACGCGCTCAGCACCATGCTGGTGGGCGGCGTCGCGGACGGCTTCGACCTCGCGGAGGTCGGGCGGATGTTCTCGCGCATCACCGAGGCGCACACCAAGCGGATGGCCGCGCTGGGGCTGGCGGCCTGACCCACGCCGGGGGGCCGCTGCGCCGCGGCCGGGTGCCGCCGGGTCAGGCCGTGGCCGACCGGCGGACCCTGCGGGCCGGACGGATCAGCAGTGAGAGCAGCGCCGCGGCCACGGCCAGGGCTCCCACGAGCGTGGCCGCCAGATGGCCGGGTCCGAGGGCCGAGTGGGTGACGAAGGCGCCGAACAGCGCACCGACCGTGCCGGTGGCGAGCACCACGCGGCGGCCGGGCAGCCGGGTCGGGAGGAGCCGGAGCGCGCCCAGCGCGAGGGCGAGGCCAAGGGCCGTGGATCCCAGCACTTCCCAGACCATGGGGCTCATGTGTCTCCCTCTCGCGCGGCGGCCGTCGGCCTCGTGGGCTCATCGGTTGTCGGACGGTCGTAGCCGGTCTACCCCGGCGATCCGGAGGACAACCCTCCCCGGGAACCCGGTGCGCACCCCTCGGGCGGACCGGCCCGGGGACCGCGCCGACAGGGCCGGGGAAACCCGGAAACACCCGGAAACACACGGACGGCCCGGTGCGAAGTGCACCGGGCCGTCCGTGTTCGTGTCGTTCAGAGCGCTCCGAAGCCGACCTTGCGGACCGCGGGTTCGCCGATCTCCACATATGCCACGCGGTCGGCGGGGACGAGCACCTTGCGCCCGTGCTCGTCCGTCAGGCTGAGCAGCTGCGCCTTGCCGGCGAGCGCGTCGGCCACGAGCCGCTCGACCTCCTCGGCGCTCTGCTCGCTCTCCAGAACGATCTCGCGGGGCGCGTGCTGCACGCCGATCTTGACCTCCACGGCTATGTCCCTCCGACGGTCGGTGTGAGGTGCGCGGACAGCCGCGCCGTACGTCCACACATTAGCCCGGTCAGCGGACGATCAAGCCGTGCACCGGGCACGCCGGGAGCGAACAAGCGCGAGACCCCCGCACGGCCCAGCGGCCGGCGCGGGCGCCGCACCGGCCAGTGGCGGGCGTCGCGCGGGTCAGTGGTGGGCGTCGGTCCCGTGCAGCGGGAAGCCGGCGATGCCGCGCCAGGCCAGCGAGGTCAGCAGCTGCACCGCCGTGTCGCGCGGCATCGAGCTGCCGCTGGAGAGCCAGTAGCGGGCCACGACCTGGGAGACCCCGCCGAGGCCCACGGCGAGGAGCATCGACTCCTCCTGGGACAGCCCGGTGTCCTCGGCGATCACCTCGGAGATCGCCTCGGCGCACTGCAGGCTGACCCGGTCCACGCGCTCGCGCACCGCGGGCTCGTTGGTCAGGTCGGACTCGAAGACCAGCCGGAAGGCGCCGCCCTCGTCCTCGACGTACGCGAAGTAGGCGTCCATCGTGGCCGCCACGCGCTGCTTGTTGTCCGTGGTGGAGGCGAGGGCCGTACGGACCGCCTGCAGGAGCGATTCGCAGTGCTGGTCGAGCAGCGCGAGATACAGGTCGAGCTTGCCCGGGAAGTGCTGGTACAGCACCGGCTTGCTGACCCCGGCGCGCTCGGCGATGTCGTCCATCGCGGCGGAGTGGTAGCCCTGGGCGACGAACACTTCCTGGGCGGCTCCCAGGAGCTGATTGCGCCGGGCTCGGCGTGGCAGTCGAGTGCCCCGCGGACGTGCCGCCTCTGTCTGCTCGATGGCTGTCACGCCGCCTCCCAAGATCGTTCCGTATGCGGGTGTGCGCCGCGCGGACATCGTACTTTTCGGTAACCGTGGTGTGCGCGGTGCAGCCGGAGAATTTCACGCATCGGACACTCCGGAAGTTCGCCATAAGCTCACAAAATGGACCAGGTCACCGATAGTCGTCCTCGTCGAGTTCGACCACGCGGGCCTGCTCGGCGGCATCGGCGGCGTTCGCGCTCGCGGGGTCGATGCCGCTCAGTGGGTCGTCCTGGCCGCGCCGCCACTCGGCGTGCTGCTCGGCCGCGTCCGCGTCGGGGGTCTCCTCGTCCCGTTCCACGAGTTCCTCGTCGATGGCCGCGCCCTCGTTCTCGAACGTTTCCGGATCCGTCGGATCAATGGACATGTGGCTCCCCTTCCAGGGCGAGCGCCCTCACACCCGAGCGTAGGAGTTGTCGTTTCCGGGCGCTACGCGGTCTCGTCACCGTTCTGGGCGGGATCATGCGCAAGCCGCTCACACCTTGTGAGTGCGAACACATGATCCGCGACGTGATCGTCTCGTAACATTGGTCCATGTCTTCGACCGAAGTGCCGGGCGCCGTCGCCGCGGCGTCCGCTCCGCTGCCGAAAGTGGGCGCGGTCCGGGTCGCCGAGGGCGAGAGGCTGCGCTCCGTCTCCCTCCCGGGTCTGACGCTGACGGTCCGCTCCAGGCCCCCGGCGCTTCCCGGACTGCCGCCCGCGCTGTTCGTGCACGGGCTCGGCGGCTCCTCGCAGAACTGGTCGGCGCTGATGCCGCACCTCGATGACGTGGTCCACGCGGAGGCCGTCGACCTCCCCGGCTTCGGCGACTCCCCGCCGCCGGACGACGGCAATTACTCCATCACGGGACATGCCCGGGCCGTGATCCGCCTGCTGGACTCCGGCGGCCGGGGCCCGGTCCACCTCTTCGGCAACTCCATGGGCGGCGCCGTCGCCACCAGGGTCGCCGCCGTCCGCCCGGATCTGGTGCGCACCCTGACGCTGGTCTCGCCGGCGCTCCCGGAGCTGCGGATTCAGCGCAACGCCGTCCCCACCGCGCTGCTCGCGGTGCCCGGCATCGCCTCGCTGTTCGGGCACCTCAGCAGGGACTGGACCGCCGAACGGCGTACCCGCGGGGTGATGGCGCTCTGCTACGGGGATCCCGCACAGGTGTCCCCCGAGGCCTTCCGGGCGGCGGTGGAGGAGATGGAACGGCGGCTCGCCCTGCCGTACTTCTGGGACGCGATGGTGCGCTCGGCGCGGGGTATCGTCGACGCCTACACGCTGGGCGGCCAGCACGGACTGTGGCGACAGGCGGAGAGGGTGCTCGCGCCCACGCTGCTGGTGTACGGAGGCCGGGACCAACTCGTCTCCTACCGGATGGCGCGGCGGGCGGCGGCGGCCTACCGCGACGCGCGATTGCTCAGCCTGCCTGACGCGGGGCACGTCGCGATGATGGAATACCCGGGAGCGGTGGCCCGAGCCTTCCGCGAACTGCTCGACCACCACGCTCCGTTCGACGGCAGCGACGAAGACGACAGCGACGACGACGGCAACAACGACACGGCTGGGAGCTGAGACGCAGCGTGGGACGCCATAGCCGAAAGGGCCCCCGCCGCCGACCCGAGGACTCCCCGACGGCCACACCGGCCCCGGGGGCGTACGTCACTCCGGAGGCCACCGGCCCCGGCGGCCCACGGGCCGCCACCGGGTCGGGCACGGGGCCGATCCCCCGCGTGTCGCCCCACGCGGCCCCGTTCGCGGACGGTACGCCCGCGCACGGCGTGCCGCGCTTCCCCGACGGCACCCCGGCTCATGGTGTGCCGCGCTTCCCCGACGGCACCCCGGCTCATGGTGTGCCGCGCTTCCCCGACGGCACGCCCGCGCACGACGCCCACCGTTTTCCCGACGGCACCCCGGCCCGCGGGGTGCCGCGTTTCCCTGCCCAGGGGCCGGGCGGCGGTCCGGGTCCTGGTACGGGTGCGATTCCGCGGGTCGCGGCGGACGGCACGCCCGCGCGTGGCGTGCCGCGTTTCCCGGACGGGACGCCCGCGCACGGCGTGCCGCGGGTGGGGCGGCCCGTGGCCGGCGGCGGTCCTGGTACGGGGCCGGTTCCGCGGGTCGCGGCGGACGGTACGCCCGCGCACGGCGTGCCGCGTTTCCCGGAGGGCGCCGCCGCGCGCACCGGGGCGGGAGCGTCCGTGCGGGGCGGGCACCCCGAGCAGTGGGAGGC
>NZ_JAAAXQ010000095.1 GCF_009916105.1 Streptomyces sp. GC420 | reverse complement strand
GGGGGCGGTAGGCGAAGCGTTCCGCGCCGACGGCGACGGTGGTGGAGACGAGGACGGCCCCGATGAGCATGAGCGGCAGGGCGATCAGCATGGACGTGCCGTCGGGGAGGACGTACACGTAGACCGTGAGTGCGCCGAAGGCCCCGGTCATGAAGATCTCGCCGTGGGCGAAGTTGATGAGCTGGACGATGCCGTAGACCATTGTGTAGCCGATGGCGACCAGCCCGTACATGGATCCTAGTAGCAGGCCGTTGACCAGCTGCTGCGGCAGTTCGTTCACCGCATGTCCTCCGAGACGTTCGGATGTTCGACGGATGTGACCGATATCCGGTTTTGGCCGGATGTGGCACCGCGCGGGGCGCTAGTTGGTGCAGCGCCCCGCGCGGCTTTCTTGGTGCGGGTGTGTGGGTCAGCCGGTGTAGGTGCCGGACTTGACCGGCTTCCAGGCGTCGCCCTCGTACTTGTAGACGGTGAGCTGCTTGTTGGTGGCGTCACCGAACTCGTCGAAGGAGACCTTGCCGGTCACGCCGTCGAAGGAGACCTTCTGCATGGCTTCGGTGACCTTGGCGCGGGCGTCGTCGGGCAGCTTGCCGTCGTTGGCTTCGACGACGGCCTTGACGGCCTCGATGATCGCCCAGGCGGAGTCGTAGGAGTAGCCGCCGTACGCCTCGAAGGGCTCCTTGTACTGGGCCTTCTTGTAGTTGGCGACGAACTCCTTGGCGGAGGGCAGTTCCTCGACGGGCGCGCCGACGGAGGTGGCGAGGTCGCCCTGGCCGTCCTTGCCGGAGAGCTTGATGAAGTCGGCGCTGAAGATGCCGTCGCCGCCGACGAGCGGGATCTTGGCTCCGGCCTTCTTGATCTGCTTGCTGAGCGGGCCGGCCTGGGGGTACTCGCCGCCGTAGTAGACGACGTCGGCGCCGGACTTCTTGACCTTGGTGGCGACCGCGGAGAAGTCCTTGGTGTCCGGGTCGATGTGGTCGGTGCCGACGACCTTGCCGCCGAGCTTCTTGAACTCGTCGGTGAAGGTGGCGGCGAGGCCGGCGCCGTAGGTCTTCTTGTCGTCGATGACGAAGACCTTCTTCTTCTTGTCGTCGTTGTACAGGTACTGCGCGGCGAACGGGCCCTGGATGGCGTCCGTGGTCGCGGTGCGGAAGTACGACTTGTACGGGCGGGCCTTGGTGCCGCCGTTCCAGTCCGGGCCCTGGGAGAGGGCCGGGTTGGTGTTGGCGGGGGAGACCTGGACGAGTTTGGCGTCGTCGAAGACCTTCTGCATGGACTCGGCGACGGAGGAGTTCAGCGGGCCGACGGCGCCGAGGACTTCCTTGTTGGCGACGAGCTTGGTGGCGTTCTGCTGGCCGGACGACGGCTGGGCCTGGTCGTCGAGGGCCTCGACCTCGAAGGTGATGCCGTCGACGTACTTCTTCTCGTTGGCCTGCTTGGCCGCGAGGTCCACGGAGTTCTTGATGCCCAGGCCCAGTGCCGACAGGTCGCCGGTGAGCGGGGCGTCGATTCCGATGACCACGGTGGTGCCGCCGCCGGTGTTCGAGCCGCCCTCTTCGTCGCGCGAGCCGCAGGCGGTGAGAGTGAGCGCACCCGCCGCCAGCGCGGCGGTTATGGCGATGAGCGAACGTTGACGCACGAGTCAGTTTCCTTTCCCTGGCACAGCGGCCCCTCGTGGAACGCGCCGAGTCGAGCGCTGGATCGGTTGTGGTCCGATTCCGGTGGCGCGGTGACTGGCGGTGACTCTAGGCGGGTAGGAGGAAATGATGGAGTGTTCCGGGCCATGATGTGACGCTCTTGTTATGCCGGGGCGTAATGCAGAGCGCGACTCGGCGGGCGGAACGGGTGAATTCCGGCCGGTTCGTCTTGTCCGCATAGTGAGAAAACGCAGGGTGCTCTGTCATGGATGCAGGACTGTTCCACTGTTTGGCTCATGACGCCTGCTCGTTGCCGCAGGCTACTTCGATTGCTTTGGAGAGGTCTTGGGCGTACCGCTCGCCCAGGATGAAGCTGTGTGACTGGATTGCGCGCGTATTACGCAGCGTTACATCGATGAAAGGGAGACGGGCGCTGCGTGGCGCACTGGTGCAATCGGTCACATAAGCGGTGACCGTAATCCGGTGCGGGTGGCCGACGCGGGTGCGGAACGGGGTCCGCGGCTCGGTGCTCAGGGCGAGGGCGGCGGACGGCTGGACGATCCGCTGCACGGTCACCGGGGGGCCCGCGTCCACGGTGAGCTCGACGGCGAAGCTGAAGGCTCCCTCCAGGGTCCCGGCCGGGGTCTGCCGCTCGCCCAGATAGGCGACGGTGACGACCTGGGACGGCATGGGGGTGACGGGCGGCGGCGGGTCCTGCGGCCGGGTGGCGTAGACGTAGCCGCCGGTCAGGGCGAGGGCCACCGCGGACGCGGCGGCGATCACGGCCCGCCGGTGCCGCGTGTACGCCTCGGCGAGCCGGCCCCGGGAGCGGGGCGGCGGGGCCGCGCCCGGATCGCCGGTGCCGTGCCAGGCGTCGCCGTCCCAGGCGTGGGTGCCCTCTCCGGGTTCGACGGGGCCGGTGCCGCTCACTGCCAGGCACCTCCGGTCGGCCCTCCGCCGCGGTACCGCTCCTCGCAGCGCTCGTGGGCGCGGCGGTCGATCAGGCCCTCGGCCGCGGCGCGCCCCTCGCGGTCCCGTTCGGCCCGCGCGGCGTCCACGATCCCCCTGAGGATCTCGTACTGGCCGTTGGACAGGCCCATCGACTGGTAGTCGCCGTAGGTGCCGGTGTCCAGGACGGCGCGCGACCAGTGCGCGACGATCCGCGCGCACAGCTCCGCGGGCGGGGTGGCCGACGGCGAGGGGGACCGGGAAGCGTACGCGGAGGGGGAGGCGGAGGAGGGCGGTGGGGCCGCCCCGGCGCCGGAATCCCCGGATCCCCCGGATCCGCAGCCGGTGACCGCGGCGGCGAACACGACCGCCGGCCCGAGTGCCCGGCCGAGTACCGCCCCGGAGCGGGGCGCTGCTCCTGTCCTCATGAGTGAACGCTAGGGCGCGCGGCGACCCGGGATCAATGGCTCGCGTCGGCCGGGCCGTTCCCGGGACGGACCCGGCCGGATGTGTGCGGGTGCCCGGCGGATGCCGGGGCGGCGGGGAGGCGCCGGGCGGCCGTCTCAGCCGGCGGCGCCGACGCGGGCGGCGTCGGCGGGGCCGACGTCACGCAGCATGCAGGTCAGCCGGGCCGTGCAAACCCGCTTGTCCTGCTCGTCGGTGACGACGATCTCGTAGGTGGCGGTGGAGCGGCCGCGGTGCAGCGGTGTGGCGACGCCGGTGACCGTGCCGGAGCGCACGCCCCGGTGGTGGGTGCAGTTGAGGTCCACGCCGACGGCGATCTTGCCGCTGCCGCCGTGCAGCATGGAGCCGATGGAGCCCAGCGTCTCGGCGAGGACGGCGGAGGCGCCACCGTGCAGCAGGCCGTAGGGCTGGGTGTTGCCCTCGACCGGCATGGTGCCCACGACGCGGTCCGCGGAGGCCTCGACGATCTCGACGCCCATGCGGGTGCCGAGGTGGCCGGCGGAGAACATGGCATGGAGGTCGACGCCCAGTGCTGTGTACTCGTCGATGACCTCTTGCGGGAAGTTCACCGTGCGCTGCTCACCCATGTGGTCCGGCTCCGTTCGATTTTGCGTGTGGTGGACACCGTCTTATCAGGTGGCTAAGCGAACGCTCATACGGGGGGTTCTGTTCCCGTGCGCGGCGGCGTGCGCGCGGCGGTACCGCGCGCACGGCCGGAGCGGGGCCCGGCGGTCACTGCGGGAGGGGGACCAGGCGGACGACGACGGACTTGCTGGCGGGCGTGTTGCTGGTGTCGGCGGTGGCGTCCAGCGGCACCAGGACGTTCGTCTCCGGGTAGTACGCCGCGGCGCAGCCGCGCGCCGTCGGGTAGTGGACGACCCGGAAGCCGGGGGCGCGGCGCTCCGTGCCGTCGTTCCACTCCGAGACCAGGTCGGCGTACGAGCCGTCGGGGAGGCCGAGCTCCCGGGCGTCCCCGGGGTTGACCAGCACCACCCGGCGGCCGTTCCTGATGCCGCGGTAGCGGTCGTCCAGGCCGTAGACGGTGGTGTTGTACTGGTCGTGGGAGCGCAGGGTCTGCAGCAGCAGCCGGCCCTCGGGCAGTTCGGGGTACTCCACCCCGGCCGCGGTGAAGTTGGCCCTGCCCGTGGCGGTCGGGAAGCGCCGCTCGTCGCGCGGGGCGTGCGGCAGGGCGAAGCCGCCGGGGCGTGCCACCTTGTCGTTGAAGTCCTCGAAGCCCGGCACGACGCGGGAGATCCGGTCGCGGATCGTGGCGTAGTCCGTCTCGAACTCTTCCCAGGGTGTCGCGGAGCTCTCGCCGAGGACCCGGCGGGCGAGCCGGCACACGATGGCCGTCTCGGACAGCAGGTGCGGGCTCGCGGGCTCCAGGCGGCCGCGTGAGGCGTGCACCATGCCCATGGAGTCCTCGACGGTCACGAACTGGTCGCCGCCGCCCTGCACGTCCCGCTCGGTGCGGCCGAGTGTGGGCAGGATGAGTGCCCGGGCGCCGGTCACGGCGTGCGAGCGGTTCAGCTTGGTCGACACGTGGACGGTCAGCCGGGCGCGGCGCATCGCGTCCTCGGTGACGTCCGTGTCGGGGGAGGCGGCGACGAAGTTGCCGCCCATCGCGAAGAAGACCTTCGCCCGTCCGTCGCGCAGGGCGCGGATGGAGTCCACCGTGTCCAGGCCGTGGTGGCGGGGCGGGGCGAAGCCGAACTCCTTCTCCAGGGCGTCGAGGAAGGCGGGCGCGGGCCGCTCGAAGATGCCCATGGTGCGGTCGCCCTGGACGTTGGAGTGGCCGCGCACGGGGCACACGCCGGCACCGGGCCGTCCGATGTTGCCGCGCAGCAGCAGGAAGTTCACCACCTCGCGGATGGTGGCGACGGCGTGCTTGTGCTGGGTCAGGCCCATCGCCCAGCACACGATGGTGCGCTCCGAGGCGAGGACCATGCGCAGGGCCTCCTCGATCCGGGCGCGGTCGAGGCCGGTCGCCGTCAGTGTCCCGTCCCAGTCGGCGGCGCGGGCGGCGGCGGCGAACTCCTCGTAACCGTGGGTGTGTTCGCGGACGAATTCCTCGTCGACGGCGCCCGGGGTGTCGAGGACCAGCTTGTTCAGGAGCCGGAACAGTGCCTGGTCGCCGCCGATGCGGATCTGCAGGAAGAGGTCGGTCAGCGGGGTGCCGCCGCCCGCGAGGCCCTTGGGGGTCTGCGGGTTCTTGAACCGCTCCATGCCCGCCTCGGGCAGCGGGTTCACCGTGATGATCCGCGCGCCGCCGGCCTTGGCCTTCTCCAGCGCGGCGAGCATCCGGGGGTGGTTGGTGCCGGGGTTCTGGCCGGCGACGATGATCAGGTCGGCCTTGTAGAGGTCTTCGAGGAGGACGCTGCCCTTGCCGACGCCGATGGTCTCGGTCAGCGCGGAGCCGGACGACTCGTGGCACATGTTGGAGCAGTCGGGCAGGTTGTTCGTGCCGAACTCGCGGGCGAAGAGCTGGTAGAGGAACGCGGCCTCGTTGCTGGTGCGGCCCGAGGTGTAGAACACCGCCTCGTCGGGGGAGCCGAGCGCGGCCAGTTCCCCGGCGACGATGTCGAAGGCACGGTCCCAGCCGACCGGCTCGTAGCGCTCGGCGCCCTCCGCCAGGTACATGGGGTGGGTGAGGCGGCCCTGCTGGCCCAGCCAGTAGCCGCTGCGGTCGGCGAGGTCGGCGACCGGGTGCGCGGCGAAGAACTCCGGGGTGACCCGGCGCAGCGTCGCCTCCTCGGCGACGGCCTTGGCGCCGTTCTCGCAGAACTCCGCCGTGTGCCGGTGATCGCCCTCGGGCCAGGCGCAGCCGGGGCAGTCGAAGCCGTCCTTCTGGTTGACGCGCAGCAGGGTCAGGGCGGTGCGCCGTACTCCCATCTGCGCCTGTGCCATCCGCAGCGTGTGGCCGATCGCGGGAAGCCCGGCCGCGGCGTGCTGCGGCGCCGACACCTCCGGCGCGTCCTGCACCGGGTCTGACTGCGGCGGCTCGACTGCCATGATCGCTCCCCTTCGCGCGTCCCGTCGCGCGGCCGTCGCACACCGCGAGTGCCGCTGATTCCGATGGTCGCACGTGGTGGCGGCGTCCCTCATGTCCCCGCGGGCCCGCGGGGGGCCGCCGGGGTCCGTGCGCGCGGTCACGGCTGTCAGTGGGCCGTGGCAGGATCGGGGGCGTGGCAGAGACAGCACCGAAGCAGACCGCACAGTCCGACTCCGCAGGTGGGGAGCGGAGCCGTCCCCGGCTGATGCTCATGGACGGGCACTCCCTCGCCTACCGGGCGTTCTTCGCGCTGCCCGCGGAGAACTTCACGACCGCTCTGGGGCAGCCGACGAACGCAATCTATGGATTCGCCTCCATGCTCGCGAACACGCTGCGGGACGAGCGGCCCACGCACTTCGCGGTCGCCTTCGACGTGTCCCGCAAGACCTGGCGCTCCGACGAGTTCCCGGAGTACAAGGCGAACAGGACGTCGACGCCCGACGAGTTCAAGGGCCAGGTCGAGCTGATCGGCGAGATGCTGGACGCCATGCGGGCCGAGCGGTTCGCCGTCGAGGGCTTCGAGGCGGACGACATCATCGCCACCCTCGCCACCCAGGCCGAGGCCGCCGGCTTCGAGGTGCTGATCGTCACCGGTGACCGTGACTCCTTCCAGCTCGTCAGCGAACACACGACGGTGCTGTACCCCACCAAGGGCGTCTCGGAGCTGACCCGGTTCACGCCGGAGAAGGTCCGGGAGAAGTACGGCCTCACCCCCGCCCAGTACCCGGACTTCGCGGCGCTGCGCGGTGACCCGTCCGACAACCTGCCCGGCATCCCCGGCGTCGGCGAGAAGACCGCCGCGAAGTGGATCAACCAGTTCGGTTCCTTCGCCGAGCTGGTCGAGCGGGTCGACGAGGTCAAGGGCAAGGCGGGGCAGAACCTCCGCGACCACCTGGAGTCGGTGAAGACCAACCGCAGGCTCACCGAGATGGTCAGGGACGTCGAACTGCCCAAGGCCGTCGCCGACCTGGATCGCGCGCCCTACGACCGCCAGGCGCTCACCCTCTTCCTGGACACCCTGGAGATCCGCAACCCCTCCCTGCGGGAGCGGCTCCTCGCCGTAGACCCCGGCGCCGAGGAGGAGGAGACCGCCCCGGCCGCGGGGGTCGCGCTGGACGGCGCGGTGCTCGGTGCGGGCGAGTTGGCGCCCTGGCTGGCGCGGCACGGCGGGCAGCCGCTGGGCCTGGCCTGTGTGGACGCCTGGGCGCTGGGCGCCGGCAGCGTCAGCGAGATCGCGCTGGCGGGGGCCGGCGGCGAGGCGGCCTGGTTCGACCCCTCGCAGCTCGACGAGGCCGACGAGCGGGCCTTCGCCGCCTGGATCTCCGACCCGGCCCGGCCGAAGGTGCTGCACAACGCCAAGGGCGTCATGCGGGTCTTCGCCGAGCACGGCTGGACGGTCGGCGGCGTGGCCATGGACACAGCCCTCGCCGCCTACCTCGTCAAGCCCGGCCGCCGCTCCTTCGCCCTGGACGCCCTCGCCGTCGAGTACCTCGGGCGGGAACTCGCCCCGCCCGCCGCCGACGGGCAGCTCGCCTTCGGCGTCGACGAGCAGGCCGAGGCCGACGCCCTGATGGCACAGGCCCGCGCCGTCCTGGACCTCGGTGACGCCTTCACCGTCCGGCTCGGGGACGTCGGCGCCGCCGAGCTCCTCACCGACATCGAGCTGCCCACCTCCGCGCTGCTCGCCCGCATGGAACGCGCCGGCATCGGGGCCGACCGCGAGCATCTGGAGCGCATGGAGCAGCAGTTCGCCGACGCGGTGGCCCAGGCGGTCAAGGAGGCGCACGCCGCGGCCGGCCGCGAGTTCAACCTGGGCTCGCCCAAGCAGCTCCAGGAGATCCTCTTCGATCAGCTGGGCCTGCCGAAGACGAAGAAGACCAAGACCGGGTACACGACGGACGCCGACGCCCTGGCATGGCTCGCCGCGCAGACCGAGCACGAACTGCCCGTGATCATGCTGCGCCACCGCGAGCAGGCGAAGCTGCGGGTCACCGTCGAGGGACTGATCAAGACGATCGCCGCCGACGGCCGTATCCACACCACCTTCAACCAGACGGTGGCGGCCACCGGCCGGCTCTCCTCCACCGACCCGAACCTGCAGAACATCCCGGTGCGCACCGACGAGGGCCGGGCCATCCGCCGCGGTTTCGTCGTGGGCGAGGGCTACGAGTCGCTGATGACCGCCGACTACAGCCAGATCGAGCTGCGCGTGATGGCCCACCTGTCCGAGGACGAGGGCCTGATCGAGGCGTTCACCTCGGGCGAGGACCTGCACACCACCGTGGCCTCCCAGGTCTTCTCGGTGCCCAAGGACGCCGTGGACGCGGAGATGCGCCGGAAGATCAAGGCGATGTCCTACGGTCTCGCGTACGGCCTGTCCGCCTTCGGGCTCTCCCAGCAGCTCGGCATCGAGGCGGCCGAGGCGCGCGGCCTGATGGACACCTACTTCCAGCGCTTCGGCGGGGTCCGGGACTACCTCCACCGTGCTGTCGAGGAGGCCCGTGCCACGGGCTACACGGAGACGATGCTGGGCCGCCGCCGGTATCTCCCCGATCTCAACAGCGACAACCGCCAGCGCCGTGAGACGGCCGAGCGGATGGCCCTCAACGCGCCGATCCAGGGCACCGCCGCGGACATCGTGAAGATCGCGATGCTGCGGGTCGACAGGGCCCTGACCGAGGCGGGCCTGAAGTCGCGGATGCTCCTCCAGGTCCACGACGAGATCGTCCTGGAGATCGCCCCGGGCGAGCGCGACCGGGTGGAGGAACTGGTCCGCCGCGAAATGGCGTCCGCGGTGGAGCTCCGCGCCCCGCTCGACGTGTCCGTCGGCGACGGGACGGACTGGGAGTCCGCGGCCCACTGACCGCGTCCGGCGCGGGCGGGGCCGTGTCACTTCACCGCTCCCCGGCGCCCGCGCCGGCCCACGGGGTCCGCCGGATGGCGGGCGGCCGCCCGGGCGCACCGTGAGGGGTGGGCCTGCGGGCCCGGCGGGCGTGAAGCCCGCCGGCCTTCCGGGCTGGGCACCGTGCTGCCGCCGTCACGGACGTGCGAGCGTGAGCGGACCGCACCGCGGGCAGGGGCCATGCCTCGGGCCGGCGCGGCCGCGGTCGGGCCCGTTTCGCGGGACGTCCTCGCTCAGTGCTCCGGCCGGGGGGGCTCCCTCGGGCGGGGCTCCGGGCGCCCCGCGGGTGGCCGGTGTGTCCGGCCGCGGCCGGTGTCCTGCCCGCGGGAGCCGCGGTGTCCGCGCCGCTCGCCCCGGGTTCGCCGGAGGCACCGGCCCGGCGTCCGCGGCCGCCGGATGTTCCCTCGCGGGGCGCCACGCTCGACGCGCGAAGGCCGGAGCAGACCTGGCGGGTCCCGCGCATGCGGTCCGGGGACGTCCGCCCGCGGACGGAGAGGAAGGGCTGCGCGGCTCCGCGGCCGCGGACGGCTGTCAGCGGGACGGCTGAGGGCTGGGTTCGTGACGGGCCGGAGAGCTGTGGCGGGCAGGGTGGCGCAGGCGGATCGCCAGGGCGAACAGGGGCAGTGCCGCGGCCAGGCCCGCGCCCGCGCCGAAGCAGAACGTCGGGATGATCTCGTAGGCCTTGGCGTCCGCGCCGTGGTACGCCCACCAGCGCAGGCAGCGGTGCGCGGCCGCCAGGAGGACGCACACCGCCAGGGCCGCCCAGGACGCGATCCGCTCGCCGCGGGTCGGCCGGGGCAGCGCCGCCGGTGTCCCCACCGGGCCGTCCTGGCGGCGGACCGCGGAGACCAGGAACCAGACGATCACCACGAAGGCCACCGCGGAGCCCCCGTACTGCGCGTACCAGTACAGCGGGGAGCCGGCGATCTCCTCGCCGAGCACCGGGAGGACCCGCATGCCCCAGCGGTCCAGGTGCGTGAACGCGTCCCACACGACATGCGTGCCCGCCCCGATGACCGCGGAGGTGTAGAACGCGCAGGCCAGCGGCAGCGCGCCGCGCCCGCGCAGGCTCCGGCCCGCCAGCACCCCGTACACCCGGCCTCGCCACGCCTCGGGCACCACCAGCGCCACCAGGGGTTCGCGCAGCAGCAGCCACAGCCCCACCAGCAGCGCCGTGAGCAGCACGTCGGCGGTGAACACGCCGAGCGGGCCGTGCGTGAAGTCGCCGAACTCCATCGCGCCGGGCACTACCGAGGCGGCGTAGTACGTGAGGTCGGGGGAGAAGGACCCGGCGACCAGCGCCGAGGCGATCAGGCCGCCGCGTGCGGCCCCGCTTCTGCGGATGCCCGGCAGAACGGCGGCGGCATGACTGAGCGTGAACGGCATCTGCTCCCCAACGGCCGTTGATCAACTGCGGTCGGTATGCGGGACGCAGGGGACCGCCCGGGGAGTTCCCTCCCCGCGGCACGGGAGTGCGCGGACTGTTCTCATGTCGGCCGGTCGTTGCTACGGTGCCGGGACCCGAAGAAACTGACGCATCATCAGCTCATGGGTGGGCGCACCGCCCGGGGGAGGCCCAGCATGCGTGCCCTGACCGCCGCCGCCGTCGGACTGGCCGCCGCGCTCGCGCTGGTCCTCGGCCTGACCGCGCTCGCCTCCTGCTCCTCGCCCGGCGAGACCTCGCCGGAACCCCTGCTCACCACCGTGCCGGGCCCGAAGGGGCGGTGACGCAACGAGGGCCATGACAGCAACGACGGCCATGACAGCAACGACGGCAACGACACACGACAGCAACGACAGACCGCGATGCGCAGAGCGCAAGACGTGAAGGGGGCCGCCCCGTGCGCCGCAAAGCCAGCCTCGTACTGCTCGCCCTCGCCGTCTTCTTCGCCGCCCTGTCCCCGCTGCTGCGCCACTACGCCTTCCCCCGGCTGGTGGAGATCCCCCCGGGCCAGTACCAGGAGACGGTGCTGGAGGCCAGGCCCGCGACCCTCCTCGACTACGGCACGATGCGCGCGCGGAAGGTCGAGAAGGTCACCATCGTGCAGACGCTCAAGGGCAACGTGGAGGAGTCCGAGAAGATCGAGCGCAGCGCCGGGCGGGACGTCGTGGTCTGGGACGGCCTGGCCTACGTCGAGGGGCCCGACGGGAAGATGGTGTCCCTGCTGCCCGAGCGGTACATCTTCGACGCCCACAGCCAGGCCCCCGTCCACGCCACCGGCGAGTCCGTCGACGGCGACCCGGTCAGGCGCGAGGGCATCGAGTTCAAGTGGCCCTTCCTCACCGAGAAACGCGACTACGAGTACTTCGACGCGCAGACCCGCACCTCCGCGCCCATCCACTACAAGGGCACCCGCACCTTTCGCGGACTGGAGGTCTACTACTTCGAGCAGACCGTCCCCTGGACCAGGGTGAAGCTCCCGAAGAAGCTGCCCGTCGAGGGCATCACCCCGGAGTCGGTGGCAGAGACGGGAACGACCCGCTGGTACACCACCAAGCGCATGTTCTGGGTCGAGCCCGTCACCGGCGCACCCGTCAACGGGGAGGAGATCCACACCGAGGAACTGCGCGGCGGCACCCTCCTCGGTGACCGCGACAAGGTCACCGCGTTCTCCGGCCACGTGAGGATGCGCGAGGACTACATCGACCACACCGTCGCCCTGGTCGGCTCCCAGCGGACCCTGGTGCTGCTGATGACCTCGTACCTCCCCAAGGGCTTCCTGGGGCTGGGCGCGGCGCTGCTCGCCCTCGCCCTCGTGCTGGAGGCACGCGGCCGCGGGCCCGGGCGCCGGGACCCGGCACCGGCCCGCGCCGGCGCCGAGGACCCGGACCCGGTCAGCGCGTGACGGGCCCCTTGCCGCCCGCCCGCTCCGCCGCCTGCCGCGCGGCCCGCGCCTTGGTGTGCCGGGTGGGTTCCGCGGCGGAGGGATCCTCGGGCCACGGGTGCCTGGGGTAGCGGCCGCGCAGCTCCGAGCGCACCGCCCGGTACCCGTCACGCCAGAACGACGCCAGGTCGGCCGTGACGGCCGCCGGCCGGCCCGCCGGGGACAGCAGATGCACCAGTACCGGCACGCCCGCCACCCGCGGCGTCTCGGCCAGCCCGAACATCTCCTGGAGCTTCACGGCCAGCACGGGCCGCTCCCCCGAGTAGTCCACCCGGATCCGGGACCCGCTGGGCACCTCGATCCGCTCCGGCGCCAGCTCGTCCAGCCGGGCGGCATCCCCGGTCGCCCACGGCAGCAGCCGGCCCAGCGCCCGCGCGGTGTCGATCCGCTCCAGGTCCGCCCGCCGCCGTGCCGCGCCCAGCTCCGGCTCCAGCCACTCCGCGGCCCGGGCGAGCAGGGCCTCGTCCGCGACGTCGGGCCAGGTCCCGCCCACCGTCCGGTGCAGGAACGCCAGCCGCTGCCGCAGGGCCACGGCCTCGCGCGGCCAGCGCAGCAGCCCCGTGCCCTCCGCGCGCAGCCCGTCCAGCAGCGCCTGCCGTAGGAGGCCGGGGCCCGGCGTCCTCAAGGGGCGTACGGCCAGTTCCACCGCACCCAGCCGCTCCACGTGCCGGGCGACGACGTCGCCGCCGTCCCAGCGGACCTCCTCACCCACCGCGTACAGCGCCGCGGCGGCCTCCCCGGCGGTCTCCTCGTCCACGGCCGCGCCCAGCCGGACCCGCGCCGACGCCGCCCCCGCCGGCCGGTCCGCCACCGCCACGGCCACCCAGGGCGCGCCGCGCAGTCCCGAGCCCTCCGCGAGCTCGGCCCGTGTCCCGGAGACCATCAGGCACGACCCGTCGCCGCGTGCCCGCGCCACCCGCTCGGGGAACGCGAGAGCGGCGACGAGTCCGGCCACAGCGTCGTCGTCACCCCGCGGCCCGTCCCCGGCGGCGCGCACCGCACCGTCCCGGGCGCCGGCCGCCTCCGCCGCGGCCGCGCCGGCCGCCGCGGACAGCCGGCGGGCCTCCGCGCGCCAGCGGGCCGCGTAGGCGTCGCCGCCGCGCCGGGCCGCCCGCCACACGGTGGCCAGATCGTCCCCGTACGCCGGCGGCGGCTCCTCGCTCAGCAGCGCGACCACCTCGGCCGCGCGCCCCGCCCCTACCAGTCCGGCGCCGTCGACGAGGGCCCGCGCCAGCCGCGGATGGAGGCCGAGGCCCGCCATCCGGGTGCCGCGGGGGGTGGGCCGGCCGTCCGCGTCCACCGCACCGATCGCGGCCAGCACCTCCCTCGCGGCGGCCATCGCGCCCGCCGGCGGCGCGTCGAGCAGGGAGAGCGAGGCCGCCTCCGGGTCGCCCCAGCACGCGGCGCGCAGGGCGAAGCCCGTCAGGTCCGCCACCGCGATCTCCGGAGCGGGGAAACGGGGCCGGGAGACGTTCTCGGCCTCGGCCCAGCAGCGGTAGGCGTGCCCGGGTGCCTCACGGCCCGCACGGCCGGCGCGCTGCGCCGCGCCCGCCAGGGACACCCGTACCGTCGTCAGAGACCCCAGCCCCCGGGCGTGGTCCGTGCGCGGCTCGCGGGCCAGCCCCGAGTCGACGACCACCCGTACCCCCGGCACCGTCAGGCTCGACTCGGCCACCGACGTGGACAGGATGATCCGGCGGCCCGGCTCCCGCGGTCCCGCGAGCACCGCCTCCTGCGTCTCGGCCGGGGCCCGGCCGTGCAGCTGGAGCACCTCGGCGCCGGCCCCGGCGAGCAGCCCGGCCACCCTGGCGATCTCGCCCACGCCGGGCAGGAAGCACAGCACATCGCCGTCCGGCACCTCCCGCAGCGCCCTGCGCGCCACGGCCGCCACATGGCCGAGCAGCGCGGGATCGACCCTGGTGCCGTGCGGGGGCCGCACCCCGGCGGGCGGCGGCGCGTAGGTCACCGCGACTGGGTGCAGCGTGCCCCGCGCCTCGACGACCGGCGCGCCGTCCAGCAGCCGGGACCAGGCCGCGGCGTCGGTGGTCGCGGAGGCGGCGAGCAGCCGCAGCTCGGGCCGCAGCGCCTCGCGTACGTCCAGCAGGAACGCGGCGGCCGTGTCCGCGTCCAGGTGCCGCTCGTGGACCTCGTCCAGCAGCACCGTGCCGACGCCGGGCAGCTCCTGGTCCCGCTGGAGACGCTGGAGCAGCACGCCCGTGGTCACGACCTCCACCACGGTGCGTGCCGAGACCCGCCGCTCCCCGCGCACCGTGAAGCCGACCCGCTCACCGACCGGCTCGCCCAGCAGCCACGCCATCCGGCGGGCCGCCGCCCGTGCCGCCATCCGCCGCGGCTCCGCCACCAGCACCCGGTGCGGTGACGCCGGGTCCACCAGCAGTCCCGCCAGCGCCAGCGGCACCAGCGTCGTCTTGCCGGTCCCGGGCGGGGCGGACAGCACGGCCGTCCCGCGGGTGGCCAGCGCCTCCGCGAGGGCGGGGAGCGCGGTGCGTACGGGCAGGGCGGCGAGCGAGTCGGTGCGGATCACGCACCCAGTCTCTTACGCCCCGCGTGCGGCCCGGCGCCCGCGTGCGGCCCGGCGCCCGCGTGCGGCCCGGCGCCCGCGTGCGGCCCGGCACCGGCGCGGGCGGCGCGCCCTGTCCACCCGGTAGGGACACGTCCGGGGCCGTGCGCGTACCCGCCGGCCTCAGTCCCGGTCGCACACGAAGATCGCCGTGCCGGGGATGAGACTGCCGCGCAGCGGGGACCAGCCGCCCCACTCCTGGCTGTTCCACAGCGGCCACTCCGGTTCGACCAGGTCCACCAGCCGGAACCCGGCGGCCACCACGTCCCTGACCCGGTCGCCGATCGTCCTGTGGTGCTCGACGTAGACGGCCCGGCCCTCCGCGTCCTGCTCGACGTACGGCGTGCGGTCGAAGTACGAGGCTGAGACCGACAGCCCCTCGGGGCCGGGCTCGTCGGGGAAGGCCCAGCGGATCGGATGGGTGACGGAGAAGACGAACCGGCCGCCGGGCCGCAGCACCCGCCGCACCTCGCGCAGCACCCGCACGGGGTCGGCGACGAAGGGCAGCGCCCCGTACGCCGAGCAGGCCAGGTCGAAGGCGGCGTCCGCGAAGGGCAGGGCGCCCGCGTCCGCCTCGACCAGCGGGATTCCGCCGCCGATGCGCAGGGCGTGCTGGAGCTGGCGGTGCGAGAGGTCGAGGGCGACCGGGCGGGCTCCCTGGCCTGCCAGCCAGCGGGAGCACTGCGCCGCGCCCGCGCCGATCTCCAGCACCGACCTGTCCTTCAGCGCCGAGGCCGGCCCGAGCAGCCGTGCCTCGGCCTCGTCGAGCCCTTCCGGGCCCCAGACGAAGCGGTCGTCGCCGAGAAACGCGCCGTGCTCGTTCTGGTAGTCGTCGGCGTTCGAGTCCCACCAGCCGCGACTCGCCCGGCTGGACTCCGTGTCGCCCGCTTGCCGCCGGGTTGCCTGCGGCTCCCCGGGCTCCTCGGGCTCACCGGGAACCTGTGGCTCTTGCCCTTCGTACTCTTGGATGATCGCGCCCCTCGTCGTAGTCTTCGCTCACGCGCGGCGAAGCCCGGACGTCCTCGGAAGCCCGGAGCGGAAGTGCGCGGAGCGAGCCCCTGTGGCCTCACACAACGTTAGTTGTGCCGGGAATGCGGCAATCCGCCCCGGGTGTGCGCCTTCGCGCATTGACCCTGCCCGGCTGCCCCCGTATGCTACAAGTTGCGCTGCGGGCCTGCGCGCCTCAGACGGAGCAGGCCGCGCTCGCATCTGTTGTATGTCCCCTCGGTTGTCGAGGCGCCCTCCGTTGTATCGGGGGTTCGGCGCTTCCTAGGCTGTCCGGCTTCTGCAGCTGCGATACGGGCTCACGGCGTGGCATTACCTACGACTCAATGTCCGTACCGGAGCCCTTTCCCACATGACGAGCAGCACCGAGACCACCGCCACCACCCCGCAGGTAGCGGTCAACGACATCGGTAACGAGGAAGCCTTCCTCGCCGCGATCGACGAGACGATCAAGTACTTCAACGACGGCGACATCGTCGACGGCGTCATCGTGAAGGTCGACCGGGACGAGGTCCTGCTCGACATCGGTTACAAGACCGAAGGCGTGATCCCGAGCCGTGAGCTCTCGATCAAGCACGACGTCGACCCCAACGAGGTCGTCGCCGTCGGTGACGAGATCGAAGCCCTTGTTCTCCAGAAGGAGGACAAGGAAGGCCGCCTGATCCTCTCGAAGAAGCGCGCCCAGTACGAGCGTGCCTGGGGCACCATCGAGAAGATCAAGGAAGAGGACGGGATCGTCACCGGTACCGTCATCGAGGTCGTCAAGGGTGGTCTCATCCTCGACATCGGCCTCCGTGGCTTCCTCCCGGCTTCCCTGGTCGAGATGCGCCGCGTCCGCGACCTCCAGCCCTACGTGGGCAAGGAGCTCGAGGCCAAGATCATCGAGCTGGACAAGAACCGCAACAACGTGGTCCTGTCCCGCCGTGCCTGGCTGGAGCAGACCCAGTCCGAGGTCCGCCAGACCTTCCTCACCACCCTCCAGAAGGGCCAGGTGCGGTCCGGCGTCGTCTCCTCGATCGTCAACTTCGGTGCCTTCGTGGACCTGGGTGGCGTCGACGGTCTGGTCCACGTCTCCGAGCTGTCCTGGAAGCACATCGACCACCCCTCCGAGGTCGTCGAGGTCGGCCAGGAGGTCACGGTCGAGGTCCTGGACGTCGACATGGACCGCGAGCGCGTCTCCCTGTCGCTCAAGGCGACCCAGGAAGACCCGTGGCAGCAGTTCGCCCGCACCCACCAGATCGGCCAGGTCGTGCCCGGAAAGGTCACGAAGCTGGTTCCGTTCGGCGCGTTCGTCCGTGTGGACGAGGGCATCGAGGGTCTGGTGCACATCTCCGAGCTGGCCGAGCGCCACGTGGAGATCCCGGAGCAGGTCGTCCAGGTCAACGACGAGATCTTCGTCAAGGTCATCGACATCGACCTCGAGCGCCGTCGCATCAGCCTCTCGCTGAAGCAGGCAAACGAGGCCTTCGGTGCCGACCCGACGGCGGTCGAGTTCGACCCGACCCTGTACGGCATGGCCGCGTCCTACGACGACCAGGGCAACTACATCTACCCCGAGGGCTTCGACCCCGAGACCAACGACTGGCTCGAGGGCTACGAGAAGCAGCGCGAGGAGTGGGAGCGCCAGTACGCCGAGGCGCAGGCGCGCTTCGAGCAGCACCAGGCGCAGGTCATCAAGTCCCGCGAGGCCGACGAGCAGGCCGCGGCCGAGGGTGCGGGCGCCCCGGCGCCCGGCGCCGGTGCGGGCGCGGGCGGCGGCGGTTCGTACTCCTCGGAGTCGGACGACACCTCCGGTGCCCTCGCTTCGGACGAGGCCCTGGCCGCGCTCCGCGAGAAGCTGGCCGGCGGCCAGAGCTGATCGCTCACCCGCCAGCCACCAGTAGGTAGGCAAAGCGGCGAGGCCCGCTCCCCCGTCGGGGGAGCGGGCCTCGCCGCTTTGCGGCAGGTCAGGGGAGAGGAACAGCGTCGCGACGCGCCGGGGGCGAGCCCCTCGGTGGGATTAGCGCAATAACGGCCCCTTGCGCGAGAGGCGGGAGGAGGGCGCGGTCCGTGAGGCGCGCCGGCTTCGGCGTCACCGTCTCCGGCCGCGGTGGGGCCTGCCGCCGGGCAGAGGTGCGGTGTGCCCGCGTGCGGCGGCCCGGTGCGGCCCGAAGCCCGGGGAGCGGCGTCGCCCGGCTTTCGTGCCGCCCAGCGGCCGGTACGACGTGCCGTTGCCGTCGATCGCGCGGGGGAGCGGACGGGCCGCGGGCGGGCGGTCGGCGCGCGCGGGCTCACCGGCCGGTCCATGCTCACGGCCGAGGTGCCGCAGCGCTCTCCACCGCTCACGCCGCGGGTCCGGCGCGGGCCCCAAACGCCGTAACGGACACCCGTGTTGGGTCCGGTCGTGGCCTTCCCCACAGGACCGGGCAGTAGCGTGCGGGGACGGCGTCCGGCCGCGCAGGGCCACCGTCCCGTCGCGGACGGTACGGAGTCCGCGGACGGTCGTGGGATCTTGGATGCCGCTCACCGGGCCCCGCGCGGCGCCCCGCCGGGGAATGCCCGGGCCGAACACCGCGTTGTCGACCATGAACACGAGGAGGAGCGGTCACAGTGCTTGATCCGGAGAGTTTGTACGAATGGGAGCCGAAGGGCCTCGCCGTCGTCGACATGGCGCTCGCGCAGGAATCGGCCGGGCTGGTCATGCTCTACCACTTCGACGGCTACATCGACGCGGGTGAGACCGGCGAGCAGATCGTCGAGCGTCTCCTCGGGAACCTCCCCAACCAGGTCGTTGCGCGCTTCGACCACGACAGGCTCGTGGACTACCGCGCCCGCAGGCCCCTGCTGACGTTCCGGCGCGACCGCTGGACCTCGTACGACGAGCCGTCGATCGATGTGCGGCTGGTGCAGGACGCCACCGGGGCGCCCTTCCTCGTGCTGTCCGGGCCGGAGCCGGACGTGGAGTGGGAGCGGTTCGCGGTCGCCGTGCGGCAGGTCGTGGAGCGGCTCGGTGTGCGGCTCTCGGTGAACTTCCACGGCATCCCGATGGGTGTGCCGCACACCCGTCCCGTGGGCCTCACCCCGCACGGCAACCGCACCGACCTGATGCCCGGCCACCGCAGTCCCTTCGAGGAGGCCCAGGTGCCGGGCAGCGCCGAGTCGCTGGTCGAGTTCCGGCTCGCCGAGGCCGGGCACGACGTGCTCGGCGTGGCCGCGCACGTCCCGCACTACGTGGCCCGCTCCCCGTACCCGGACGCCGCTCTGACGGCGCTTGAGGCGATCACCGCCGCGACCGGCCTGGTCCTGCCGGGCGTCGCGCACGCGCTGCGCAACGACGCACACCGCACCCAGACCGAGATCGAGCGTCAGATCGGCGAGGGCGACGAGGAACTGGTCGCGCTGGTCCAGGGCCTGGAGCACCAGTACGACGCCGTGGCGGGCGCCGAGACCAGGGGCAACATGCTTGCCGAGCCGGCCGACATCCCGTCCGCCGAGGAGATCGGCCGCGAGTTCGAGCGGTTCCTCGCCGAGCGGGAGGGCGAGGGCTGACCCCCGGACGCGCGGGCGGACGGTTGGCCGGACGTCCGGCCCGACCGTCCGGCGGAGCGGACTGCCTGCCCGTCCGCGACGGGCGCCGCCTATGCTGCTCGGCATGCTGAAGGTGGGCCTGACGGGCGGAATCGGTGCCGGCAAGAGCGAGGTCTCGCGGCTGCTCGACTCGTACGGAGCGGTGATCGTCGACGCGGACAAGATCGCGCGTGAGGTGGTGGCGCCCGGGACTCCGGGTCTCGCGGCGGTCGTGGAGGCCTTCGGGCCGCGGATTCTGACCGGGGACGGCGGCCTGGACCGGCCCGGGCTCGGCGCCATCGTCTTCTCGGACCCGCAGAAGCTCGCCGTCCTCAACGCGATCGTCCACCCGCTGGTCGGCGCGCGCTCCGCTGAACTCGAGCGCGCGGCCGGTCCCGACGCCGTCGTCGTGCACGACGTGCCGCTGCTCACCGAGAACGGACTGGCACCGCTGTACGACGTGGTCGTGGTCGTCGACGCCTCGCCGCAGACCCAGCTGGACCGGCTGGTGCGGCTGCGCGGAATGACCGAGGAGGAGGCGCGGGCCAGGATGTCCGCGCAGGCCGACCGCGCGGCGCGGCTGGCGGTCGCCGACCTCGTCATCGACAACGACGGGCCGCTGGAGGCGCTGGAGCCCCAGGTGCGCGCGGTGTGGGAGGAACTGAGGAAGCGGGGGCGCTAGCCGGTTTTCCGGCCGCCCGGTGGTGTCCCGGGGCGCGTGCGCGGGAATGCCACCGGAATACGGTGACCGCCGCTGATGTTCATCTCAGGGCGTCCACTGCATGGGAGGACATGACCGTGAGCGAGCGCACTCCGGAAACCGACGTCATCGACTACCGCGCCGCCGAGCAGCTGTTGGCAGCCCGCGACCCCAGGGGCGCGGTCAAGCTGCTCGACGAGGTCATCGCCGCCCACCCCGAGAACACCGCCGCCCGGCTGCTGCGGGCCCGCGCCTTCTTCGCGGCGGCGCAGCTGCGTCCCGCCGAGCTGGAGTTCCAGCTGGTCCTGGAGCGCGAGCCGGACAACGCCTTCGCGCACTTCGCGCTCGCCAGGACCTTCGAACGCGCCAACCGTCCGCAGCAGGCCCTGCGGCACTTCCGGCTGGCCGCGGCGCTCGATCCGAAGCCGGAGTATCTGCGGGCCGCCAGGTTCGGCCGGTAGCGGGCCGCGGGCGGCCGGCGCCGTTCCGGCGGCACGCACGCCACGGCGCTTCCCGCGCTTCCCGCGCTTCCCGCGCTTCCCGCGCTTCCCGCGCTCCCGCGCTCCCGCGCTTCCCGCGCTCCCGCGCTCCCGCGCTTCCCGCGCTTCCCGCGCTCCCGCGCTCCCGCGCTTCCCGCGCTCCCGCGCTCCCGCGCTCCCGCGCTCCCGCGCTTCCCGCGCTCCCGGGCCCGGACGCGCCCGGGCCCCGGCGCACGTCCCGGCCGGTTGCCGTGCGCGTGCCGTTTCAGCCGCGGCGCACGCACGTGTACGCGCCGTACAGGGAGCCCTCGAAGGAGACGTCGGCGATCTCGAAGCCGGACGCCTCCAGCAGTGGTTCCAGCAGGAACCGGTAGGTGCTGTGCTCGGTGCGTACATGCTCGGCGTAGTCCTCGGCGGTGTACCCGTCCGCGGGGTCGCGGGCCGCGCCCGCCAGCCAGGAGTCGAGCACGGTGCGCGCCTGCGCGGGCCGGAAGTCGTAGACCAGGTCGCGGAGCCTGAGGATTCCGCCGGGCCGCAGGATCCGGGCGATCCGGTCGAGGGCGACGCCCTTCCAGAAGTCCGGCAGCTGGTGCAGGGCGTGCCGTGTGTGGACCGCGTCGGCGGCCGGCCCCTCGTGCTCGTACGACAGGAAGCCGGCCCGTACGCACTCCAGCCGTCCGGTGGCGCCGGATTCGGTGGCCCGCGCGCGCAGGTGCCCGATCATGGCGGGCGAGATGTCGACCGCGATCACCCTGCCGATGCCCGCGCGGACCGCGGCCAGCGCGAACCGGCCGGTCCCGGCGCCGAGGTCGACGACGGTTGAGGAGGGACCGATGCCGTGGTCGCGCAGCAGCGCGAGGTCGGCGGCCGGATCGGGGTATCCCTGTTTGCGGTCGAAGCCCGCGACGAACGCGGGGTCGAGGTGCTCGGGACCCGCGTGGGCGAGTTCGTCGATCTCCCACAGCCCCGGCACGCCGGTCCGCCTGGCCGGGCGGGTCTCCCCGGTCGCTCCGTGCTCCCGTGTTTCCCCCGTGTCCCCGGTCTCCGGCCGCTTCACGGCGTCCCCCTTCCGACGGTGCGCTTGACCACGGGCCTCTCGTCCGGGGCGACCTCCTGGCCGTCGATGGGCCGCCGGTTGCGGACCTACGGATGATGGGCGACCCGGCCCGGCCCTGTCATGCGGATTTCCACGGAACCGGGGACCGAGGGACCGAGGGGATCCCGGGGCGGGGCCCCGGAACGGACTCAGCGCCGGCCGGGCGGATCGGGCGGTTCGTACGGGGGGACGTCGGGGCCCGGCTGATAGTGCGGACCCTGGCGGATGTGGCGTACGACCATGAACAGGTCCACGGCGACGATCAGGGCAAGCACCCCGCAGGCGACCGCCCAGCCCGGCCGGCCCTGGAACGCGAAGGCGACGCTTCCGCCGACGGTCCAGATCAGGCCCCACACGCTCAGCCAGAACCGCATCCGCAGCGGGCTGCGGGCGGTCATCGGTTCGCTGCCGGTTCGCATCGTGACGCATCTCCCGGTTCCAGGGTACGGACAGTCTCCTTCCGGCTGCCCCTCCGGCTGCCCCTCCGGCTGCCCCTCCGGCTGCCCGTCCGGATGCCCGTCCGGCTCCCGTCCGGCTCCTGCTCGGGGCTCAGCCGCAGTGGAGATCAAGGTCCCTGGTCACGTCCCTCAACGCCTCGGCCACAGAGGGGTACAAGGGGATGGAGTCGTGGAGGTGGGTGATCCGGAAGACCTTGCGGGCCAGTGGATGCGCGGCCACGGCGCACATTGCGAGGCCGCGGGCGCGGGCCACGCGCTGGGTCTGGAGCAGCACACGGAGGCCCGTGGCCGTCACGATGCAGCCGTGCAGGTCCACGACGAGTTCGGAGGTGCCCCGGCGGTCCAGGAGCCCGCGGAGGCAAGAGCCGACCTCGTGGTCGTTGGCGATGTCTATGACGTCCGTGACCTCGACCACGAGCCGGTCGGCAACCTGGTAGTGCGACAGGTCCATGCGTCACTCCTCGCCAAAGGTCTGTGTTCAACGGGTATCCCGAAAAGGCCCGTGAATGCTCCCCTCACCCGCGACCTGTTCCACCTGCCCGCGCGCCGTGCCCCGCGTTCCCCGCCCCGCACTCTCGAAGTCGCGTACGGATTCCGGGTACGCGGGTTCCCGGACTTCGGCGGCGCCCGAGCGATGAGTTCCGCGGGCGAGAGCGGTCCGACCCTGTGACCGCGACATCACGACGCTTCCAGAGGTGACTTCCGATGACCGACACCACCGCCGCCG
>NZ_JAAAXQ010000094.1 GCF_009916105.1 Streptomyces sp. GC420 | reverse complement strand
GCGCTGCTGGGGGCGGGCCGGCTGTTGCAGTCGGCGGCCACACGGAGGGTGGTGGTCCAGGGTGGCTGAGCATGTGACGGCTGAGCAGAGCATGGACGCGCACCACAGGGCGGGCGTTTCCACGGCCGCGGAGGGGCTGCGCCCGGTCGCGGAGGGGCTGCGCTCGGCCGCGGAGGGGCTGCGTGCGTACCGCCTGATCGCCGGTATGTGGGTGCGCTCGACGATGACCTACCGAGCCTCGTTCGTGATGACCACCTTCGGGACCTTCGCCGCGACGTCCTTCGACTTCGTCGCGATCATGCTGATGTTCTCGCAGGTGGACGCGCTGGGCGGATACTCGCTTCCGGAGATCGCCTTCCTCTACGGCACCTCGGGCACGGCCTTCGGCCTCACCGATCTCGCCCTGGGCAACGCCGGCCGGCTGGGCCGCCGGGTGCGCGACGGCACGTTGGACACCCTGCTGGTGCGGCCCGCCCCGATCCTGGCGCAGGTGGCGGCGGACCGTTTCGCGCTGCGCCGGCTGGGCCGTGTCACCCAGGGCCTGCTGGTGCTCGGCTGGTCACTGGCCGCCGTGGACGTGAACTGGACGCCCGTGAAGGTGCTCATGGTGCCGGTCACGGTGCTGAGCGGAGCGCTGATCTACGCGGCGGTGTTCGTCGTCGGCGCGTCCTTCCAGTTCGTCGCCCAGGATGCCGCCGAGGTGCAGAACTCGTTCACTTACGGCGGGAACACGCTGCTGCAGTATCCCCCGACGGTGTTCACCAAGGACATGCTGCGCGGCGTCACCTTCGTCCTGCCGCTGGCGTTCGTGAACTGGCTGCCCGCCATGTATGTGCTGGACCGCCACTATCCACTGGACCTGCCCGGCTGGGTCGCCTTTCT
The DNA here is from genome assembly GCF_009916105.1 of Streptomyces sp. GC420. GTDB lineage: Bacteria > Actinomycetota > Actinomycetes > Streptomycetales > Streptomycetaceae > Streptomyces. The sequence continues at coordinate 21,604 of NZ_JAAAXQ010000094.1, read as the reverse complement.
TCCGCCGCTGGTCGGCGTGGCGAGCTGCGCACTGGCCGCCCTCGCCTGGCGGGCGGGTCTTCGTTCGTACCGGAGCACGGGGAGCTGAGCGCACAATTATGGAGAGCACTGGGGCACAGGCGGCACAGGCGGCACAGGCGGCACAGGCGGCACAGGCGGCACAGGCGGCACAGGCGGCACAGGCGGCACAGGCGGGGATAGCGGCCGGCCGGCCGGAGACCAGGGGGTTCATCGAACTCGACGGGGTGGAGAAGGTCTTCGACGTACGCCGCAAGACGGGCCTGCTGCGCCGCGCGCGCCACCAGGTCCGGGCGGTGGACGGCATCACCTTCAGCGTGCCGCGCGGTGAGATGGTCGGCTACATCGGCCCCAACGGCGCCGGGAAGTCCACCACCATCAAGATGCTGACGGGGATTCTGACGCCAAGCGGCGGCCGGCTGCGGGTCGCGGGGCTCGACCCGTCCCGCGAGCGTACGAGACTGGCCCACCGCATCGGCGTCGTCTTCGGCCAGCGCACCACCCTGTGGTGGGACCTGCCGCTGATCGACTCGTACCGCCTGATGCGCCGTATGTACCGCATCCCCGACGGCCGATTCACCGCGAACCTCGACCGGTGCGTCGAACTCCTCGACCTCGCGGCGCTGCTGGACGTCCCGGTCCGGCAGCTGTCGCTGGGCCAGCGCATGCGCGGTGACATCGCGGCGGCGCTGCTGCACGACCCGGAGGTCCTCTACCTGGACGAGCCGACCATCGGCCTCGACGTCATCAGCAAGGCGAAGGTCCGGGAGTTCCTTCTGGACATCAACGCCGAGCGCGGTACGACGGTCCTGCTCACCACCCACGACCTCACCGACATCGAGCAGCTGTGCCGCCGGGTGATGGTCATCGACCACGGGCGGCTGATGTACGACGGTGACGTGGCCGGGCTGCACGAGGTGGGGGAGAGCGAACGGACGCTGGTCGTCGACCTGGAGCGGGAGCAGCCGCCGGTGGAGGTGGAGGGCGCGCGCACGGTGCGGGTGGAGGGTCCCCGCCAGTGGCTGTCCTTCCCGGCGTCCGCGTCGGCCGCCCCGCTGGTCGCGGCGCTGGCCGCGCGGTATCCACTGGTGGATCTCTCGGTGCGGGAACCGGACATCGAGGACGTCATCGCCAGGATGTACGAGGGTCGCACGGGGTTGTAGGCACCCCCGACGGCGACTGCAGGCGGGCTGACGGGAACTGTGGGCGGGCCGACGGCGACTGTGGGCGGGCCTGCGTTCGGCGGGCTTCTCTTAATAGGCTGGCTGTATGACGAGTGTCCCCGGTGAGTCCTCCGGTCAGCCCCTGCCCGAGCTGCGTGCGTCCGACGCCGACCGGGAGGCGGTCGTCGAGCGCCTGCGCGACGCCGTCGCCGAGGGGCGGCTGGACATGGAAGAGTTCCAGGAACGTCTGGAGCTGGCGTACAAGTCCCGCACGTACGCCGAACTGGAGCCGCTGACCCGGGACCTGCCCGTGAGTTCGGCGGGGCTGCCGGGTGCCGTGCCGGGACCGGGGCCGGTGGCGGTTCCCGGCGACTGGTCGGCGCGGATCGGCGGCGAGCCCTCATCCACCTGGGCCGTCGCCATCATGTCCGGTTTCCAGCGGACGGGCCGGTGGACCGCGCCCCGCCGTTTCACGTCGTTCGCCTTCTGGGGCGGCGGCGAGATCGATCTGCGCGAGGCCCGGTTCGAGGAGCGCGAGATCGTGATCCGCTGCATCGCGATCATGGGTGGGATGAACATCATCGTGCCGCCGGGCGTGGAGGTCGATGTGCGCGGCATCGGCATCATGGGCGGCTTCGACCAGAGCCGGGCGGGCGAGCCGGGCGACCCGGGCGCGCCGCGCGTCGTGGTGACGGGCTTCGCCTTCTGGGGCGGGGTCGGTGTGGAACGCAAGGTCACCAGGGCGGAGAAGCAGCGGCTGAAGGAGGAGCGCAGGCAGCGCCGCCTGGAGGAGAGGGAGGAGAAGGGCAGGCGCAAGGAACTCGACTGAGCGGGGCGGACGGGTCCGGCGGGGCCGGTCGGGCCGGACTCGGTGGGCTCAGAGTTCCGTCGGAGCCGATCCCTCCAGGTGGCCGAGGTCGAAGGCGTTCGCCATCGCCGCGTAACCGTCGTCGCTGGGGTGGAGGTGGTCCCCCGAGTCGTAGCGGGGCAGCAGCCGGTCGGGTGCCGCCGGGTCGCGCAGTGCCCGGTCGAAGTCGACGACCTCGTCGAAGATCCCGCCGGCCCTGATCCGCTCGTTCACCTGGAGGCGCACCGCGTTCAGCGCGGGGGTGGAGGTGCGGTGCCCTCCGAAGGGCATCAGCGTGGCCCCGACGACGTGCAGTCCCTGTGCGTGCGCCCGCGCCGTGAGCTCCTTCAGCCCGCCCACGATCACGTCCGGGTCCGTCTGCCGCGTACGGAGGATGTCGTTGACACCGAGTGCGACGACGACCGTACGGACCCCTGTGCGGGACAGCACGTCCCGGTCCAGGCGGACGAGCCCGCTCTGGTTCGCGGAGGGCCGGCCGGAACCGGAGAGGAGGACGCGGTTGCCGCTGATGCCCTCGTTGAGGATGCCGTACCGCAGGCCGCCCTGCTCCGCGATCAGCCGGTCGGCGAGCACGTCGGGCCAGCGGCGGTTGGCGCCCACGGTGGAGGTGATGCCGTCGGTGAGCGAGTCCCCGAGGAAGACGACGGCGCCGCGGGTGTCGGTGCTGAGCACGTCGACCGCGGTGAGGTAGCGCCAGTACGGGGTCTGGCCGCCGTACGACTCCCCGGTGAGGTCTTCGGTGCGGTCGCCCTGCGCGAGGTACGAGATCTGCCGGGCGTGCGGGTGGTAGGTCACGGGCCCGCCGCCGGAGACGTTCGTGTACGTCGTCACGAGCAGGTCGGCGTCCTGCGGCACGGCCAGCCGCACCGCGTCGCTGACCACCTCGTCGCCGGGCGCGACCACCACGGAGGCCTGCCCGTCGAAGGCCAGCCGCCGCATGGTGCCGGCGGCCGCGTCGGGGCCGCTGGGCTGCGCGGCGACGGCGACCGAGGCATGGGTGATGGTGAGCGGGAACTGGCCGTAGAGGTTCGACAGGGTGATGCGGACGCTCTTGCCGCCGATGCTGGTGTGCACGACGTTCCGGATCGATTGGCCGGGGTATCCGTCCGGAGTGTTCGGTTCCGCTCCTGCGGGAGACGTGGCCCACGTACCGACCCAGGTCGCGGCGGACGCGGGCGCCGCGGAGTTGCGGGGCTTGGCCCGCTGCCCCGAGTCCTGACCGGCCTCCGGGCCCCGGCCCAGGCCGCCGACGAACCCGGTGTATATCGCGACGGAGGCCAGCACCGCGACCACTGCGAACGCGGCCAGCAGAGCGTACGCGCCTCGCCTGGTCATGCCGGTGTGCTCCTCGGGCGTGGGAGCCCCGAGGCTCCGTACGAACTGCAGAAAGGGAATGCAGCAATGGTGCGAAGGGTGACGACGGACGACAGACCGATGTGACGCCACGCCTGACCACGGCTGCCCACATCTTGGTCAAGCCAATAATGCGACATGTCCCCGGCAGAGATCGAATTGGACCCCTCCCCTCGCGCAGCATCGCGTGAGACCCATCGAGTAGGACGCCGGGAACTCGAAAGGCGTTCCAGGAGTCCGTCAGGTAGGGACGAGTCAGGTACGGACGAAGAGACGAAGGGAATGCGTAGGGGGACTGCGCGGACGGGTGGACGGATGGATCGCATGAACGCGGACGAGCCGAAGGGCCCCGGGGGCCCTGGCCAGGGGCCTTCCTCCGAGGGCACGGGCCCCGGGCAGGTTCCCGGCCGCCCCACGGGCGCCGGGCCGGACGCGGGAGGCGGCCCGGCCGCCGCGCGACCGTTCGGCGCCGGCCCGGACCCGGACCCGGGGCCGCTTTCCGGCCCCGCTCGCGGCACGCGCCCTGACGGGGGCCGGGGAGCGGGCACGCCCGTCGGCCGGGAGCCGTCCGCCGCAGCGGACAGTGCCGGCCCGGAACCCGGCGAGCGCGGGAACGCGACCGCCGGCGCCGCTCCGTCCGCCCCCGACGGTGCCGCCTCGGGTCCCGACGGTGTCGCCTCGGGCTCCGGCGACGCCGCCTCGGGTCCCGCGCCGTCGCCGGGCGTGAACGCGGGGAAGACTCCCGGCCCCGGCAGCGCAGAGGGTTCCGGCGGCGCGAGCAAGCCCGGTCCCGGGCCGGGTGCGGGCCGCAGCGGTGCGGACGGCAGCGACGTGGCCGACACCGGCTGGCGCCCCGCCCCCGGTCGGCCCATCGGACCCGATTCGGGTGCACCCGCGAGCAGCGCCCCCTCCGGCACGCCGGGTGACGGCCCGGAACCAGGCAGCCCGGAACCAGAGGGTCCCGGCTCCCGTCCCGGCGCGAGCGCGGGATCCGGATCGCCCGGAGCCGCTCCGGGGAACGGCCCGGCCTCGCGGACGTCGGACGGTGCCGCCTCGGGGCCCGCGCCGTCGCCGGGCGCAGCGGGCGCGGGAGAGACGCCGAGCCCCGCTCCCGATGCCGGACCCGGCCGCGAGGCGAGGGCCGGCGCCGGTACTCGAAGCGGCACCGGTACTCGAAGCGGCACCGGTACTCGAAGCGGAGCAGATCCCGGCACCGGCACCGCCGCCAGCGTCGGCACCGAGGCAGGAACCCGTCCCCGTGTCGGACCCCCAGAGGTCACCGTGCAGGACATGGCCGTCCGCGCCGTCCGCCGCGGCGCCGCGCGCTTCGCGGCCGACACCCCCGCCGACGCCGAGAAGCGCCGCGGCGTCCGCCGTATGAAGGCCATCGCGGCCGGTCTGCTTCTCTTCGTCGCGCTGATCTACATCCTCGCCAAGTGGGCCCAGAACGCAGGAGCCGGCGGCTGGGCCGCGTACGTCGCGGCCGCGGCCGAGGCCGGCATGGTCGGCGCGCTCGCCGACTGGTTCGCGGTGACCGCCCTCTTCCGTCACCCGCTCGGCATCCCCATCCCGCACACCGCGATCATCCCCACCAAGAAGGACCAGCTCGGCGTCTCGCTCGGCTCGTTCGTCGGGGAGAACTTCCTGTCCGAGGACGTCGTACGGGCCCGTCTGCGCTCCGTCGGCTTCGGCGGCCGGCTCGGCACCTGGCTCGCCGAGCCCGCGCACGCCGACCGGGTGACGTCCGAGCTGTCGACGGCCCTGCGCGGCGCCCTCACCGTCCTGCGCGACTCCGACGTCCAGGCCGTCGTCGGCGAGGCCATCACCCGCCGGGCCGAGGCCGTCGAGATCGCCCCCGGCGCCGGCAGGATGCTGGAGAAGATCGTCGCGGACGGTGGCCACAGACGGGCCGTCGACCTGGTCTGCGTCCGGGCCCACGACTGGCTCGTCCTGCACAGCGACTCCGTCATCGAGGCCGTCGAGGGAGGCGCCCCCGGCTGGACACCGAGGTTCGTCGACAAGCGGATCGGCGAGCGCGTCTACAAGGAACTGCTGCGCTTCGTCACGGAGATGCGGGACAGCCCCGGCCACCCGGCCCGCGGCGCCCTCGACCGCTTCCTCGCCGACTTCGCCTCGGACCTGCAGTCGGACATGGACACCCGTGCGAGGGTGGAGAGGTTGAAGGGCGAGATCCTCAACCGCGGCGAGGTCCAGGACATCATCGGCTCGGTCTGGTCCTCCGTACGGGGCATGATCGTGGCCGCGGCCGAGGACGAACGCAGCGAGCTGCGACTGCGCGCCCGCGCCTCCTTCCTCAGCCTCGGCGCGCGGCTCGCGATCGACGGCCGGCTCCAGGCCAAGCTCGAGGGCTGGCTGGAGGACGCGGCGGTGTACGTCGTCACGACGTACCGAGGTGAGATCACCTCACTGATCACGGACACCGTCGCGTCGTGGGACGCCGAGCACACGTCCCGCAAGATCGAGGCGCACATCGGCCGCGACCTGCAGTTCATCCGCATCAACGGCACGGTGGTGGGCGCACTGGCGGGCCTGTTGATCTACGCGATCTCGCACGCTGTCGGCGCGTGACCATGCCCGGCCCACTGAGCCCACCGGGCCACCGGCCCACTGAGCCCACCGGGCCACCAAGCCACAGGGCCCACGGGGCCCGGCAGGCCCTGCGCACCCGCGACCGGGACGGCCCCGCCGCGCACCCGCGGCCTCCAGACTCCGGGACCGGGACCCGGAAGCCCCCGGGCGTCACCCCTTCCGGTCCACCGCCGCCCACGAAGCGAGGGCCACCGCGCCGGCCACCGTGAAGACGGCCGGCCACGCCCCGACCTTCTTGGCGAGCGGGTGCGAGCCGGCGAACGCGGCGACATAGAGCCCGCTCAGCGCGGCCGCCGTCGCGTTGCCGCCGCCCTTCTGCCAGTCGCGCGCCGCCACAGCCCCGGCCGCGGCGAGCGCGACACCGCCGAGCGGGCGTTTCTTCGTCCAGCGCGCCACCCCGTATCCGCCCACCAGACCCGTGGCGGCCACCACGGACGTCGGAATCGCAGCCATCGCACAAACCTCCGTTACTCGATTGCCGGTCAACGCTAACCCTGGCGTGTTCGCCCCGCCCAAGTCCCTCCCCGGTCCACTCACGTTCCCCCTCCGGTCCCTCCGTTCCCCTTCCGGGCGAATCTGCGCGAATTCGGCAGACCGCCCGCGTACGGCGTGGACACTGGGGGAGGCGAGGGGGGCACGACCGCAAGCGATGACCGATGGAAGGCAAGGAGCCCGTACAAGTGATCTGTTACGGACCGGCTGTCCTGGACCTCACCGATGATCTGATCGAGGCGTACGCCGAAGTGTTCTCGGGGCCCCCGTGGAACGAGAGTGAGGAAACGATCCAGCAGTTCCGTGCCCGCCTCTCGGCCGACGCCGCCCGCCGCGGCTTCCGGACCGCGCTGGCCCAGTCCACCGCCGGCATCGACGGATTCGCCACCGCGTGGATCACCGAGGCGCCCCTGCCCGACGTCCGCTCGTACCCCAGGGTCACCACCCAGCTCGGCCCCGAGCGCGTCGAGGAACTCCTCGTCGGCGCCCTCGAGGTGGACGAACTGGCCGTACGCCGTCACGCCCGTGGCACCGGCCTCGGCCGCACGCTCCTCGCCGAGCTGGCCGACGACGCCCCGTCCGCCCGCGCCTGGCTCATCACCGCGCGCCGCGCCACGGACACCATGGCCACGTACCGCCGCCTCGGCTGGCACGAGGTCGAACCGCTCCCGGGCACGGAGAACGGCGTCGCGGTCTTCCTCAGCCCGTCCCACCCAGGCGCGAAGGCGGCCTGAACCCGGTGGCCCGGCGGGCCCCGCCGGGCACCACGGGATGCGGGGACCGTCATTGAGCGGCTGATTGGCCGTCCGCTGACGCTGGCCGGGCAGTTCCTGTGTGACCGGGCCGCCCTGCCCACGCGGACTGGGAAAACGACCCGGCTACAGCAAGTGGTCGGCCTTGCCCGCCTTGATGTCACGAATCATGGTCCGCAGCGCCTCCCGACTGTCGGTGAGGTAGTTGTCCTCCTGCCCCGCGACGGCGATGTAGGCGTTGCCGTCGTCGTCGGTACCTATCCGGAAGCAGCTCGATGCCTCTGCGCAGAACGGGGCTTCCCAAGAGATGTCCGACATCTAGTGTTTCCCTTCACAGCTGTTGAGCGATGGCGTGGATGAAGTCTCTTGATTCGAGCGGGGAGAGGGAGACCTGCTCCATCGAGTCCAGTTGAGCCCGGTACTTGGCCAACTGTGCCTCTTGGTAGAGGAACTCGGCACCATGTGTGCTGTCGATCTGGACGGTGTCCAGTTGTGGGACTGGGCCTTGCAGGTAGTTGACGGTCTGCCCGGCGCCGGGAAACGAACCGTGCTCGAAAGGAATCACACGGATGATCACGGTGTCGCGCTCTGACATCGCCAGCAGATGCTCCAGTTGGGCCCAGGCTACCTTGCGGCCGCCGAACTGCATGCGCAGAGCCGCCTCGTGGATGACTCCAAGAAACGTGGGTGGTGCTTCACGTTCGAGGATCTGCTGTCGTTCAAGGCGCCATGCCACACGCAAGGCGATCTCGTGTTCTGGGAGCGCGGGCACGCCCATGCGGAATACGGCCGTGGCATGGTCGCCGGTCTGGAGCAGGCCCGGAATGTGCACCGTGACTCCGGCGCGGATCCTGGTTGCGAAGTGTTCCATCTCCGCGATGTCCAGCATGCTCGCTGGAAGGCTGCCACGGTAGCGGTCCCACCAGTTGCGTCCTACCCGGTTGGCCATGGCGACCAAGCCCTCGACGTAAGCGGGGTCGTCACAGGCGCAGTTGCAGGCGAGGGTGCGCAAGCGCTCCGCGTTTATGCCTCGGATGCCCGACTCGATGTTGGAGATCTTGGTGCGGTCGAGGCCCAGCAGGCCGGCAGCCGACTCGGTCGACATGCCAGCCGCTGTCCGAAGTTTGCGTAGTTCCGCTCCCAAGCGCTTCTGACGCTCTGTCGGCGACGTCCTCGGAGGCATTGCCTTCCTTCCCTGTGCGGCGTCTAGCAGTCTGCCGCTTCCCCTCCACGGAGTACCACTTACGTGGGTGATTTCGAGCTAGAGGTGGCACAACACCCAGAGAGACCTCTACTTTCCGTAGTGAAGCACTCACGTTTCGGCGTGTGAAAAGTGCATGGCGTGAGCATGCCTGCCTGCCTCCTGGGTGAGACAGGGGCACGGCAGGGGGCGAGCCACCGCCACCGGAACCTCACCAGATCGGAATCGACGATGACAGCTGTGCCCTTTTTGTCCACTCAGCCTGACCTCGAGTGGCTGCCGATGGCCGTGCCGCCAGTGGGGTTGTCGATGGGGAGTGTTGTTCAATGCCCACCAGCCCCGCCGGACGGCACCGAACCGTCGCCTGAGAACTTGGCGTGTGCTCTCGCCCTGCCCTCTACCTTCACCGCCCCCACGCTCGCAGCCGACATCGCTCGACTCGTACTCACCGTTCACCGACTCGGCACGCTGACCGAGCCTGCGCTTCTCCTGGTGGGCGAACTCGTGGCGAACGCGGTCCAGTTCACTCCGGCTGGTGAGTACGTCCATCTCGCGCTTGGATATCGGGACAACTCTCTGCGCCTAGTCGTCCACGACACGCACGCACGCCACCGCCACCCTCGTCTGGCGTCAGCCTGCGATGCCCGTCGCCTCAGCCAACTCTCCCTCGTCCCCGAAGTCGTCCGCGAACACGACGGCGACTGGGGCTTCGGAGACGCCCACGAACCGGCTGGGGGCACCCGCACCTGGGCGGTCCTGCCGGTCACGGAAAGGGCGGGCGACCGATGACGCAGGAGATCACGGCCGAGGCGTTCGGATTCGGGGCGCCATCTCCCTGGTGCGAGATGCGTCGGGAGAGATGGGAACTGGCACTTGCGGCCGAGGCCAAGGAGGTGTCTGCGGTGCGTCGACAGACGAGGGCGCGCCTCACGCAGTGGGGACTGCCTGGGCTCGTAGACCGGGCTCTGCTGTGCGTGAGTGAACTCATCACCAACGTTGTGACTCACGTGGGCTGTGGAACGCCTGTGACGATCAGTCTCTGCATGAAGGGGACGCACGTTCGCATCGAGGTACGAGACCCCGACACGCGGGCGCTTCCCACCCTTCTCGCTTCGGGGGACGAGGCGGAGAGCGGGCGGGGCCTGGCCATCCTCGACGCCGTCTCCGAACGATGGGGCGTCGTCCTGGGTGAGGACACCAAGACGACGTGGTGCGAGTTGAGGACCGGCCTGACCTCTCCGACGGGTCACACGGGCGGGGCTCCCGTGGACCGTGCGGAGGTCCTGATCAGGATCTACGGCGAGGAAGCGGTGCCGCGACCCGAGCCCCGTGCCCAGTGGAGCCTCGCCCTCGCGGAGGGGGCCGCGATCGACATCATCGCGGACCTCCTCCACTGGCTCCGGGCGCATGGGTGTTGTCCGGAAGAAGCTCTGGGCCGAGCATGGATGCACCTTGAGGCGGAAGACCCCACTGCTTGATCACCGTTGGTGCAGCAGGAACTCAGCTCACGACTGCGGCGAAGAAGCCAACGTCGCGGTTCTCGGCAGTACCGACCAGGAGCCCACGGTCCAGGAATCGGTTGAAGTGCTCACAGTTGGTCTCGGGAAGCAGTACGCAGTAGCGGCAGGCTCGGTGTACAACCGCAGGGGGAACCGAGGTAATCCGTCTCTCGCCACGTCGTGTTGCTGATCGGTCTCGTCGTCGTGTTCGGCGGGACTGACACCTCAGATCTGACCGCTCTCGAGGTTGATCAGGTACATGATGTGACCATGGTTAATCGATCGACCACGGTCAAGTTCGGCTCCATAGACGGCGTTTCGGAGGGCGATTGGTTCGAGAGTCATGTGGCACTGAACGTCAAGGGAGTGCATCGACAGTCAGGGAGCGGCATTTCGGGTACGCCCAATGTGGGCGCAGATTCTATTGTTTTGTCGGGTGGATATGTCGATGACGCCGACCGTGGCAATGAGATCATCTATACAGGGATGGGTGGACGAGATCGGGACACAGGCAGGATGGTGGAGGATCAGTCGCTTGCCACCCGGGGAAACGCTGCGCTTGTTATGTCCCAGGCGCTGGGCAAGCCTGTGCGTGTCATCGAAGGTCTGAAAATTAGAGGCAAGAAGAGACTCAAAGCTACCGGTGGCTACCGGTATCGAGGGCTGTATCGGGTGGCGGAGCATTGGGAGACGATCGGTATAGAAGGGTTCCGCATCTGCCAGTTCCGGTTGCTGAAGATTGGGCCAGGGGAAACGATCCCTCGCCTACCGGTCGATCCGCTGGGGTTCGAAGTCACTGATGTGGAGGAGCAAGCCCGGCGGTACATCATGCAGGAGCGTCTCGCCCGCGACACCGCTGTAACCAGAAGGGTGAAGGCTCTACACAACGACACATGCCAGATCTGCAATCTGCGCATGCTCGTTTCGCCTGCTGGCGTCGCCTACAGCGAGGCGGCTCACATACAGGCACTCGGCAAGCCCCATTGTGGCCCTGATGTCATAGAAAACGTTCTTTGTCTGTGCCCTAACTGTCACGCTCGCTTCGACCGAGGGGCGCTACATATAAGTGATGACTTGAATGTCATAGATGGGCTGACGCTGAAGTGTGTCGGTCGGCTGCGATCGACTGTGGGGCACGAAATCGGGATCCAATTCGTCCGCCAGCATCGCCGCCGTTGGCGCGGCCGGTCGCCTGAGCTTGCGTAGCAGTCGTCGTCTGCGTGAGAGCTCATGCGACGGTGCCCGCCAGCGCTTGGCTGACGGGCCACCGTATAAGCGATTTGACGAGCCGCCGGCCCGTAGGCCTCAGGCCGTCGGGGCGAACTTCGGGTTGGGGCCGTACTTGTCGCCGGCCTGGTTGCCCTCGGTCGCCAGGAAGACGATGAGGACGATCACGCCGATCAGCGGGATGAGGGCGATGAGGATCCACCAGCCCGAGCGGCCCGTGTCGTGGAGGCGGCGGACGGCGACGCCGAGGCTGGGGAGGAACACGGCGAGGGCGTAGACCAGGCCGAGGACGTTGGTGCCCAGTACGGCGGCGTCGATGATCGACAGCACGAGGCTGATGCCGAGGTTGAACACGAAGAACATCCAGTACTCCTGGCGGCGTGCCCGCCCGGTGAATACGGCGTACTTCTTGATGACATCCAGGTACCAGTTCATGGGTCCCCCCCAAGGGTTGCGAAGACTTGTCCGAACAGATCAAGCCAGCGCGGAATCTACGCGGATTGACCTGGACGGGTCAATAAGTTATCCGACCTGCGCTGATCCGTAATCTGCCGATGGATTCGAGCCAACGGCGACGGTCGGGTGATGAGACGAGTGCGGCGCGTGTCCCGGCCGCCGGAAGGGGCTGGGACACGCGCCGCGAAGGGGGGCGGGACGCGCCGGTTACGGCGTCCCGTGGCAGTCCTTGTACGCCGTACCGCTGCCGCACCAGCACGGTGCGTTGCGGGGCGGCGGCCACGGCGTCGCCCGGGCGCGGGAGGCGAGGGTGGTGGCGTACTGGGGGAGCAGGTCGGGGTCCGCGGGGGAGGCGGCCTCGGAGGCGGCGAAGGCTTCGTACGAGGGAACCGTCGCGGAGACGATCCCGAGGTTCTCGGTACCGGAGGCCGCCAGGTCCCGCAGGGAGGCCTCTATGCGGGCCAGGTGCTCGGTGTGCGAGGGGTACTCCGAGGCCAGCGAGGGGTAGGAGGCGAGGAGTTCGTCGAGTTCGTCCTTGGGCCAGTGCAGGACCGCCACCGGGAAGGGCCGGGACAGCGCCACCCGGTGCGTACCCAGTTCGGAGCGCAGGCGGGCGATCTCGGCGCGTAGCTCGTCGGGGTTCTCGGAGCCGAGGGACCACAGGCGCTTGGGGTCGTGCAGTTCGTCGAGGGAAACGTTGCCGGGGTGGTGTGCGTCGGCAAGTGCGTCCCAGTCGTCGTGGGGGACGCCGAGCAGGCGGCGTACGCGGTGGCGGCCGACGAGAAGCAGTCCGGCCTCGTACGGAACCTCGTCGCCGTCGATCAGCTGCGCGGCGCCCGCGGTGAAGCAGTCGGCGGCGGCCTGGAGCTCGTCGTGGTTCTCCAGGGTCTCGGCGATGATCTCCCAGGTGGCGGCGTCGGCGGGGCCAGCCGTGCGGAGGCCGTCGATGATCGCGCGGGCCTCGGCCTCGTGGCCGTACTCCCAGAGGTTCGCCGCGTTGAGGGCCTTGATCAGCTGGGGGTTGCCCGGGCTGTCGGCGAGGAGCCGGTCGTAGATGGCGGTGGCCTTGGCGCGTTCGCCGGCCAGCTCCCAGTGGGCCGCGGCCTTCAGCAGCAGCGGTTCGCTGTCCGACGGGTAACGCTCGGCGGTTCGCTCGAGGTTCTCGGCCTCGGCTGCGTGGGTTGCGTGGGACTCGGTCGGCATGCGACACACCGTACTGCCGTACGGCGTCGGATGGCTGGTGCCTTGAGGGGCTGACGTCTATGGTGCGGCCGGTCGGAGGGAGACCGGTGGACCCGCGGCGAACGGCACGTGTACCGGTGGTGGTGCAGGGGCGACGCGCACGGCGCGGGCGCGCCGCTGCCGTGCGCGGACTGCGCGGACTGTGGGTCACGGCCGAGCTGACGGTCACCGCGGGGGTGCTGGTGCTCCTGTTCGTCGTGCACCAGCTGTGGTGGACCGACCAGCGGGCCATGGCGGGCATGGAACGGCAGGTGCGGGCCCTGCAACAGCAGTGGGACGAAGCACCCGCACGGACGGAGGAGGGGGAGGGCCGCGAGGGTGCGCCGGGCGCGGAGAACCAGGAGGGGGCGGGCGGCTCCCGCTCCCCGGCTTCCGGCAAGGGCCACGGCGAAGGTGGCGGTGGTCGCGGGGCGGACGCGCCGCGCCGGGACCAGGCGTACGCCGTCATCCGGATCCCCCGGATCGGGCTGACCGCGCCCGTCGCGCAGGGCATCAGCAGGGCGGGGGTCCTGAACAAGGGGTACGTCGGGCACTATCCCGGGACCGCGCAGCCGGGCGAGCCCGGCAATTTCGCGCTCGCCGGGCACCGCAATACGCACGGCGAGCCCTTCCGGTACATCAACCGGCTCAGGAACGGCGACCGGATCGAGGTGGAGACGGCACGCGCGAGCTTCACCTACGTCGTCGAGCGGACACTGCCGCAGACCTCGCCGCGGGACACGGCGGTCATCGGGAGCGTGCCGCGCAGCGAGGTCCGGCGGGGGTACGGGTTCGGGGAGGCCGGCTACTACATCACGCTGACGACCTGCACCCCGGAGTACACGAGCAGGTACCGGCTGGTGGTGTGGGGGCGGCTCAGGGCCGCGGAACCGAGATGAGCGGGCCGCCCGTGCGACCGGCTACCGGGGCGCCCGCCCGGATGAACCGGCGTGACCGAGAAGGTCTGCGGCGGTCCGCGGCGGTCCGGGGTGAAAGCGCGGGAACCGGGTGCCCGCGGCGGGCGTTGACAGAGGTGACCGGGTCCCGGCCGGAAGCCGGGCGGGCGAATGAGGAGCGGCAGGGGAGGGACGCATGATCGCATCCGCGCGGGCGCGGCACTTCGGTCTGCTGGTCTTCCTGCTTGCCGAGCTCTTCCTGGTCCAGAGCGGCCTCGCGGGCGTGCTGACCGTCGCGGCCGCAGCCGCAGCCGCTGTGGGTGTCACCCTGGCCGCCGTCGCCGTTCTCGCCCTCGTCGCGGGCCTGGCGGCCCCCTCCGTGCCGCCGACCCGAATACGTACGGCGATCCGCGACCGTGAGCGGCGCACGGCCTTCCTGTCGCAGCGCGACCCGGACGCGGCCGGCCGGCCGCGGCCCCGGGCCCCGGGGCGTCTCGTTCCGACGGCCGCTTAGGGGCGCGCAGCTTTCCCGGACCTTTCCCGGACCCTCCTCGGACGCCTGCCGGGTGGCTCCCGGGCTTTTCCCGGCCTCTCCCCGGCAGCCCCATGGCGGGCCGTCATGCCGAATCAGCTTCTTTCCGGCACGACGAGACCCCCGGAGGGCTCAGCATGTCCGTATTCGCCGACCTGGTCACCCGCCTCGCCACCTGCCTCGAACCGCTCTTCGCGGCATCCGCGACCGCCGCCGGGATCGTCCTGTTCACCATGCTCGTACGGGGCGCGATGCACCCGCTCGCGAGAGCGGCCGTGCGTGGGGAGAAGGCCAGGGCGCGGCTCGCTCCGAAGTACGCGGAGCTGCGGCGCAAGCACGCGAAGAGCCCCGAGCGGCTGCAGCGGGCGATCGTCGAGCTGCACGAGCGCGAGAAGGTCTCGCCGCTGGCCGGCTGCCTGCCGATGCTGGTCCAGCTCCCTGTGTTCTTCGTGATGTACCGCCTGTTCACGTCGGCGGAGATCGGCGGGAAGGCCAATGACCTGCTCGGGCACGAGCTGTTCGCGGCGCCGCTGGGGGCGCGGTGGGCGGACGCGCTCGGCGAGGGCGGGGTGTTCGGAGCCCAGGGGGTGGTGTTCATCGGGTTGTTCACCGTCATCGGGGCGGTGGCGACCTGGACGTTCCTGCGGGCGAGGCGGGCGGCGGCCGTAGCGGGTCCGGGCGCCGGGGCGGACGCGGCGGCAGGCTTCGGCATCGGCGTGGGAGCGGCGGGCCCCGTCGGCGCGGGTGCCGGTGCCGGTCCGGCGGCGGGGATGCTCAGGATGCTGCCCTGGCTGTCCTTCGCCTCGCTGGTCACGGCCGCCGTGGTGCCCCTGGCGGCCGGGCTCTACCTGGCGACGACGACCACATGGACCGCCGTCGAGAGGGCCTGGCTGCTCCGGGACACCGCCGGACGCGGCGGGGCCGGACTCGGCGGGAACTCTGAGGGCCGCGGGGACAGCCGGGGCCCCGGGGGCGGTGAGGGCGGCAGGAAGCGGTGAGGGCCCGCCTTCGCCCGCCGGTCGAGCTCGGCCGTCACGGGAGCGGGAGGACGCCCGCGCCACGGCCGGGCGAGGCCGGCCGCTGGGTGGCGAGCAGCCGCTCCAGCGCCTCGACGACAAGGGCATGGTCCTCGGCCTGCGGCAGGCCGGACACCACGACCGTGCCGATGACTCCCGCGCCCTCGACGGCGACCGGGAAGGCCCCGCCGTGCGCGGCGTAGGTGTCCGGGTCGAGGCGGGACGAGTCCTCGAAGGTGGTCCCCTTCGCGCGGAAGCGGGTGCCGACGAGATAGCTGCTCTCGCCGTACCGCTCGACGACGCGGCGCTTGCGGTCGATCCAGGCGTCGTTGTCCGGGCTGGACCCGGGCAGCGCGCAGTGGAACAGCTGCTGTCCGCCGCGCCGGATGTCGATGGCGACGGGAGCCTCGCGCTCCAGGGCGAGTTCCCTGAGCAGGCTGCCGAGGTGCCAGGCGTCCTCATGGGTGAACCGCGGGAGGACCAGCAGGCGTTCCTGGTCCTCCAGGACGGGAATCAGCTCCCCGGCCACGGGGTCGACCGCCATCATGCGCCACCGTCCAGGGTGACGGTGCGGCCTTCGCGTGCCGAGGCGCGGGCGGCTTCGAGTACCTCCAGGGCAGCGGCCGCCTCGTAGGCCGTGACCGGGGGCGCGGTGCCGTCGCGCAGGGCGGTCGCGATGCCGGTGTAGAAGGCGAGGTAGTCGCCCGGCAGGGTCGGAACCGGCTTGCCGCCGCCCGTCAGCGGGGACTCGTCGGCGCCGACATGGCCCCAGCAGGATTCGGGTTCCTCGCCCCAGGGCACGCCCGCCATGGGGCGCAGCCCGTCGCGGAGGGCGCCCTCCTGCGGGTCGAGGCCGTACTTCACATAGCCGGCCGTGCTGCCGAGCACGCGGAAGCGGGGGCCGAGCTGCGCGGTGGTGGCGCTGACGTGGAGGTGGGAACGTACGCCGTTCTCGTGGGCGAGGGCGATGAACGTGTCGTCGTCGGCCTCGGCGCCGGGACGCCGTACGTCGGACTCGGCGTAGACACGGACGGCCGGGCCGAACAGGACGAGGGCCTGGTCGACGACGTGGCTGCCCAGGTCGTACAGCAGGCCGCCGAGTTCGCGCGGGTCGCCCGACTCCCGCCAGCCGCCCTTGGGCTGCGGCCGCCAGCGTTCGAAGCGGGACTCGAAGCGCTGCACCTCGCCGAGTGTGCCGTCGGCGATGAGCTGCTGGAGGGTGCGGAAGTCATTGTCCCAGCGGCGGTTCTGGAAGACGGACAGCAGCACGCCGCGCTCCTCGGCGAGGGCGGCCAGCGTCCGGGCCTCGGCGGCGGTGGCGGCGACCGGCTTGTCCACGACGACCGGCAGACCGGCGTGCAGGGCGGCCGTGGCAACGGGCACATGCGTCTTGTTGGGGGAGGCGATGACGATCAGGTCGAGTTCGCCGGCGCGCCTCCACAGTTCTGCCGGGGAGTCCGCGAACCGTACGTCGGGGAACTCGGCGGCGGCCTGCCGCTGCCGCTCCGGGTTGGAGGTGACCACCGTGTCGAGCACGAGCCCGTCGGTGGCGGAGATCAGCGGAGCGTGGAAGACGGAGCCCGCCAGGCCGTAGCCCACGAGCCCGACGCGCAGAGGGGCGGTGCCGTTGCCGGTGCCAGTCATGCGAACCACTTAAGCAACGCTGTTGCCAAAGTGCAAGCGACGGGGACAATAGGTCTGTGAACAGGACCAATCAGGGCTCACGCAGTGGCAGCGCCGGAATCAACCTCCCGGCGTTGCGCAGCCACAACGCGGCCCTGGTGCTGGGGCTGCTGCGATCCGCGGGCGAAGAGGGCATCAGCAGACTGGAACTGGCCGAGCGCACGGGCCTCACCCCTCAGGCGGTCAGCAAGATCACGGCCCGGCTGCGGGCGGAGGGACTCGCGGCCGAAGCCGGGCGCCGTGCCTCGACCGGCGGCAAGCCCCGCACGCTGCTGCGGCTGGTCACGCACGCGGGGCACGCGGTCGGGCTCCACCTGGACCGGGACGAGCTGACGGCGGTCCTGGTGGACCTCTCCGGGGCCACGGTCGCCGTACGGCACGCACCGCTCGACCTGGGCGCCGGCGCGGAGGTGGTGCTCGGCACGGCGGTGCGGGAGGTCGGAGCCCTGCTCGCCGCCGGGCTGCCGGGCCCGCGCCGGCACGGCAGCCCCCAGGCCGCCGAAGCGCCAGGGACCTCTGCGTCCCCGGCGCCGTCCGAGCCCTCCGAGCCGGCGGACGGCGGACCTGGGGGCGCCCGACCTGGGGACGGCCGACCTGGGGGCGCCGGCGCCCGACCGGTCGCCCCGCCGCGGCAGCACGTCCTCGGCGTCGGGGTCGCCATGCCGGGCCCGCTGGACCACAGGACAGGGGTGCTGCACCGCGTCACCGGTTTCCCGGAGTGGGACGGCTATCCGCTGCGCGACGCCCTGGCCGCACGGCTCGGCCTGCCGGTCGTCCTGGACAAGGACACCAACGCCGCCGCGCTCGGCTGCGCACTCGAGGAAGGAGACGCGGACTCGTTCGCGTACCTCCACCTCGGGACGGGACTCGGCGCCGGACTCGTCTTCAGGGGCACCGTGCACCGAGGCGCGCGGACCGGCGCCGGTGAGTTCGGGCACCAGGTGATCCAGCTCGACGGGCCCGAGTGCAGCTGCGGCAACCACGGCTGCATCGAGGCCCTCTGCCTCGCCGCGGTCGCCCGCGGGGACACCACCGGGGCGGCCCGGGTGCTGGGCGAGGGCGCGGCCAACCTCATCAGCCTGCTCGACATCGACCGCGTCCTGCTCGGCGGCCGGGTCGTCACGGCCGACGAGGAGGCGTACGTCGGCGGAGTGCAGGCCGCACTGCGGGCACGCGCGCAGAGCGACGGCATACCGGTGACCGTCGCCGAGGGCGGTCCGCGGCTGGTCGCGGACGGAGCCGCGCAGCTGGTGCTCGCGCCGCTCTTCGGGCGCGTCGACGCCGTGTTCCCCGCGTCCCGCACCGACTGAACCGGGCGACCGGGCCGGGCGACCGAGCCCGGGCCGGACCGGCCGCGACGGTCGGGTGCGGCGGGACGGGCCGGCCCCGGCTGCCGCAACGGGGCTCCGGGCGGGTGACGGGGCGCACGCCGATCGGCCGTACGCTCCCGTGGCGCGCCGGATCGCGCGGACGGTCGTGGCAGGCTCCGGGCCAGGTCACGACCGGCGACTCGAGCGATACGGCAGGGCTCTCTCCATGCGACGACGGACGCGAACCGCCTCCATCCCCCGCTCCATCCCCCGCTCCTTCCCCACCGGATTCAGCAGATTCAACGGATACCGGCGGCAGCGGTCGGCCCTGTGCGGCCTGTGCGCCGCCGCGGCACTCGCGCACTTCTCCCTTCTCGCGACGGCCGGGGCGGTCGCGGCGGACGAGACCTCCGCCGCGACCGTGTGCGGCGACCCGGACAGCGTCCGGTTCCCGCTTGCCGCGCGGATCCCCGGCGACGCTCCGGACACCTACACGGCCGGCGGCTCCCGGCGGACCTGGACCGTGGAACTGCACAACACGACCGATGAGGCCTGCCGGGCGATTCACCCCGTCGTCGTACTCGTCGACCAGCACCGCGCCATGCGCCCGGAGCAGATTCGCCTTGAGTACTACGCCCCCGACGTCCACACCTGGCGCCCCGTCCCGCTGGAGACGAGCGACCAGGACGAGTACATCGGCGTACTGGGCGACGGCTTCCCCGGATTCGTCGTTCCCCCGTCGGACACCGTCCCGGTGCGGCTGCGCATGGGATTCGGGCCGGAGGCGGTGGCAGGGGACGGTGCTTGGCGGGTACGGGCCACGGTCGCCGCCGTGCAGCGGCGGCGCGACGACGGGGACTGGGTGGGGGAGTCGGACGATTACGCGTTCACCGTCGCGCGCGAGGAGCGGGCCGACAGCGATTCCTCACCGGAACTCGCCGCAACCGGGCGGCCGTCGCCCGCGGTACTCGCCGCTCTCGCGTCGGCCGCCGTGCTCCTGGGCCTGCTCGGCGAATTCCTGCGCAGGGCACGCGGCGGCGGCGCCCCGGGGCCCGCCGGTGGCGGGACAGCGGGAAGCGCGGACCGATCTTCATACTGATCTTCCTGGGCTGTGGACGACGAGGACCCGCGCGGGGCCGCCACGGCTAGGGTGAAGTTGAAAGTCGGCCACGCAGAGCGGAGACAGTCCAGTGCCAGAGCGCAAGCCGATCGAGTCCTGGCTCACCGACATGGACGGCGTCCTCATCCACGAAGGCATCCCCATCCCCGGTGCCGAAGTGTTCATCAAGCGCCTGCGCGAGTCCGGCAAGCCCTTCCTCGTACTGACCAACAACTCCATCTACACGCCGCGCGACCTGCACGCCCGCCTGGCCCGCATGGGGCTCGACGTGCCGGTCGAGAACATCTGGACCTCGGCGCTCGCGACGGCCCAGTTCCTGAGCGACCAGCGCCCCGGCGGCACCGCCTACGTCATAGGCGAGGCCGGGCTGACCACGGCCCTGCACGACATCGGTTACGTGCTCACCGACCACGACCCTGACTACGTGGTGCTCGGAGAGACCCGGACCTACAGCTTCGAGGCCATGACGAAGGCGGTGCGTCTTATCAACGCCGGCGCCCGGTTCATCGCCACCAACCCCGACGAGACCGGGCCGTCCGCCGAGGGGGCACTGCCCGCCACCGGATCGGTGGCCGCGTTGATCACCAAGGCCACGGGCCGCGAGCCGTACTTCGTGGGCAAACCGAACCCGCTGATGATGCGCGCCGGGCTGAACGCCATCGGAGCGCACTCGGAGTCCAGCGCGATGATCGGCGACCGGATGGACACGGACGTCCTCGCCGGGCTGGAGGCGGGCATGGAGACCTACCTCGTGCTGACCGGGCTGACCCGGCCCGAGGAGATAGACCGCCACCCCTTCCGGCCGTCCAAGGTCGTGGACTCCATCGCCGATCTCGTCGATCGCATCTGACGTGCCCGCGGGCCCGCGGCGACGGCCCGCAGGGGAACCGGCCGCGGCCAGTCCCCGCACGGGGTGATCCCGGCGTGGCGGAAGGTGTGAGCCGTGCGGGCCGTACGGGGCAGTACGCGTTGGTAACAACGCGCTCCGGATGCGAGGGGCGGCCCGGTGCGTGAACCTACTGGAGGCAGGAGGTTCACGATGAGCTCAAGGAGAATGACTCTCTGTACGGGGGCGGCCGCCTTCGCGGCCCTCGCGTTTCCCGCCGCCGCGCACCCCGCGTATGCGGCGGACGAAGACGCGCAGGGGACGCTCAAGGTGACACCCTCCTCGGTCACGGCAGGTAAGGACGTCGGCCTCCGGGTCGATCTGTGCGGGGGCAGGGCGGCCGTGGGTACATCCCGCGCCTTCGTCGTGGACGCCCTCTTCGCTCCCGCCGCCGGCGGTGCTCTGTTCGCCGAGGCGACGGTGAAGTCCTCGGTCGCCGAGGGCACCTACGACGTCGAGGTGGCCTGCGCGGAGAGCAAGGGCAGGGCCACCGGCGCCTTCACCGTCGTGTCGGAGAGCGACGAGAGCGAGGAGAGGGACCGGAACGCCGACCCGGACGCGAGCGCCGACCCGGACGCGAGCGCCGACCCGGACGCGAGCGCCCACACGGGCGAAAGGGAGGAGGGCGAGCAGGGAGAGAAGCAGGAGCAGGAGGGGCAGGAGGGGCAGCGCGAGCCGGAGGCCGGGGACCAGCCGATGACGGCGCCGGACGAGGAGCCGGGGGCGGGGTCGGTTCCCGTGCCGGTGCCAGAGCCGGGTGAACGGGGGGAGGAGCAGACGCAGGACTACGGCCAGGATGAGGGCTTCGGGCAGGAGTACGAACTGGACCGGCTCGAAGAAGAGGCCGAGGAACTGGAGAAGGAGGCCGAGAAGGAGTCGGCCAGGGGCTATGAGCCGGACGCGGAGCACCACGCGAGCCCCACCGCCCCGGTCCGCGCGGGAGGCGGCGGCACGGCCCGGCTCGGCGGTGAACAGCCCGCGGGTGAGGTCGTCGAGGCCCCCCGGTCCGAAGTCGTGGCTCCCGAGATCAGCGGCACCGCACGCCTCGCCGCGGAGGCCGCCGACGACGGCCCCGGCACCCCGCACAGCCTGGTCGGCCTGGCCCTGGCGGGCGCCGCCGTCACGGCCGTCGCCGGCCGCGCACTCCGGAACCGCCGCGGCAGCGGCAGCGCCCACCGCGACTGACACGCACGGCCGACGGAGCGCGCGACGATGCCAGAACAGCACCGGCCCGCGTCCGGCAGGCTGCTGCCCGCGCTGGCCGGGCTCCTGCTGCTGATCGGGCTCTGGCTGTGGGGCCG
>NZ_JAAAXQ010000093.1 GCF_009916105.1 Streptomyces sp. GC420 | reverse complement strand
GGAGAGGACGGGTCAGGGGGTTGGGAACCGCGACGACCGTGCATCCGGCCGCCCGGGCGGCTGCCGTACCGGTCGGTGAGTCCTCCACGGCTACGCAGCGGCGCGCCGGCACGCCCAGCAGGCCGGCCGCGCGGAGGTAGGCCATGGGATCCGGCTTCCGTCTGGTCACCTCGTCCCCGGAGACGACCACCGCGAAGTGATCCGTCAGGCCGAAGTGCCCGAGCCAGCGCTCGACCCACTTCCGCTCCGACGAGGAGGCGACGGCCAGCGGCCTTCCCGACGCGCGCAGGCAGTCGAGCAGGGCGCGCGCGCCCGGCATCAGGACGACGTGGTCGGGTGTGAAGAACCGTTCCCACTGTGTGCGCAGCCGGTCATGCAGCTCCGCGTCGGTGTACCCGACCCCGGCCCGTTCCCTGAGCACCTCGAAGAGTGCTGCGTAGCCCTCGGCGTTCCCGCAGACATGACGGGCCCAGAACTCCGGCACGAACGCGGCGCCGGACTCCTCGAACAGCGCCGCACAGGCCAGGAAGTCCGGCCGGACCGAATCGACGAGAGTTCCGTCGAGATCGAACACCACGGCATCGAACGCCTGCGCGGGTATCGTGCGTCTCATCGCGTCCTCTCGGCGTCCTGGTCCACCGTCCGCACCACGCGCGCGGGATTGCCGACGGCGACGGCGTTCGCCGGAATGTCCCCGGTGACCACGCTGCCGGCCCCGACGACGGCGTTCGCGCCGACCGTGACCCCCGGAAGGACGATCACCCCGCCACCGAGCCACGCACCGTCCTCGATCCGGATCGGCTTCGCGCTCTCCCACGCCCCGCGTCGCAGCTCGGCGCCGTGCGGGTGGTCGGCGGTGTACAACTGGCAGCGGGGGCCCATCCGGACGTCGGACCCGATGACGATCGGCGCGCAGTCGAGCAGGACCGCGTCGAAATTGATCCGGGACCGCTCGCCGATCTCGATGAAGAACCCGAACTCACAGAGGAACCGGGGCACCACCCGGACATCCCGCCCCACCGCTCCCAGCAACTCGTGCAGCACAGCGTCCCTGGCCGGCCGGTCACCGAGGGGCGTGGCGTTGAAGCGGTCCAGCAGGGTCTCGCACCGTTTGCGATACGGCCGCAGCGACGGATCGCCCGCCGGGTACGGCAGGCCGTTCGCCATGCGGCGCCTCATCTCCTCGAATTCCACAGGGCGGCCTTTCGTCTCCTCCAGGAATGGCCGGGGGCCGGTGCGCACCGGCCCCCGGCAGGCCGTTCGGGGCGCGTCAGCGCTGGAAGTGGACCTTGATGGTGCGGGCGGAAACCGGCTTGGCGGCGAGCTCGATCTTCTTCATGGGAATTCCCTTCCGATGGACGGACACTGAGGAACCGGCCAGCCGGCCCGAGCCGGCGGCCGCCGGATCCGATCGGCGGATCCGGTGAGTGAGCCCGTTCGGCTCGTCACTCAGTAGAGCCGGGAGCGACGGCCCTCGGCATCTGTCGCCCGACTGGTCCCGACCGGCAGGCGACCGGAACGACGACGGACAGTCGGACGACCCCGTCACGCCGCCGATGACCGGCTTCCGGCAGGGGCCCGCCGCTGGCCCGTCCGCCGGCACACCAGGCGGAACCGGCCCGCCGGGACCAGTCGTCCGACCGATGCCGCCCGGACCGCCGCCCGGTTCTACTCGATGGCGGGCCGGCCCGGCTCACCCGCCGAGGGGAGTACGCACACCGCGAAGGGGCCCGAACCCGCCGCCGAGCCGGATCCCGCCCGCACCGTCAAGGCCCACTTCCAGCGCTGACACGCCCCGAACGGCCCGCCGGGGACCGGCCGGTCCCCGGCATCTTCCGAGGAGAATCCATGCTGCTCCGGCGCGCACACAATCTCGTCTGCTACTGGCTCGACGGGTCCTTCGTCATCCAGAACTACCTGACCGGTACCCAGCTCTCGCTCGCGGCGGGCGCCGCCGAGATACTCGCCGCCTTCACCGACTGGACGACCGGGGACGACGCCGTCAAGGCGCTCCCGGACCTCGACCCGGAGTCCTGCCACGCCGCGGTCGCCGAACTCCACTCCTACGGCTTCCTCGTCGCCCCCGGCGAGAGCGAACACGACGACCGGCTCGCCGAACACTGGCAGACATGGTCGCCCGAGGCCGCCGCCCTGCACTTCTCCAGCAAACACGCCGACTACACCGACTCGCCCGAGATCAACGAAGAGTTCCGCGCCGGAAAGCGCTCGGCACTGTTCAAGAACTACCCGGACGCCGAACGGATCCTGCTGCCCCGCGTCCCGCCCGACCTGGACGCCCCCTTCGTCCGGACGCTGTACGGCCGCCGCACCCACCGCGGTTTCCGGCAGACCGCCCTGCAGCTCCCGCGGCTGTCCCAGCTCCTGGCCATGGTCTTCGGCCCGAGCGAGTTCCTCGACGGCCAGGACTTCGGGGCCCTGATGAAACGGACAAGCGCCGCCGGCGGCGCACGTCAGGAACTCGAGGCGTACGTCGCCGTCTTCGCCGCCGAGGGCGTCGTACCCGGGCTGTACCACTACAACGTCCTGGAACACTCCCTCGAACTCCTGGACCCGGGTTTCACCCGCGAACGCGCGGCACATCTGTGCTACGACCAGTCGGCGATCGGCGAGGCCGCCGTGACGGTGTTCGTGACCGGCGTGGTCGAACGCATGAGCAGCAAGTACCGGGCGCCCCGCGCGTACCGGGTCATGCTCACCAACGCGGGACACCTCGGCCAGACCTTCGCCCTCACCGCCACCGCGCTGGGGCTGGGGCCGTTCCAGACGCTGGCCTTCCGGGACACCGAGCTGGAGGACGCCCTCGGCGTGGACGGCATCCGCGAGACGGCCCTCTACGTCCTTGCCGCGGGCGTCCCCGGCGAGCGGCCGGAGACCGAGTACGTCGCGGGCCTGGACGCCTTCCGCAAGGCGGAGCTGCACCCGGGCTGAGAGCTCCACGGCGGACGCCCGTCTCCGGGTCCGGCCGGGCGGGCGTCCCCGGGCTACGCGCCGTCGGCCGCCGTCTGCGGCAGGTTCGGCCTCATCGCCCGCAGCTGGTGCCTGGAGGTGATGCCCAGTTTGGGAAACACCTTGTACAGGTGGTGCCCCACCGTCCGGGGACTGAGGAACAACTGCGCCGCGATGTCGCTGTTGCTCTTCCCCTCGGCCGCGAGCCGGACGATCTGCGTCTCCCGCGGGGTGAGACCGGTCCGCGCCTGAGCGGGACCGCGAGCGGGCCTCTCGGCCTGCTCACCCGCCGCCCGCAGCTCGTCCGACGCCATCCTCGCCCACGGCGCGGCCCCGACGGCCCGGAAGAGGCGCAACGCCTGGTGCAGATGGTCCCGGGCGGCCTTGACGCGGCGCGCCCGCCGCAGCCACTCCCCGTAGAGCAGGTGGGTCCGCCCGGCCTCGAAGGGCGACGGGGCGACGGTGCCGAGTGCCGCGCCGAACAGCGCGTCGGCCTCGTCGCCGTCGGCGAGCAGGGCACGGCAGCGCTGCCGCGCGGCGCTCAGGGCGGGCACGTCGGCCGGCGCGGCACTGTGTTCGAACTGTTCGAGGGTCGAGCGGGCGTGCTCGGTGTCCCCGGCGCGTACGCAGGCCTCGACGAGGTCGGGCAGGACGAGCCGGCCGATCGCGAAATGTCCTGCGGGCGCGCCGGGCACGGTGACCTCGCGCAGCAGCCGCACCGCGTCCGCCGCCCTGCCCTCGGCCAGCGCGTCGAGCCCGAGCGCCCAGTGGACCAGCGCCAAGGTCGCCGCCATCCCGTGCGGCACGGCGACGGCGACGGCCTCGTCGGCGAGCCGGCGGCACTCGTCTCCCTCGCCGCGCACGGCAGAGGCCCAGGCGAGCACGGCGCGCAGCTGGGCCGCGGCGGCGAACTGGCCGGTCTCGTCGGCGGCCGGAAGGGCGTCCCGGGCGTGGGCGACGGCGGCGGTCCAGCGGCCGGTGACGAGCTGGAGCGAGACCAGGGAAAGCACGGTGAGCGGCAGCGCCCCCGTGGCACCGTTGCCACGCAGGGCCGTGACCGCCCGCTGCAGGGCCTCCAGCGCGAATTCGGTCTCGCCCGTGAGGTGCGGCAGGAACTCCGGCGGCCACCTGGTCCAGGGCGGGTTGCCCAGCGGCGCCGACCAGGAAGGCGGCACCCGGTCGCCGCCGTCCGTGCCCGCCGGCGCGGAGGCGGTACCGGGCTCGGCACGGGACGGCGGTCCGGTGAAGTGGCGCAACCGCGCGGCGAAGTGGTCCGCGGCCCGCCCGCCGGCCCGGCCCGTGCGCTCCAGCGCGAGGGCCGCCGCCGCCAGCTCCCGCGGCCGGTTCGCCGCCCAGGCCGCGCGTGCGGCCGTCAGCAGTACCTCCTCCGCGAGGCCGGGCTCGTCGTCCGGGACGGGTCCGGCGCCCTCCATGAGGATGCCGAAGGCCTGCGCGGGGCTGCCCGCGGCCAGGGCCATGGTGCCGCGCACCAGGGCCGAGCGGGCCCGGACGGCCGGCTCGCCGGCCAGGCCTCCGCGCGCCTCGGCTTCGGCGAGCAGGGCCACGGCCTGGGCGGGTTCGGCCGTCTCCCAGGCGCACGCGGCGGCATCGGCGAGCCACCTGGACTGCTCCCCGGGCGAGGTGGCGAACTGGGCGGCCCGGCGCAGGGCCCGGCCCGCGGCGGCGACGTGGCCCGAGCGCCGGGAGCGCGTGCCGTTGGCGGCGAGCAGCCCGGCCACGCCGTCGTCCTGCCCCACGGTGGAGGCGGCCAGGTGCCACGCCCGGCGCTCGTCGTCCTCGCCGAGTGCCCGCGCCAGGGCCCGGTGCGCAGCGTGGCGCGCGTCCGGGGGAGCGGCCTGGTACAGCGCGGAACGGTCCAGCGGGCGGCGGAAGCGCACCCGCTGTTCGTCGAGGTCGATGAGACCGGCGGCAGCGGCGGCGCACAGGGCGGCCGTCGCGGCGTCCCGGTCGCCGTCGGCGGCGAGGATCGTGGTGAGGTCCCCGTCGTCCTGGAGCGCGGCCAGCAGCAGGACCGCGCCGTGCCGTTCGGCGACCTCGGCCGTGCCGTCGAGGTGGATCCGGTGCAGCCGGGGGGTGAGGTGCAGGTGGTCGGGGAGCGGTGAACCGCCCCGCATCTGCCCCGGGGTGAGTGCGGCGGGCAGCGCGTGCAGGGCGAGCGGGTTGCCTTCGGCCTCCCGCAGGATGCGCCGCCGCACGCTGCCGGCCGCCTGCGGAGCGGTACGGTCCAGGAGGGCTTCGGCGTCGGCCGACGGCAGCGCCTCCAGGACGGCCTCGGGCAGGTCCGGAGCGGCGAAGCGCCGGGAGCCGTCCCGGGCGGCGAACACCATGGCCAGCCGTTCCGTCTCCAGCCGGCGGGCCACGAAGACCAGGACACCGGCCGAGTCCGGGTCCAGCCACTGGGCGTCGTCCACCAGCAGCGCGACCGGGGAGTCGGCGCAGGCGTCCGCGAGCAGGGCCAGCGCCCCCAGGGACAGGAAGAACGGGTCGACGGCATGCGCACCGAGACCGAACGCCGCACGCAGCGCCGCGGCCTGGGGATCCGGCAGCCGTTCCAGCCCCGGCAGGAGGGGCCGCAACACCTGGTGCAGGCCGGCCCAGGGCAGTTCGGCCTCGCTCTCCACACCCGAGGCCCGCAGCACCCGTACGTCCGGCGGAACGGAGCACGCCAGGTCGTCCAGGAGAGCGGTACGCCCGATGCCCCCCGGACCACGCAGCACCAGCGAGCCACCGTGCCCCCGGCGGATGTCACGCACCAGCGCCCTCAACCTGTCCCGCTCCGGCTCACGCCCCACGAGCACGGTCTCCATGGCCTTCGCCGAGGAAGTCACCGCGAGCTGCATGCTGTTCCTCTCGTCACCGGAGGACGGATGGCGGACACGGGCGCACCGCGCGCGGTTCCTTCAGTCCCGCGGCGACCGCCCGAACTCGATGATTTCTTCGTAAAGCCACCTGCTCAAGTCACGTGATGGCGTGTATGCCAGTGGTGCGGGCGGGGCTCCGGAGGGCAGGTACGGGGCGGGAGCGGCCTGCCCGCCAGGCAGCGCTTCCGTGCGGCGGGACCCTCAGGAGTCGCGCACACGCGGCGGCCTCGCGCGGGGCGGGGAACCCGTTGGCGGCCTCCGCACCGCGTCGTCCGCACAGCCGGCGCTGTGAACTGGGCCGCATCTTCGAACGGCACACGGTCGACCACTTATAGTCGGCCTCATGAGTCGTTGGGAGGACCTGACCGGCGGGACGTCCGGGGAGGACTACGCCGCACGGTTCGCGGCCCTGGCCGGCAGCGGGAAGGACGTGCACGGCGAGGCGCGGTTCTGCGCTGCGCTCGTGCCCGCCGGAGCGCGGGTGCTGGACGCAGGGTGCGGTACCGGCCGGGTCATGATCCGGCTCGCGGAGCTCGGGTACGACTGCGTCGGGGTGGATCGTGACGCGTCGATGCTGGCGGTGGCACAGGAGCAGGCGCCGGGACTGCCCTGGTTCCAGGCAGATCTGGCCGGGTTCGACCCGGACCCGCTCGGAATCGCGGCGGACTTCGATCTCGTGGTCGCCGCGGGCAACGTCTTCCCGCTGCTCGCACCCGGCACCGAGGCCGCGGTGGTCGAGCGACTGGCCGCGGCCCTGCGCCCGGGCGGTCTGATCGTCGCTGGCTTCGGCCTGGACGAAGCCCACCTGCCCGTGCCGCCCGGCATCACGCTGCCGGAGTACGACGAGTGCTGCGCCGCGGCCGGCCTCACCCTCGTCGACCGCTTCGCCACCTGGGACGCAGACTCCTACGACGGCGGCGGCTATGCCGTCAGCGTCCACCGCAGCTGAGGCTCCGCGGACGGAACGAGGCCCGCGACCGTGCGGTCGCGCTCCTCGTCGCATGTGCCCGATCTCCACGGCGTACCGGCTGCCGCGCGAACACGGCGAGGTCCGGCGGACGCCTCCGCAGCCACGCACGGTCCCGGGACACGGTCCGAGGGCCTTCCCGGGCAACCGGCGGGGGCCCATGCCTCTGCCGGGCGTGAGCCCGTCGCCGTGCGGGGCCGGGGGTTGCCGTTATCCCGCTGCCGAGGGTCTCGTGGCGGACGCGACCGCGGCAGCCGTGGCCAGCGGGTCGCGAACCGGGCGGCCGAGGATGTCGGCGAGGTCGGGGCCGGTGCCGTCCAGGAAACCGTGGCGGATGCCGGTGGCGATCGAGACGAGCATCGGCGGCTGGAACGGCAGCAGGTCCAGCGTCCCGTCGAGGAGCCTGCACCGGTACTCGCCCAGGCTGATGGTCCGTTGCGGGACGCCGAGCCGTTCGGCCACGTGCGCGGCCGTGATCGGCGTGCCGGTCAGGTCGTAGATGCGCCCGCTGTGCTGCGCCGGATCCGCTGCAATGATCGCCGCCGCCTCGGCGAGGTCCGCACGGGTGACCGCTGCCAGGGCGCCGTCGCCGAACGCGGACTCCACGCCGCCGCCCGCCCACATCAGCAGACCGCCGAAGAGTTCGGCGTAGAGACCGTTGCGCAGGATCGTCCACGACAAGCCGCAAGCGCGCACGAGTCGTTCGGTCGCGCGGTGCGCGAGGGCGAAACCGAGGTGGTCGCCGGCGCCGGTCAAACTCGTGTAGACGACATGCCGGACGCCGTCCCGGGCGGCGGCGTCCAGGACGGCCGCGTGCCGCCCGACGACCTGGTCGTCCTCGGCGTAGCCGGCGGAGATCAGCAGCAGGGTCGACACATCTGCGAGGTCGATGCGGGCGGGGTCGTCGAAGTCGAGCTGCCGCATCCCGTCACGTGGGGTGCGGCTGCCGCCTGTCGCGGCCGCACCGCGGGCATGCAGCGCCGCGAGCGTGGTCGAGCCGAGGTTCCCGCTCGCTCCGGTCACCAGGATCATGTCAGTCACACTCTTCCGCTGTGGTTCTCTTCGGTAACTACGCTTGATCCTGGATCCGTGCACGTGCGGCCACAAGGAGGCAGTTCGATGTCACCCACGCACACCGAGGTAACCGCCACACCCGCGGGCCTCGAGCCCTGCGGGCACGAAAACCACCCGGACTGCGGCATCCGCGATGTCCTGGACCGCATCGGGGACAAGTGGTCGGTACTCGTGATCGTCGAACTCGCCGGCGGGCCGCGCCGCTTCCGGGAACTGCAACGTGCGATCGACGGCATCTCCCAGCGCATGCTCACTCTCACCGTGCGCAGGCTGGAACGGGACGGACTCGTCCTGCGCACCGTGTACCCGACCGTCCCGACCCGGGTCGACTACCGCCTGACCGAGACCGGGGTCAGCCTGACCCACCTGGTCAAGGCACTTGCCGACTGGTCTCTCACCCATCGCACCGTCATCGCCGAGGCACGACACCAGTACGACCGGACCCACCCCGACCACGACGTGCGGTGACCGGACCGGCGCTGCCTCACGGGCGGGCTCCAGACGGGACCGCTGAACGTCACTGCCCCGATTCGGACTTGACCGGCGCGGCCAGCGGTACGCGGGGGAGGCGAGGACCGGTGGTGACCGTGCGTCAAGTCAACTCCCCGTCCGCGAGCGGTGGAGCAGGCACGTCCGCTGGATGGCGGGAACCGTCAGGACCTGGACCGAGGTCTTCAGGCACTCGGCCAGTCCTGCGGGGTCACGGCGTCAAGCGGGACAGGTGGAGGTCCACGAGCGACTCCGCCTCCCCCGGAGTCCGGTACCCCAGCAGGACCGCGTCGCCGAGGCCGGCGACGAGCGCCAGCAGGAGGTCCGCCTCCCGTACCGGGTCCAGTTCCGCGCGCAGGTCGCCGTCCGCCCGGGCGGTGGTGACCATGGCGGCCACGGCGTCGCGCAGTTGTGCGTGGCCGGTGCGGAACCGGTCGGCGATCTCCGGGTCCTTCAGTGCGCGCAGCAGGAACGCGTTCGCGACCAGTGCCTCGGTCCGGCTCTCGTCGTCGAGGGGGAGGAGGGCGACCAGTACGGCGCGCAGCCCGGCCGGTCCACCGGCGGGCTCCGGCCGCAGCCGGTTCTCCACCTGGTCGCGCAGTGTCCGCGTCGCGTAGCGCAGCATGGCGTCCCTGCTCGGGAAGCAGTGCTGCACCAGGCCCTTCGAGATGCCGGCCTCGGCCGCGACCTCACCGAGGCTCACCGCCTCCAGGCCCCGGTCGGCCGCGATGCGGCGGACCGCTCGGGCGATGAGCCGCCGCCGCTCCTCGTGATCGACCCGCTTGGGCACCGCGCCACCCCTTTGCAATACGACCGGATTGCGAAAATCCACCGAAGACCGCGGTGTCGTGCCGCCACGATCCGGCCGCCAGGTGCGCCGGGTCGATGTCGACGGTGGTGAGTACGGCGTACCGCCTCCGGTCCCGCTCGTCGCGGTCGTCCCGCACCCGGGCATCGTCCCGCTTGTCCCGGGACAACACGCGCCGGGGCCGGAGCACGTGGTGCACGCAGCCCGCGTCGGCGATCTCCCGCGAGCCGCAGCCGGGGCAGGGAGAGGTGTCGTTCTTCGGATCGCCGTGCGTGCGCGCGTAACCGCAGGCCGGGCACAGGCGCCACACCTCCCAGGCGCGCCGCTCCGGGCTGCCGATGTCGAGGGCGCGCACCACGTGCCGGTAGCCGTTGACGTAGAAGCTGTTGCCGGGGGCGAGCTCGGTCAGGGCCAGTCCGCGGAAACGCTCGTAGTCGCGCATCTCGCTGCGGTAGACCCAGTCCCGGCGCTCGTCGTCACCCTCCGGGGCCTGGGTGCCCTCGCCGTCCCCGGGGGCCTCCCTCCAGTAGAGAGTGGCCTCCAGCGACGTCGTCGTGTCGGTGAGGCTGTAGTTGGGCAGCAGCCCCAGCTCGACGAGGGCGCCGTGCGCGCTCGCCTGGCTCAGCTCGCGCAGCAGCTCGCCCGTGGCGCGCCGCTCCGCGAGCAGCTCGCGCCGCTCGGCGCCCTGCTCGCGGTCCTCGGCGAGCAGCCCGTCCACCGCCGCGTCGATGGCGCCGATGCGGCGGCGCAGCTCCTCGCGGCGCGCCGTCCACTCCTCCTCGGCCTCCTGCAGGGCCCGCGCGATGCCGCCGGTCGCATAGGCGCGCAGCTCGTCCGCGGCGTGGGCGGACACCCCCCGGTCGTCGTCCGGGCCGTCGGCGGCCTGCGGGAACAGCGCCAGGAACTCCTCCACCAGCCGCGCCCCGTGGGTGAGCGCCGCGTCCGCCAGGTCCTGGCACCAGCCGGTCGTGCCGAACAGGGCCGACGACAGGCGCGGCACCGGCATGAGCGGCTCGCCGTCCCCGGTGGTCAGCTCGCCGCGCGCCGCCCGGTCCAGCAGACGCGCCGTGTACTGGCGGCGCAGGATCTCGACGGCCGACAGGTAGCAGCCCGGCGGCACGATGTCACCGGCGATCATCTCCGTCGGGTCGTCCAGGTAGTACCTGTCGCGGGCCCGCCGCCCGCCGAAGGCGACCACCAGCGCGTTGCCGGTCCGGCGCCCGGCCCGCCCCGCGCGCTGCACGTAGTTCGCAGGGCCGCCCGGCAGGGACCCGAGCAGCACCGCCGACAGGTCGCCGATGTCGATGCCCAGTTCCAGTGTCGGCGTGCACGACAGCACGTTGGGATCGGTGTAGCGGGTGCCCTGGCGGAACGTGCGCTCCACGCGCTCCCGCTCCGGCCGGGTCAGCATGCCCGTGTGCTCCGCCGTGACGACCCGGTAGGTGCCGCCGGTCAGATACAGGCGGCGGTAGTAGTCGGCCCGGTAGTCGCGCACCAGCCCGCCGCCGAAGCCGCCGTCTTCCGTCCCGGTCGACGACACGCCCTGCTGGGGCGGGGTGAGGATGCCGGTGCAGCGCCAGCGCGGGCAGGGATGGCCGTACCAGCGGGTGCGCCGCTCGGGCGGCACCACCTGGGGTGCCCGAGCCGGTTCGGGAAGTGCTGAGGCCGGTGGTGAAGCACGCCTTCCGGATGGGCAGGGTCGCCGACGTCTATCCGTTCCCGCAGCAGCACTACCTGGACTCGCTGTCCAAGGCGTGGATGGCGACGACCACCTCGCTCTCCATGGCGGAGAGCGGGCTGACCGGGAACGTCGGCAGCATCACGCAGCAGGCCCACAGCGAGTGGTACGACGCGATGCGCCAGTTCTGCAGCTCGCTGTGGGGCACGACGGCGTGGGGCAGGAGCCGCGAGAACTACGAGTGGAAGCACGACAGCTCCTCCTCGCAGACCGCCACCCACCCCGTGATGACCGTGCTGTTTGATACAGCACAGAAAGTCGGGGACCTCCTCTACGAATTCGCTGAGGCGGCCGTCTACCTCAACGGCGAGGTGTGGGACGTCTACATCAAGGCCGTACGCGACGCGCTCCCCAAGATCGATGTCGACCTCAAGGACGGCGTCGGCATGGACGACGTGAAGGGCCTGCTCAAAGGCGTGGGCAAGGCTGTCGCCAAGGGCGCGGGCCAGTTGGGCCAGGGCATCGTCCTGAACATGGACACCGCCAGGCTGAACTCGATCGTCACCACCTACAACCGGCGGGTCGACGCCCTCGTTCCGCAGCTCGACGCGCTCATGGCCCCGTTGGACGAGGCGTACCTGAGCGCTCCGAAGTTCGAGGCCCAGGAGGCGCGTGCGGAGGCCTTCGGAGCACGGGCGCTCAACGTGACGGGCGTGAAGACCGTCCTCAAATACGATGACTCACTCGACCCGCCGTTCGTCGTCCTGACGTCGATGCCGGAGCAACCGTCACAGCCCTAGCGGCACCGACGCCCAGACAGCAGGAGTAGTCATCAGTTCCGATTGGTATCCGACATCGATGACGTGGCGGGACGTCGATCCGACCACGCATCCCTTCGACTTCGACCAGGCACTCGACGTGGTGCGCGACGTGGTGTCCTCGCCGGATCCCGAGTCGGGTCGACCACGAGGGCTGCGCTCGGACAATGCGGTCGCCCGGGGCCTTGCCGAGCGCTACGGCTCGTGGGCCTTCGGCTGGTACCACGCCGTGGACGAGTCCCCCGGGTCCGGGGCGATCATCACAGATCTGCCGGCGAGCGGTCTCGGCAGCGGTGAACCGGAGCAGCAGGCGCAGCGGTACACCAGCGCCCTGCTCCAATGGCGCGCTTGGCTCGAGGAACTCGCCTCGGTCTTCGCGCGGTTCGCTCCCGGCCCGGACATGGACGAGGAGGAGACACGGCGGCTGCGTGAACACGCTGTCGCGCCGCTGGTGACACTCGTCGTGGAACGCACGGGAGCCGGCGAGACGTGGCTCGGTGCCTGTGCGCAGACGCTCACCTGGTACCTGGAGTCGACGGGGATGTCACCCGCGGAGGCCGAGGATCTGGCCGACGAGGTGGTGGACGCCGAGTTCGACAGCTGGATCGCGCCCGACGCGGAGGTGGTCGGCCGTGCCGGGCGGGCCATTGGAGGGCATGGTGCGTGACGACCTCCGGAGCTGGCTCCGGGTGCGCTCGCAGATCGTGTGGCAGGAGGCCTCGGACGAACTGGTCGGTCCGGTCAGGGGCACCCGTGACGCCCTCGACACGGTCGCGGGCGCGCGTGACGGCCACGGTGACACGACCCGCGGGGCGCGAATGCGGGCAGCCTGGAGGCTGGCCCGGACGGACGCCGCGGCCGGCCGACCGCTCGGCCTCGGCCTCCTCATCGGATGGCAGAAGCTGGTTCTCGGCCGCCCGCACATAGCGTTCCGCAGGCTTCCGGCCTTCGCCAAGGGGGGACGCGAACGGTACGGCGTGTGCGAGGAGACACCCGAGCAGTTCGAAGAGTGTCTTGCCCAAGCCACCGCGACCGCCACGGACGTCCCACTTCCCGCCCGAGCCGCACGTGCCTATCTGGATGTGTGCTTCTTCCACCCGTTCGACGACGGCAACGGTCGGTCGGCCCTGCTCACGATGGGGTTCGTCCTGGCACGCGAGAAGGTGTTCCTGGACGAGGTCGGTCCCGTACAAGTGCGGAGGTACGCCGATGATCCGGTCGGCGCGCTGTCACTGGCCCGCTTGATCCACGTCCTCGCCGGTGCGGCAGCGCGACGGGGCGAGGTACTCGCGCACCCGGACCCCGGGGATGCCGGATCCTGTGGCCACGCCCGCGACGTCGTCCGTTCCCCTCTTCTCACGCAAGGCGGTAACCGTGCCTGAGAGCCGTCCCGCACGTACGGCCACGTCAACCTACCCGGACCGCGAAACCGTCCAATGGGCCACCCAGCAGGTCGTCACCGCGAACGAGCAGGTCATCCACCGCTGGCTGGTCCGGTCCACGCGTCCTCGCCTGACCATCGAGGCCTGCTGGCCGTCCAGGGCGGAGCCGGTCGGCCGGGTGCTGCTGCAGGCGATGATGCTCGCGGGGCGGGAGCCCATCGACGTGCGGGCTGCCCGCGTGATTCTCAGGCGTGACGCGTCCCGTCCGCACGGCTTCGCCGTGCACGCCACATTCCCCGTCTACCTGTAGCGACCCGCAGAGGCTGACCACCGTGCCCTTGAGCCCCCGAGAACACGACCTGCGCTACGGCGAACTGGACCAGGTGATCCGCGCCTACGCCGGACAGCCGGCCGACGACACACCGGAGCGACCCAGCCAGGCGTTGACCGCCTACCTCCGGCACACCTGGCACACTCGCCCGTGGGCGCTGGCCGTCGCCGAGCGGCAGCTGCGCGAGTACGCCGAGCATCCGCCCGGACGATTGTGCCTCAGGCTGGGGGAGTTCTACGCCATCCCCGATGTGGGACTGCCCGAGAGCGAGATCCAGCAGTGGCTCCGCTGCCTCGCGGACCACATCGAGCGCAGCGTCACGGAGGGTGCGGTCCCGCCGCCGGCCGTGCCCGCGACCCACTGGGAGTGGCACGCGCGCTTCCCGGAGCTCGGGCAGTTCCTCGGCGGCTGGTTCTCCCAGGACATGCCGGACGAGTTCGACGACCACAACGCGACCGTCGCCGACTTCCTCGCGCACACCGATCCGCACCTCGTCGCCCGGCTCATCGGTGAGCTCCACGAACTCCTCGCCCTCGACCTGTCCGAGTCGGACTACGCCCTGGCCGCCGCCGAGCTGGGAATGGAGGTCGATCCTCCGGCCCCGTACAGCCCCAGCGGCTGGCTCGCCTCCGTCGCCGCCCGGCTGACGACGCCGCGAGCCGAGTCCGGGCCGCCGGAGCGGGGTGACCAGTCCGGTCACGAGGGTCCGGGAGGCGACCAGTGACGCATCGCAGGGCGGGCCGGCGATGCTCATGGAACGGTCGCCTCGCGAGCTGAGTGTGCACGTGGGTCCACGGGCGGTCTCCCGAGGCCCGTCCATTCCGGACGAGCGGCGGCGGAGGCGGGCGCCCCGGGGCGTGGATCGGTCAGGACCAGCGCGTGAGATCCCCGACGAAGTCCGCGTACGAGCGGTTGCTGCCCCTCGGCGAGGGGATCAGCCGGTGTTCCAGCGCCTTGCGGGCGACCGAGGGGCCGTCGCTCTCCCGGAAGACCGGCAGGCCGAGCGGGCCCCGGCCTGCTGTCCGGCCGGGCGGCATCCCGTGCCCTAGCGGGGTGGTCGGCCAGTAAGGTCGGAGACGACCGACGGAGGAGAAAGCTGTGATCGAGGGCGACGGTCCCATCAAGGACGTGACCATCTGGGCCACGCTCGACGAACAGGCCGTGGTGCCCCGCGGGGACCTCGTCGTCCATTGGTTCCGGACGGCGATCGACTTCTTCTTCTCGAGCGGGGCGAAGGAGACCGCCGACTCGTACGCCCGCGCCACCGAGTCGTTCAGCGGCGGGCGGAAAACTCGACTCAAGGACGTCCGGCAGAACTGGTCGGCCTTCGCCGAGGCGCTGCGCGCCCATCCCTTCTACGCGAAGGCCGGGTTTCACGAGGCGTCGGTGGACAAGGAGCAGTGGTTCGACGAGTACGGGCACATCGGCAGCGAGCACGAGGGCCGCGGAGGTACGCATACCGAGGTGTCCGCGGCTCTCCTGGCAGGCGACCGGATCGGTGACCCGGACTTCTGCGCACGCCTGGTCGACTTCCTGGCCGCCGCCCTCGACGGGGCTGACCCGGTCTTCGCGCGAGTGGACTACCTGAACTTCCACGACAAGCCCGACCTGGAGGCGGCTCTGCGACGGGGCCACCGCAGGTACCTCCAGGAGTCCCGCACCTACCTGCGCGGCTACTCCTGGGTCACCGGCATCCCTTCCGAACTCGCCGCCCGGCTCGGCGGAGCCCCGCGCCTCACTGCGACCGGCGCCTTCCACGCCGTCCGGGAACTGCGTGGCGGCGGGCTGCTGTTGCAGGCGACCGAGACGCTCGCCGGGTACGACGACCGGGCGATGCGTGGGGTCTTCCACGCACTCGCACCGGTGCTGCCGCCGGGCATTCCGGAGGACGACCCCGCGCGGGAGAACCTCCGGGTGGTGTTCGATGACGCGAGCGGGGGCTGAGGGGAATCCGGCGAACCCCCTGGACACGCTCATCCGGGGGCACGTGGTCCTGGTCATGAAGGCTCCCGTGCCCGGGGCGCATGCCTTCCAGGGCCTGCGAATGCAGCCCGTGGTCGATCTCCTCGATGCACGTGAACGCCGGGGGCTGGGGTCGTACAGCAGGGCGAGCAGCCCGAGCAGGCGTCCGCGATCCGCTCGGCGGCGCTGCCCTTGGGAAGGTCGAGCTTCATCCGCCCACGCGGAATTTCCGCGACCCGGCGGATGGCAGCTTCGTCGAGGAGCAGCCAGGCTTCCAGCGCACGCACCGGAACGACCGCCACGTGGGGTCAGCCGGGCCATTCCGAGGTCACGGCTTCGGCCACCTCCCGGTATCGCTTCTCCGGATCCATCCCGTCGGCGTCCCGGTGCACGATCACCAGATCATAGGTATCACCCAGGCTTTGCACCGCACGGAGCTTGTCCGCCACGGCGTGACAGTCGGTCAACCCGAGGCGGCCGAAGTCAGGAGCGGTCACCACGGCGTGCCGCCCTCCGCCGCCACCGTCTCGATGTGGGGCACCAGCCCGTTGCCACTCGTGCCCTCGCCGGTGAAGAAGACGCGCAGAGTCACGCCGCCCCCGGATCGAGGGTGATCCGAACCCCCGGCGGTGTGGTCAGGTAGGGAAGGATGTCCGCCTTAGAGGGCGCGGTAGTACGGGAATTATGGATCGCCTTACCTCGCCGCCACCTCTCCCGAAGAGGATATGGGTGATATCTACCGTAAGCTCTCTTTCAGTTCCTCTATGCCGCCCAACGCGCCGAAATGCAACCGCCAGTTGATCCTCAACAGCATGACGAGGGACACTACCTGGCGGATGCGTGTTCCCGACCGAGCGGCACTCGCTTCGATATCCTCCCGTGCAGGTCATCGGAGGCCATATACCCAAAGATTACTGGGCAGTTGACCTCAGGGTTTCGTGATAGCGTCCTTGCTCGGAGGGACAGTGCAACCTGAAAGGGAAATCGTGAACACGGAGAAGATCGCCGCTCGCCGCCTCTCGCTGGAAGAGGTGACGAAGCTCGGCGTGAAGGACCGGCTCTTCGTTTCCGCCGACACGGCAGAACTCAAACTTCCCGACTGCTATGTCCCTGCTTTTCTGACCAAGTCCGGTGGGGATTTCGAGGGCGGCTCGATCACGGCGAGAACCGTGTTCCAGGAAGAGGTCTCCTGCCTTCCCGACGACGAGAATGAAGCCGGAGTCTACTTGGCCGACGAGAACGGCTCGGTGACCATCGAGGTCCTCCAGTCCGCCGGTGTCGTGCTGGACCTGGCACTTTTCGTCCCTGGTGGGGACAAGGGGGCTCTCACGGCCCTTTACGCTGCGGCCCGGCAGGCGTTCGGCGCCGACGTCGTGCAGATCTGGCGCCAGGGCCTCAAGGAGGTTCCCGACGTGAAGGTCGACATCTTTGAGGAGCAGATTCCCCGGGGGCGCAAGGGGAGCGACAGCCCCAAGCGTGACCGTCGCGCGATCGACACCTACCCCACCCGTGCGGACTTCATCGAGTTCTCTGCGGGGTGGAAGCCGGTCGTTGAGGTTCACAGGCCGATTGTTGACGACACCCCGACCATCTGAGGCGGCGTTATCTCTCGTCTCGGCCTGAGAGAACGCCGAGAACGCATGCGCCGGACCCGGTCGATCCCTGAGCGGCCCAGGGAGCCGTCGGAAAACAACTCACGAGCGCCGAAGCGCCATTCCGCTCGATGACCTCGCGAGACAGCCCGCCTGACCAGGATCAAGACCTGAAGTTGTTCTGCGACAGCCCTCAGGGCTTCGGCGTAGTCGAGTGACGTCCACTCGCGCTCAGGTGAGGTCGAGGAGCGTGAGGGGTCGGCGGGCGTCACCCGCATTGCGGCGACGGCGGGAGGCGATGTTCTTCGCGCCGTTCAGTCGCAGGGCGCCGACCGCAGGGTTGCGCCAGGTCGCCATAGCGCGGGGTGCGCTGTCGGTCCGCCACCGCGCACGCGGTCAGGTCGAGGACGACGGCCGGCGCGTGCCGCACTCCTCGCAGCCGGATCGTCTGCTGTCGGCCCGAACGCCCGGCCCAGCCGCTTGTCCCATGCACGAGCGTCGTCCGCATCTGCACCTGTCTCTTCAGCCACGCAGGGGATCACCCGCGGCACCGTCGGGGTTCCGCCCGACGGTGCGCGGAGACGCAGGCCACCGAGGCGCAATGGACATGAGACAGGAACCGTTTCCGTGCGTGGAACATCGTGGCTCGGCGTATCCGGGACGACCGCCATCGGGCTGCGCGCTCGGTGCGGTCATCCGGCCGAGTGGTGAGACGCGCTCAGGAGCGCCCACACCGTCTTGCCGGGGCCGGAGTCGCGGTCGGTGACGCCCCAGTCGTCGGCCAGGGCGGTGACGAGGAGGAGGCCGCGGCCGGACTCGTCGTCGGGCTCGGCGGGGGCGGTGACGGCGGGTGCGGTGACGGCGGGGCGTCGTTCCGCGCGGGTGTCGGAGACCTCCAGGCGCAGCCGCCCGCCGTCCGCCTCGGCGGCCAGCCGGACGTGGAAGTCCCGGCCGGGCACCCGGCCGTGCCGCACGGCGTTGGCGCACAGCTCGGCGGCGACCAGGGTCATCGTCTCGTTGACGCCGCTGTCGTAGGGGTGGCCCCAGGAGTCCAGGCACTGCGAGACGAACAGCCGGGCGAGGCGGGCGCCCCGGGGCGTGGAGGTGAAGGACATGGCGAATTCGGGCGCCGCCGTGGACGCCGTGGACGCGGCCAGCGCGGTGGACACGGCGGGCGCGGTGGGCGGGCGGTGCCGGGACGAGGAGATGTGCATGCCGTCAGCGTCCCGGCCGTGACCGGCGTGTCACCAGCAGCGACGCCTGTACGGGAGTGCGCTGTACATGAGACGGCGGGCCGCTGCGGGGGAGTGGCGCGTGACGGCGTCAGATCCGGCGGCAGCGGTCCCGAAGCTCGGAGATGACGGCCTTCTCGCGCGCGTTGACGTCACCGTCCACAGCGGCCACCCGGTCGGCCACGTCGAGGAGGTCGCTCAGATCCCCCGGCTCGGCATCCATGCGCACCCACACCTCGGCGGGGTGGATGTCCACAAGTTGAGCGAGCTGTTCGTCGACCACCTGATGCCGCTCCCGGACCACCCTCACCAGGTGCCGCATCAACAGCGCCTCGTCGTCGGAAATCTTGTCGTCCGCTCTGATGACGAGCCAGGCGACCCACAGCATCAACTGCGGGTGCCGGCTCCGCTTGCTCAGATTCTCGGCGAGTTCGATCACCCGCGCCTCGTTCCGGAAGACGGCGCGCGCGTGCCGCCCTGCGAGCAGCGTCGTGTAGCGGTTCAGCACCACCGCGAGGGGAACGCCGACCAGGGGGAT
Source organism: Streptomyces sp. GC420 (assembly GCF_009916105.1). Lineage (GTDB taxonomy): Bacteria > Actinomycetota > Actinomycetes > Streptomycetales > Streptomycetaceae > Streptomyces. Next base: position 3,847 of record NZ_JAAAXQ010000093.1, on the reverse strand, counting down.
ACCGATCTTGATGACGTTGCGCTGCAGGAGGTACTTCCCGACGACGGGGAGCCCTCTCGCGGCGCTCAGTACCGCTCCGGAGTAGAAGCGCTTGATCACCGGCCGCACGATGGCCGGGACCGCTTTGATCACGCCTTTCTGGACCGCTTCCCCGCTCTTGATCGTGAAGGCCACCCGGATGAGCTTCCACATGTCCTCGGGGTCGGACAGGTCGAGCGGGACCTGGTAGAGAACCGCGATGTCGTAGGCCAGACGGAGCTGGAGCCGGGTGGTGAAGGTGACATCGACCATCATGGTCGCGACCGCTGCCGGGACAGTCGCCGGTGAGGCACCACCAAGGCTCCCGATGGTGGCGGCGACAGCCGCCGTATAGGCCCCTGCGGAGAGCCCGCCTTCGAGCGCGGCGTACCGAGCCGCCATCTTGATCCGCTGATCGACGATGGCATCCGGGGGTACGCCCTCGTACCGCTCCTGGAAGTACTGCCAGTCGACCTTCTCGGTGTAGGAGTTCATGGCCTGGGCGCAGAGCTTGGTGAACCAGTTGCCCGACTTGATGTCGTCCGCGCTCAGCCCTTTGACGAACTCCTTGAGCTCGGCCCGCTCCTGCTCGACGACCTTCCGGTCGGCCTCGTCGTCTGCGTCAATGTCGGTGTCGGCAGCGTCCATTGGAGCTTCGGTCACGGCGAGTTCCCCCCCACGGGATTCAGCGAACAGCCAGTCGCGGGGTTCGGAGACCCCCCTGGCGTCTCAGAACGGTGACTCGGCGAGCGGCGCATCGGCCGAACAGATGTCCCGTTTGAGCCGTAACCCTAGCGCCTCATCGTGCGGCTGGTGCCAGTGTTTCGACCTTCGTCATGACCGCGTTCACCGGGGCAAACCGCGCCACGCACCAAGCAGATCCGGGTCGGTTCGACACAGTGGCCAACGCTGTGTCGTTCCTCCGCGATCCGCGAGGCCGCGAACTGACGCGTACCTTCGGGGCGCCGGACCGGCCGGTCACGCTCGCCACGAGCTGGAACGAAGCGGGCCGTCCGACCGCTCAGGTGCTGGCCACGCCGGATCGGACCCTTCGCTCCCGCGGCTACGAGTACGGCGCCGACGGCTACCTGCGCGCCGTCACCGACGACGTCAACGGGACCAGCAAGGTCTTCGACCTCGACCCGGTGGGCCGACCGCTCCGCGTGACGGCGGAGAACTGGTCGGAGACCTACGCGTACGACCAGGCCGGGAACCAGACCGAGGCGCACTGGCCCGACCGTGCGCACCGGCCGGAGGCGCGCGGGACACGCTCGTACGACGGAACGCGGATGCTCACCGCGGGCACGGTCAGGTGCGAGTACGACGCGGGCGGGCGCACGGTCCTGCGGCAGAAGACCCGGCTCTCGAAGAAACCGGACACATGGCGGTACACGTGGGACGCGGAGAACCGGCTGACCTCCTGCCGTACACCCGACGGTGTGCTGTGGACCTACACCTACGACCCACTCGGCCGCCGCACCGGCAAGCACCGCATGGCGGAGGACGGCCACACCGTCGTGCACTCCGTCCACTTCACCTGGGACGGCACGCGCCTGGTCGAACAGACCGACGTTGCGACCGGCACGACACTCACCTGGGACTACGAAGGCCGGCGCCCGCTGACGCAATGGGAACGCAGGGTGAGCGTCCGCGACGGCGAACAGTCGGAAATCGATTCCCGATTCTTCGCCATTGTCACCGACCTCGTAGGCGCTCCCAGCGAACTCGTCAGCGAGCAGGGGGAGATCACCTGGCAGACGCGCACCACGGTCTGGGGCAACACCACCTGGAACAGAAACGCGGTCGCCTACACCCCACTGCGCTTCCCGGGGCAGTACGACGACGGCGAAACGGGGTTCTTCTACAACTGCTTCCGCCACTACGACCCCGAGAGCGCCCGCTACGCGAGCCCGGATCCGCTGGGCCTCGGCGCCGCGCACAACCCCGTCGCGTACGTCACCAACCCGCAGGCGCGGATGGACCCCGAGGGCCTGATAGCCAAGGGCTGCACGGAATCGGGCGGTTGGTACAGCGGGCTGATGCCCGCAAACCTGAAGAACGACGACGGGACGCGCCGAACCGAGACCGACATGGAGGTCAACCACATCCCGGCCAAGGCCTCCTACGCCCATCTGGACGAGCCGGGCTTCCGCACCAACAAGCGGGGCGGTGGTGCCGGCATGGGGCCGGCCATCCGCATGGAGTACGACGACCACCGCAACGTGACCAGCACGGGGTCCAGCAAGGAGAGCGACGACTGGCGTGCCGAACAGCGCGCTCACATCGACAACGGCCGGTGGGACCTCGCCATGAAGATGGACATCGACGAGATTCGGGAACTCTACGGAGACAAATACGACACACACATCGCCGATATGATCGAGAGCCTCAAGCACAACAGGAAGTTCCAGGCCATGTTGGAAAAGCGGGGCTGGACGATCGACTACGACATCCTGAAATGACGAAGTGAGTGAGGGCCATGGATCTGGTGCTGGACCCGCCTCGTGGGGTGAAACCCGTCCTTCTGGGCATGACGCTCGACGAGGCGGTTGCCGCGGTGAGCCCGTGGGGAGCGCCCGAAGTACTGACCCGCCGTACCCGGCGCTCCGTCAAAGTGTCCGCCTCGTGCGACGGTGTCGGTTTCCAGGCGCTCCTCGAGGACGGCGAGCAGGTGACGGCGATCGAGCTGTGGTGGCCGGGTGAGGGCAAGGAGACATCCACACGCGTCCTCCTGAACGGCGACGACGTCTTCCGCACACCCGCCGAGGACATTCTGCGGCGCGCCGCGGAGCGCGGCTGGCGAGTCGATGACTCACAGCCCGAGAACCCGGTGATCCCGCGCGTGTCCCTGGGATTCACCCGTCAGACCTCCCAGGAGGTGCCCCGCGGCTCCGACGGCCTTCCCGTCTGTTTCACCTCGGTTCTGGTCGGCGGCGAGGACTACTACGACTACCGCTACGAGAACCGCGGCTGACAGGAGCCGGGGGCGGCCGGCCGGCGGGGCACCGCCAGGTCCCGCCGGGCCCGCCGGTTCCTGCCGGGCCGCCGTACGACGGGTCACCACCGCATGTAGACGTCCTCGGCCCAGCCCAGGAGCCGGTCCACCGCGATGACTTCGCCGTCGTCGGTGCGGATGCGCCCCGTGTAGTGGCCGAAGCACTGGTCGGTGCGGTTGGCCATGAGCCCGGCGTCGGTGCGCGTGGACCTGTTGTGGAACGGGGTGAAGACGAGATCGACCCGGTCGCTGCCGGGGGTGCGGACGGTCCACGGCGCCAGGTGGTCGTCCGCGGACCAGCGCCACTCGAGTTCTTCACCCAGCTTGCTGATCCGGCCGTCCACGCACAGCGCGTTCTCCGTCGAACCGGTGCCGTGCGTCCAGCGGCCGCCGAACTGCAGGCCCACGACGTGCCCGCCGGTACGGCCGGATGCCGCGCCCCAGTTCCAGGCCACTGTGCGCGGCCACCGGCCGCGCCCGTGATCCAGGGTGCCCCAGGCGTCCTCGCCGAAGGCCAGCAGGTCGGTGCCGATGCGGACGGTGCCCGAAGCGGGGCGTGCCGTGTGCTTGGAGGTGTACTGGAAGCGGCGCTCGCTCCACGGCACGACCACCGACATCGTCTCGTGCCCTTCGGGGAGTTGCACAAGGAGATCCACCTCGACAGGGAGCCGGTCCGGGGACAGGCACCGTGCCCGGAGCCGGGTGGCGCCGTCCTCGTCCCGGATCTCGATCCGGACCTGCCCCCGCACCGGCCGCTCCGGTCCGACCACCAGGCCGGGCGACCCCGGCGCCCCGGCGATGGTGTCGGGCAGCCGCACACCCCACCCGCCGGGC
>NZ_JAAAXQ010000092.1 GCF_009916105.1 Streptomyces sp. GC420 | reverse complement strand
GGCGGGAGCCAGGCTCATGGCCGTGCCGGGGTGGCCGTTGCCGACCTTCTGCACGGCATCCGCGGCCAGGACACGCGCGGTGTCGACAGCCCGCTGGTCCAGTTCGGTCCACTCGAGATCTGTGGTGCTGGCGCCGCGGCTGGCGGATCCGGGCGAGCGGCGGCTGCTGGTGGCGTGCGCGGGAGCGGTGCGGGAGCTGGCGGGCGAGCCGGGTGACCGGTTGCTGCACTGGGACCTGCATTACGGCAATGTGCTGGCCGGTGAACGTGAGCCGTGGCTGGCGATCGATCCGAAGCCGCTCGCGGGGGATCCGGGGTTCGAACTGATGCCGGCGCTGTTCAACCGCTGGGATCCGCGGCGGGTGCGGTTTCGGTTCGACCTCATGACGGAGGTGCTGGGCCTGGACCGGGCGCGGGCGCGGGGCTGGACTCTGGGGCGGGTCCTGCAGAACTCGCTGTGGGAGATCGCGGAGGGGGCGCGGGAGCTTCGGGTGGAGCAGGCCGAGGTAGGGCGGCAGCTGCTGGGGTGGTGAGCGGGGCCCGGCCGGGGGCTGCCCGCCGTTCTCGGTGCGCGTGCGCGTGTCCGCACGGCGGAACGGGCGGGCAGGGGCGCGACCCGGCCGCCTAGGCTTCCCGCATGATTCGTAGCGCGACTGTCGACGATGTGCCCGTCATCCACTCCATGATCTGTGAGCTGGCCGAGTACGAGAAGGCGCGGCACGAGGTACGGGCGACGGAGAAGCAGCTCCGGGAGTCGCTGTTCGGGCCGGATCCGGCGGTGTTCGCGTATGTGGCGGAGACGGAGGACGGGACGCCGGCGGGGTTCGTGCTGTGGTTCCTGACGTATTCGACGTGGCGGGGGACGCACGGGATCCACATGGAGGATCTGTATGTGCGGCCGGAGTTCCGGGGCGGCGGGTACGGGAAGGCGTTGCTGACCGAGCTGGCGCGGGTGTGCGTGGAGCGGGGTTACGAGCGCCTGGAGTGGGTGGTGCTGGACTGGAACCAGCCGGCCATCGACTTCTACCGGGCGCTGGGCGCGGAGCGCGTGGACGCGTGGGAGACGTTCCGCCTCACGGACCGGGCGCTCGTTGCGGTGGGTTCGGGCGCGGCTGCGTGCGCGGGTTCGGACACCGGCTCCGGCTCCGGTTCCGGTGCGGTGTCCGGTGCGGAGACGGGGGCCGGCCCGGGTGAGGTTGCCGCCGTGGGCGGCGCCGCCTAGTGCCGCGTCGGCCGAGGTTCGCCCCGTCGCGACGCCCTGCACGGCACTCCCCCGCAGCCCTCCGGGCGCGGGAGGTACCCCCGCGCTGCGTTGGCCGAAAGCCCGAGCAGGCCCACTACGAGGGCTTCCGGCCGCCTTGCGATGCTCCCCCCGCCTTCGGCAGGAGGTGCCCCCGGCACCGGACGCCGCTCCTCAGCGGGCAAACCCCGACCGACGCGGCACTAGCTAGGGCTCCAGTACGACCTTGCCCATGGTGGCGCGGGTCTCCAGAGCCCGGTGCGCGGCGGCGGCCTCGGAGAGGGGGAAGCGCTGGACGGCCGGTACGAGGCGGCCGGCGGCGGCCTCGGCGAGGGCGCGGAGTTCGAGTGTGCGTATGGGGTTGTCGCCGCCTGCCCTGCGGAGCATCACGGGGCCGAGGACCTGCTGCGAGGTGATGCCGCGGGCGGCCTGCTCGGCCTCGGTGAATGCGAGCGGACGCCCGTCGTGCAGTCCTTCGCCGGACCAGCCGAAGACGATGTGCTTGCCGCCCGGGCCGAGGAGGTCGACGGCGGCGCGGGCGGTGGCGCCGCCGACGGAGTCGTAGACGATGGTGGCGTGGCGTCCGGCGAGGTGTTCCCCGACCCGCCGCGGCCAGTCGTCGTCGAGGTAGTCGACGGCGAGGTCGGCGCCGTTGGCGGTGACGCGTGCGGTCTTGCGGGGGCCGCCCGCGAGTCCTACGACCTCGGCGCCGGCGTTCTTGGCGTACTGGACGAGCAGGGTGCCGATGCCGCCGGCGGCGGCGGGCACGATGACGATGTCGCCGGGGCCGGGTTCCGCGAACTGGACGATGCCCATGGTGGTGCGGCCCGTTCCGATCATGGCGACGGCCTGGGCGGGGTCGAGCCCGGCGGGGATGCCGTGGAGGCGGTCGGTGCCGGTGACGGCGAGTTCGGCGTAGCCGCCGGGGCTCATGCCGAGGTGGGCGACGACGTTCCTGCCGAGCCAGGATGTGTCGACGCCCTTGCCGGTCCGGTCGACGGTGCCGGCGACTTCCCGGCCGGGGACGGTGGGCAGTTCCGGCGGGTTGGGGAAGGGGCCGGGCATGCCCTGGCGCAGGGCCGTGTCGAGCAGGTGCACACCGGCCGCCGCGACCGCGATCCGGACCTGTCCGGGGCCCGGTTCGGGATCCTCGGTCTTCTCATAGGTGAGGTTCTCGGCGGGGCCGAAGGCGTGCAGGCGGACGGCGTGCATGGCGGTCTCCTCGGGGAGGGTCTCGTGGCGGTCTCCGCCCCCCACTGAACGACCTCGACCATGCTCGAGGTCAAGCCGTGCCCGCCGCGGTCGTGCCTTCTCCTCAGATCCGCGGGTAGCGGGCCTGGAGGTCCCAGACCACGGGGTTGTCGGCGAGGTCCTCGTGCATGTCGGTGAGGTCGGCGACGAGGTCGTGCAGGAAGTCGCGGGCTTCCCGGCGGAGTTCGCTGTGCGAGAAGGTCAGGGGCGGTTCGCCGCCGGGCATCCAGTCCGCCTCGACGTCGACCCAGCCGAAGCGGCGCTGGAAGAGCATCCGGTCCGTGGACTCGGTGAAGTCGAGTTCGGCGTACTGCGGCGTGGCCGCCCGGTTGCCCAGCGGGTCCCGGTCGAGGCGCTCGGCGATGTCGCACAGCGCCCACGCGAAGTCGAGCACGGGAACCCATCCCCAGGCTGTGGACAGCTCCCGGTCCTCCTTGGTGTCCGCGAGGTAGACGTCGCCGCAGAACAGGTCGTGCCGCAGCGCGTGGACGTCCGCGCGCCGGTAATCGGTCTGCGGGGGGTCGGGGAAGCGGCGGGAGAGCGAGTAGCCGATGTCGAGCACAGGCCCGATGGTGTCATGGCCGCGGGACGGTGCCGCGCCGTAGCCGGCGGTGCGCTCGCGCGGACGCGGGGCGGCGGCCTGGGCTGCTCAGCGGGCGGCGGTGTGACGCGACCGGCTCGCCGGGTCGGCGGACACGGCGAAGGGTCCCGGAATCCTGCGGATTCCGGGACCCTTCGATGGCTCGCGGCGCGAGGAGCCGCGCCGTCCGCCGGGCGCTCGCCGTGCGGTGTCCGTCAGACGCCGACGCCGAAGTCCTGGGCGATGCCGGCCAGGCCGGAGGCGTAACCCTGGCCGACCGCGCGGAACTTCCACTCGGCGCCGTTGCGGTAGAGCTCGCCGAAGACCATGGCGGTCTCGGTCGCGGCGTCCTCGCTCAGGTCGTAGCGGGCGATCTCGGCGCCGCCCGCCTGGTTCACGACGCGGATGTACGCGTTGCGCACCTGGCCGAAGTTCTGGGAGCGGGTCTCGGCGTCGTAGATGGAGACCGGGAAGACGATCTTCTCGACGTCCGGGGTGAGGCCCTGGAGGTTGACGTTGATCTGCTCGTCGTCGCCGCCGCCCTCGCCGGTGCGGTTGTCACCGGTGTGCACGATCGTCCCGTCCGGGGTGGACTTGTTGTTGAAGAAGACGAAGTGGCCCTCGGAGACGACCCGGCCCGCGGCGCTCACCGCGATGGCGCTGGCGTCGAGGTCGAAGTCCGTGCCGGTGGTCGTGCGGACGTCCCAGCCGAGGCCGACCGTGACGGCGGTGAGGCCCGGGGCCTCCTTGGTGAGCGAGATGTTGCCGCCCTTGGAGAGGCTTACAGCCATGGGGGAGTCCCTTTCCTCGTGTTTTTCCGGCACGCGCGCCGTGCGGTTGTGAGTGACGAAGCTACCGTTACCAGTCATGACGTCCACGGGGGACCGCATAGTTCCAGGTGCGTGTCTTCACCCGTGGAGCGGCGGGACGGGCATGACGCCCGAGGCGTGAAGGGCGCGGCCCGGCGGGGGCGGCGCGGGGCCGTCGTCCGTCCGGCGGTTGGCGGAGTGGAGGTGCCGGGTCAGTGACGTCAGCGCGCCCAGGGCCGAGCCGAGGGCGGCCCGCTCACCGTCGGTGAGGGCCCGCAGCGCGCGGGCCACATGGGCCTCCTTGAGCCGCCGGACCTCGGCGAGCCGCTGCCGGGCCGTGGCCGTCGGGTGAAGGTGCGCGATCCGCTCGTCGGAGGCGTCCTGACGGCGCTCGAGCAGCCCCAGTTCGGTGAGCTGGGAGACGAGGGTGCTGGCGTTGTTCGGCTTGATCAGCAGTGCTTCGGCAGCCTCGCGGACCGTGATGCCCTCGCGCTCGTCCGCGAGGAACAGCAGCGCCAGCTGCCCGTCGGAGGGCCTGGGATGCGGGAACTCCTGGTCGACCCGCCGCTCGAGCGCCCGGTGCAGCGCGGGCAGGCTGGCGACCAGCACGGAGGCCGCGCGGTCGATCTCCTGGGCCGAGACGCTGGAATGGGGCACCATCCCAGGATGGGTACCTCTTCATAGCTATGTCGAAATACCTGAATGCCGTGCGGCAAAACCGGGTGACGGACGGCTCGCGCGCCGGGACCATGGGTGTCATGTCCGGTCCTTACGTCATCCGCGGCTCGGTCGCGCTCCCGGAGCCCGAGCTCATGTGGCGTTTCTCGCGCTCCTCGGGACCCGGCGGCCAGCATGTGAACACCAGTGACACCCAGGTCGAGTTGCGCTTCGACCTGGCCGCGACGGAGGCGCTGCCGCCCGTGTGGAAGGACCGCGCGCTCCAGCGGCTCGCGGGTCGGCTGACCGACGGCGTGATCACCGTCCGGGCCTCCGAGCACCGTTCTCAGTGGCGCAACCGGGAGACCGCGGCGGTCCGTCTGGCGTCGCTGCTCGCGGAGGCCACGGCGCCGCCGCCGAAGCCGCGCCGTCCCACGCGGATACCGCGCGGCATCAACGAGCGCAGGCTGCGGGAGAAGAAGCAGCGCGGCGACACCAAGCGCGGCCGGTCGGGCAAGGACTGGGCGTGACCGCCCGCGGACCCGCTCGCCGCGCCCCCGACCGGACTCCATGACCGCGCGCCCCGGCCGCGTGGGACGCCCACCCCGTCGCCCCCACCCCGTCGCCCGGGCGACGGGGCCGGCAGGTCAGTCCAGCTTCCGGTAGCGGCCGCGGAAGTACGTCAGCGGCCCGCCGCCGGCGGTCGGCACCCGAGCCGTGAGCACCCGCCCGATGACCAGGGTGTGGTCCCCCGCGCTCACCCGCTGCTCCGTGCGGCACTCCAGCAGGGCGAGGGCGCCGCCCACGAGCAGAGCGCCGGACACCTCTCCCCGTACATGCGGGATGTCCTCGAAGAGCAGCCGGTCGCTGATGCGGCCCTTCATCGCGAACCTGCCGGCGATGTGGCGCTGGCTCTCGGAGAGCACCGACACCGCCCACAGCGGCTGTTCGGCGAGCAGGTCGTCCATCCGGGAGCCGTTGCGCAGGCTGACCAGCACCAGGGGCGGATCGAGCGAGACCGACAGGAAGGCCGTCGCGGTCATGCCGACGTCCTCGCCGCGAGGACCCTCCGGGTCGTCCGCCGGTTCGTGCGCGGTCACCAGCACCACCCCCGCGGCGAGCCGTGACATGGCGGCGCGGAACTCCTCATGGCTCACCCCACCAGCATGGGGGATGGCGGGACCTGTAGGTTGCACGGGCGTCGTCGTCGGCTGCACGGCGGCAACGCTAGTCGTGGCTCCCCGGCGCCCGCATCGGGCTCCGGGCCGAGGACCGGTCCTAGGACCCGGGACCTTGTGGCACGTGCGACGGTGGAGGGCCATTGCGGGATTTGCGGTCAGGAATGTGGGGGGCGCTTGTGTGGAGAGCACCACAATCCTCACACTCTGTTGTGACTTGAGTCACAGGGGCCAGGAATTGTTGACCCTGTGTACCGAGTGGGCAGCTCGCTGTGATTCAGTGGCCGTGGAATCACACACTGACGACGATGCGAATCTCTGGAGTTGCTGTCGAGGTCTCAGGGAGAGCGAACGATGGAGACCGAGTCGGAGCCGTACGTCCGCCTTGCGACCCTGCGGCAGCTGCACCAAGTCGTGGCGGACCTCAACACGGCCCGTAGCCTGGCAGACACCCTGCAGACCGTCGCCAACGGGATCGTCGCCGGGCTCGGCTACGAGCTGGCGTGCGTGAACCTCGTACGGCAGGACGGCGACCTGGTCGTGGCCGCCGTCGCAGGCAACGCCGCGGCGGAGTCCCTGCTCGCGGGCCGGGTCGGCTCCCGCACCTCCTGGGAACGCCGCCTCTCCATGGGTGAGGCATGGGGCGATCTGCGCTTCATCCCGTACACCGAGGGCTGGATCCTCACCGACGACGACGTGCCCCAGTGGCACACGGACGGCCCCGAGCCGCGCTTCGCCGACGAGTGGCACCCCATGGACCGCCTCTTCGCGCCCATGTACCAGTCCAAGGGCCGCGAGGGCAGGGATCTCATAGGGGTCATCTCCGTCGACCGGCCGCGCAACGGGCGCCGCCCCGGCGCATGGGGCCAGGAAGCGCTCCAGATGTACGCCTCCCAGTCCGCGATTGCGATCAGCAACGCCCGGCTGCGAGCAAACATGCAGCGCGCCCTCGTCCGGCTGGAGCGTGAGCAGCAGGCACTGCGGGCGAGTGAGGAATCCTTCCGGCAGGCGTTCGAGTACGCGCCGAGCGGCATGGCCATCGCCGAGCTCGGCGGAGACCAGCACGGCCGGCTGCTGCGCACCAACGACGCACTGTGCCGGCTGCTGGGCCGCCCCGCCTCCGCCATGCGCCGCTACTCCTTCTCCGACCTCGTGCACCCCGAGGACATCGGCACCCTGCTGCGCACGTCCGCCGAGGGCGGGCGGGCCGAACTGCGGCTCGCCCGCCGCGACGGCACGTACGTGTGGGTGTCGCTGCGCAACAGCGTGGTCGCGGACGCCGCGGACGGGCCGCGTTTCCTGCTCACGCACGTCGAGGACATCGAGGAGCGCAAGCGGCACGAACTCCAGCTCGCCCACCGGGCCAGCCACGACTCGCTGACCGGGCTGCCGAACAGCGCCGAGCTGCGGTCCCGGCTGAGCGCACGGCTGTGCAACACCCCGCCGGTCCCGGCCGGCGCCGAGAGCGACTACGGCACGTACGGGGACTACGCCGACCTCGGCGGCGAGTACGGCGGTCTCGGCTACGACTTCGACCACGGACCGGTGAACGACCCGTACGCCCACCACACGCACACCATCGCCCCCGCCGAGGGCGACATCGACGACGGCACCAAGGGGCTCGCGGTCCTCTTCTGCGACCTGGACGGCTTCAAGTCGATCAACGACCGCTTCGGGCACCACACCGGTGACGCGGTGCTCATCGAGGTGGCCAGGCGGCTGAGCACCTGCGTCCGGGACGGGGACACCGTGGCCCGGCTCGGCGGCGACGAGTTCGTCGTCCTCGCCGACGGGCTCGGCCGCGCGGACGCGGCGGACCTTGCGGTGCGGCTGCGCAACGCGATCATCCCGCCGATCCGGGTGGACGGCCGCGCGGTGAGGGTCGGAGCGAGCATCGGCATCGGCTGGGCGCACTGCGGGATGACCGCGGAAGAGGTGCTCCAGTCCGCGGACGAGCGGATGTACATCGAGAAGCGTTCGCGGCCGAAGGTGCAGCGCCGCGCGGGTTGAGCGGCGCGGCCCGAGCGGCGCGCGGCGCGGATGCCGGGCGCCGCCGGTGCCGGGCGTGCGGCGGGTGGCCGGGCGTGCGGCGGTACCCGACGCGGACAGGGTTGCGCCGGGTGGACACCGGCGCGCCGGGGCGGCCTGCTTGACTTTCGTCACGGTTCCGCTCCAGGTCAGGACCGGGGGGACCTTCTGCCCCACCCGGAGCGGGTAGGCTCGCTGGGTCGGCGGTGTCGTCGGCGATGAATCGATCATGAACATTGGCCATCCGGACGACGTATGGATTGCCGGGGCCTCATGGGCCCCGGTAAGACCTGGTAAGAGCTGTCTGTCCAGGCGTCCGGTCCATCGGACGCCGATGGCCGGCGACAGATTGAGGAGTGACCAGGGGATGACGCCCGGGAACAACGGCGCGAGCACGCCCGAGGACGACGACCCGTTCGGCTACCTCTACGAGGACGGGCAGGCCACGGGGGCGACTCCGCCACGCTCGGGCGGTTACGGCTACCCGGGTCCGGCCCAGCCCGGGGTCCCCAGGACCTCGTACAACCAGGTCAGGACGGTCGGCGAGCGTCAGTACGGGCAGCAGCAGGCCGCCCAGGCGCCGCAGCAGGCCGCCTACGCGGCCCCCGAGACACTGCCCGGCTACCAGCCCGCCGCCCGCACCGCCCAGGGACACGCCGGGAGCGGGCGTGGCGGTGGCCGCGGACCCAACACCAAGGGTCTGCTGATCGGTGCGGTCGCGGTGGTCGCCGCCGTCGTCATCGGCATCGTCGCGGCCCTGTCCAGCGACGACGACTCCCAGGACAAGGACTCCCAGGCCAACGGTTCTGCCAACGGGGGCACCAGCCAGAGCGAGACGGCCGACCCGAGCCCGACCTCCGAGGGGAAGGACGAGGAGAAGCCGGCCGAGCTGCCCGAGTCGGACGCCGCGAAGCTGAACCTGACGGGCGGCGCCGCGGCGGGCAACTCCTTCGAGGGGGCACGGTCCGGAGACGGCTCGTACGTCACGTTCCCGGCGGTCGGCGCCGCCGCGGAGTGGACGATCGACGTGCCCAAGGACGGCGCGTACACCCTCTTCGTGTACTACAGCGTGCCCGGGAAGGACGCGGACACCACCCTCACCGTCAACGGCCAGTCCCGCACGGACGGCGTGAGCATGAAGAACCACGCCAAGGCCGAGGAGGGTGCCTGGGACAAGGGCTGGACCTACACGTACAACTACCTCGACCTGAACAAGGGCACCAACAGCCTGAAGATCTCCTGCGAGACGGGCAATCAGTGCGAGGCGGCGGTGGACCGCGTCAAGCTCGTCGAGGGCCAGGTCTCGAAGGGTTAGGTCTCGAGGGGTTAGGTCTCGAGGGGTTAGGTCTCGAGGGGTCAGGTCTCGAACGGCTGGGCGGCGGCGCCCCCCGGCCCCAGCAGCGCGAGATACCGCGCGACCGTCTCCGCCATGGCCTCCCGCGCCGGAGCGAGCCAGGCGCGGGGGTCGACGACCGCAGGGTGGGCGTTCAGGTGGGCGCGCACGGCCGTGGTGAAGGCCGTGTTGAGGGCCGTGCCGATATTGATCTTCGTGATGCCGGCGGCGAGGGCCCGGCGGAGCTGGTCGTCGGGGACGCCGCTCGAGCCGTGCAGGACGAGGGGTACCGGCACGGCGTCCCGCAGCCGGGAGATCAGGCCGTGGTCGAGAGCCGCGGTGCGTTCGGTCATCGCGTGCGAGGAGCCCACCGCCACGGCGAGGGCGTCCACGCCGGTGGCCGCCGCATAGGCGGCGGCCTCGGCAGGGTCGGTGCGTACGCCGGGCCTGTGCGCGTCGCCTCCCTTCCCGCCGATGCGGCCGAGCTCCGCCTCCACCCAGAGGCCCCGCTCGTGGCCCCGGCGGACCGCTTCCGCCGTCGCCCGGACGTTCTCGGCGTACGGGAGCTTCGAGGCGTCGAACATGACGGAGCCGAAGCCCGCCCGGTGCGCGGCGTGCAGCAGCTCCGCCGACTCGATGTGATCCAGGTGCAGCCCGAGCCGCGCGTCCGACTCGCGCGCGACGGCGCCCATCGCGGCGGCGATGGGAGCGAGCCGTCCGCCATGGAACTTCACGGCGTTCTCGGACAGTTGCAGCACGGCGGGCCGGCCGGCCCGCTCCGCCCCCGCGGCGATCGCCTCCGCGTGTTCGAGGGTGATGACGTTGAACGCGCCGAGTCCGTGACCGGCCGCCCGTGCCTGCGCGACGAGCTCACCCGTGCCGGTCAGCGTCATGACGCCCCTCCGGCCCCGGCGACCTCGGCCGGCCACCGCCTGTGCACCCGGCCGGCAGCCGTGGCGCCGGCCCCGGCGGTGGTCTCCGTCGGCCGACTGGGCGTCACGCGGCGGCCACCTGCTCGCGGACCTCGATGCAAGGCAGCAGTTCCTCGTAGGCCGCGTGGTCGAACTCGCCCGCCGCCGGGGCCAGTACGGTCGCCGCCGAGAGCGCTGCCGCGCGGGCGAGCCGGTCGGGCCAGAGCACCCCCGTGACGAGGCCGGACAGCAGTCCCGCGACGGCGGAGTCCCCGGCCCCGGTGGGGTTGCCGGGCAGCCGGGCGGGCGGCGCGGCACGCCAGACGCCGTCCGGGGTGACGGCGAGGAGCCCGTCGGGCCCGAGCGAGGCCACCACGGTGTGGGCGCCGCGCCTGCGCGCGTCGCGGGCGGCGCGCAGCGGTTCGCGGTAGCCGGTGAGCAGAGCCAGTTCCTCGGCGTTGGGCTTGACGACGTCGGGCCGGGCGGCGATGCCCCGCCGCAGCGGCTCGCCGCTGGTGTCGAGCAGGACGGGGACGCGGGCGGCCCGTGCCCGGCGTACGAGGTGGGCGTACGCGCCGACCGGCACCCCGGGCGGCAGGCTGCCGCAGAGGGCGACGGCCTCCGCGGTGTGCAGCAGTTCCTCGTACGCGTCGAGGAAGCGGGACCACTCCGCGGAATCGACCGCCGGCCCCGGCTCGTTGAACAGCGTGGTGCCGCCGCCGCTGCTCTCGTCGACGACGGCGACCGTGCGCCTGCTGCTGCCCCCGGTCTCGACGAGCGCGTCGGTGACGGCGGGCGCGCAGTGGGCGAGGAGGTGCCGCAGCGTGTCCCCGGTGGTGCCGCCCGCGAAGCCGGTGACCGTCACCTCGTGGCCGAGCGCCGCCAGGACCCGGGCCGCGTTGAGGCCCTTGCCGCCGGGGCGTTCGATGACGTCGGTGACACGGTGGCCGGTGTGCGGGAGCAGGACGGGGACGCGATACGTCAGATCGAGAGCGGTGTTGAGCGTGACCGTCAGGATCACCCGACACACCCCCGAGATGTATGCGCTTGCCGTGCCGACCGGGATCATGCCAAAGAGAAGGGCGGTTGGCCCAGGGGGAAGGCGGCGCCACGGCCTCATCGATGGCTTATCGAGACGTTCTGTCCGCGGAGGGCGGCGGGACCAGCCATTCGCCCCTGCGCATGACGCCTCTGAGCGCGAACTCCTCGTCCATGACGACGAGATCGGCGTACTTCCCGCTCTTCAGGGAACCCACGTCGCCGTCGACGCCGAGGAGCCGGGCCGGGTTGGCCGAGATCGCCCGTACGACGTCCTCGACCGGAAGCCGGTCGACGAGGACGGCACGCCGGAACGCGTTGTCCAGGGTCAGGGTGGAGCCCGCGATGGAGCCGCCGTCCACGAGCCGGGCGACGCCTTCGCGGACCTCGACCTCCAGCGGGCCCAGGAGATAGCGGCCGTCGCCGAAACCGGCCGCGTCCATTGCGTCGGTGATGAGCGCGACCCGCCCGGCGCCGACGGTGCCGAAGGCCAGTTGCAGGACGGCCGGGTGCAGATGGGTGCCGTCGTTGATGAGTTCGACGGTGATCCGCTCGTCCTCCACCAGGGCGGCGATGGGGCCCGGTTCGCGGTGCTGGAGCGGCGGCATCGCGTTGAACAGGTGGGTGGCGACGGTCGCGCCCGCCTCGATGGCCTCGCGGGTCTGCTCGTACGTCGCGTCGGTGTGCCCGATCGCGGCGATCACCCCGTGCTCGACGAGGAGGCGCACCGAGTCGATGCCGCCCGGCAGTTCGGTGGCGAGGGTGAACATCTTCGCCGTCCCGCGGGCCGCGTCGACGAGCTTCCTGACCTCGGCCGGGTCGGGGTCGCGCAGGAGCTCCTCGCTGTGGGCGCCCTTGCGGCAGGGCGAGATGAACGGGCCCTCGAAGTGGATGCCGGCCAGCTCGCCCTGCTCGACCAGCTCCGACAGGAGCGCCGCCTGCCGGGCCAGGGTGTCCATGTCGCCGGTGACGGTGGAGGCGACCATGGTGGTGGTGCCGTGCTCGCGGTGGGTGCGGATGCCCCGCAGCACGTCCTCGTGGGTGCCCGAGGTGAAGGAGGCGCCGCCGCCGCCGTGGACGTGCATGTCGACGAAGCCGGGGACGATCCAGTGTCCGGACAGATCGAGGGAGGGTGTGCCCTCGGGGGCGCGCTCGTCGCTGATCCGCTCGCCGGCGACGGTCAGTGGCGCGCCGTCCGCGACACCGGTCGGAAGCACCACCTTGGCGCCGGTGAGAACCTTGTGACCCTTGCGGTCGGCCATCAGGCGGTTACCTCCGTGGACTCGGTCGTGGCTTCGGTGGCTTCCGTGACGTGCTCGGCATTCCGGGACTGCCCCACGGATCCGGCCGGTCCGGCCGGATCGTCCGGTTCGGCTGTTCCGGTCGCTCCGGTCGGTCCGGCTGCCCGGCTCGGTGCGTCTGCTCCGGTCGGTCCGGCTGTCGAGCCGGGAGTCGTCGCTCCCGGGGTTTCCGCGGCCGTCGGGGTTTTTGCAGGGGTACCGGCGCCGAGCAGGTCCCAGGCGAGCAGACCCGCCCCCAGGCATCCGGCGGTGTCCCCCAGGGCGGCCGGGACGATCTCGGGCAGTGTCTGGAACGTCAGGCGCTCCCGTACGGCGGCGCGCAGGGGAGTGAAGAGCGTTTCGCCCGCTTCGGCGAGGCCGCCGCCGATGATCAGAGTGCGGGGGTCGAGCAGGGTGAGGGCCATGATCAGGCCGTCGGCGAGTGCCGCGATCGCGTACTGCCACACGGACTCCGCCACCCGGTCGCCCGCCGCGACGGCCCGGGCGCAGTCCGCGGCGTCCGCGTCCGGGGCGCCGCTGGCCAGTGCCCAGGCGCGGGAGACGGCGGCGGCGGAGGCCAGGGTCTCCAGGCAGCCGTGTGCCCCGCAGCCGCACGCGGGGCCGCCGGGGCGTACGACCACATGGCCGATCTCGCCGGCGCAGCCGTGCGCGCCGGCTTCGATGCGGCCCTCGATGCCGATGGCGCCGGCGATGCCGGTGCCCAGTCCCAGGAAGAGGAAGCGGTCGGTGCCCCGGCCCGCGCCGATACGGCCTTCGGCGAGACCGCCGGTGCGGACGTCGTGGCCGAGTGCGACGGGGACGCCGCCGAGGCGGTCGGCGAGCAGCTCCCGGAAGGGGACGTTCCGCCAGCCGAGGTTCGCGGAGTACACGGCGGTGCCGGCCTCGGCGTCGACGATGCCGGGCACGGCGAGACCGGCGGCCGTTGCGGGCTCGCCGTACCGCCGCTCGCCGAGGGTGCGCAGCTCGGCGGCGAAGTCCAGCACGGACGCCACGACGGCCTCCGGCCCGCGCTCCCTGCCCGTGCCGCGACGCGTCTCGTGCAGCAGCTCGCCGTCCGGCCCGACCAGGGCAGCCTTCATTCCGGTGCCGCCCACATCGAGGGCGATGACGTGTCTCACGAGTTACAGTCTGACCCGCCCACCCGAGAAAGGTCTAGTCCACTCGCCCGGTGAGATGCGATCACCGTCGACTTTCCTTCCGGAACCGCCCTGCCGCCGACTCCGGGCGCGACTCCGGGCGCGGCTCCGGGTGCCCGCTCCGGTGTCCGGCTCCGCCCGGTCGGCACCGGGCCGCCGACTCCGGCTGTGCCGAACGCCGCGCCGGGGCGCCGCGGGCGGGGTGGCGCGGTTCCCGGCGCGCGCTCCGGCCTCCAGGCGGCCCCGGCTCAATCGGGGCGGCCGGCTCAATCGGGGCGGCCGGGGCGGCCGAGGATCACGCTGCGGGTCAGGTTCTTCGGGCGGTCCGGGTCCAGGCCGTGGGTCTCGGCGATGGCGACCGCGAGGCGCTGGACCCGTACCAGGTCGGCCATCGGGTCGCAGTCGCGGTGGGCGACCAGCTGGCCTCCGGCGCGTGACACGTCTCCGGCCAGCCCTTCGGGGAGCGGACCGAAGACCCAGGTCACACGGCCGGGACCGGTGATGGAGATCGGCCCGTGCCGGTACTCCATCGCCGGGTAGGACTCGGTCCACGCCCCCGCGGCCTCCCGCATCTTCAGCGCGGCCTCCTGCGCCAGCCCGTACGTCCAGCCGCGCCCCAGGAAGGTCCACTGCTCGGCCTCCACCGCGGCCTCCGGCAGCGGCTCCGTCACGGCGAGTTCGGCGTCGACGGCGGCCTTGCGGACGGCCCGGGCGCCGTTCGGCAGTCCGGTGCGCAGAAACGCCAGGGCCGTCGTCGCGAAGCGGGTCTGCACGACGGACTCCTCGTCGGCCCAGTCCAGCACCGCCACCGTGTCCGCCGCCTCCATGACCGGAGTCCTCGGGTCGGCGGTGAGCACGAGGGTCGGCGCGTTCCCGCGCAGTGCCGCCAGCAGCTCCAGCACCTCCGTGGTCGTACCGGAGCGGGTGATCGCCACCACGCGGTCGTACGACGAGAGACGGCCCGGCGGGAACTCGGAGGCGGCGAAGGCATCCGTGACGCCCTCGCCCGACGCCTCGCGCAGTGCCGCGTATGCCGTCGCCATGAACCAGGACGTGCCGCACCCTGTCACCGCCACCCGCTCCCCGGGGCGTGGCAGCCCGTCGAAGCCGGCCGCGGCCTCGGCCGCGCGGTGCCAGCAGCTCGGCTGGGTGGCGATCTCTGAAGCGGTGCGGGACATACGCGTCAGGCTCCTTGCCGGGAGGGTCTGGGGGAAGTCAAACGCTCCGTACTCTGCAGCAGGGCCAGGAGCTGCGGCAACGCCCCCGATGCGGAACAGAGACCTCAGGTGGTGTAGACCTATCTCGGTTCGCGAGGCAGACTCTCCGGTCTGCGCCGGGGCGCGCACGGCGCGCATTCGGGGCGTGTTCCGGACGGTGCACTCCGCACGGCGGAGATGGCGCTGACGGCAGCGCGGACGGCAGCACACAGCGTTTCGACAGTGCGGGAGTGGGATCAGGCGTGCGGTGGCGGCACTGGGCAGGGCCCGCGGCAGGCGCGGCGACCGTGATGGCGCTCGCGCTGTCCCTGAGCGGATGCGGATCCGGGACCGGACCGGACGACGAGGTGACCCTGAAGTTCGTGGCGGCCGACTACGGTTCGGAGTCGGCTGGCAACAGTTCGCGGAAGTACTGGGACGCCCTCGCCGAGTCCTTCGAGGCGAAGCACCCCGGCATCGAGGTCGACGTCGAGGTGCTCTCCTGGGAGGTCGTCGACGGCGAGGTCGCCAAGATGGTCGAGGCCGGTGAGGCGCCCGACATCGCGCAGATCGGCGCCTACGCCGACTTCGCGAAGCAGGACGTGCTCTACAGCGCCGACGAACTGCTCTCCCTCGCCACCCAGGCCGACTTCCTGCCGGCGCTCACCGACGCCGGTGAGTACAAGCGCGTCCAGTACGGCATGCCGTTCGTGGCCAGTACCCGGCTGCTGTTCTACAACAAGGACCTCTTCGCACAGGCCGGACTGACCGCCCCCAAGACCTGGGACGGCCTGCGGACCGCCGCGCGGGCGCTCAGGGAACAGGGCGTGGCGTACCCCTTCGCGCTGCCGCTCGGCCCGGAGGAGGCCCAGGCAGAGACGATGATGTGGCTGCTGTCCGGCGGCGGTGGCTACACCGACCAGGCGGGCAACTACGCCATCGACTCCGCGCGGAACGTCGCCACCTTCGAGTGGATGCGCAAGAACCTCGTCGGTGAGGGACTCGTCGGGCCCGTCGACCCCGCGCGGCTCAACCGGCAGAAGGCCTTCGACGCCTTCACCGCCGGCGATGTCGGCATGCTGAACGGCCACCCCACCCTGATGAAGCAGGCCGCGGCGAAGGGCGTGAAGCTCGGCATGGTCCCCATGCCGGGCCGCACCGGTCGGGCGAGTTCGACGATGGGTGTCGCCGACTGGATGATGGCGTTCAAACAGGGCGGCCACCGCGAACAGGTGGGGAAGTTCCTCGACTTCGTCTTCACCGAGAAGAACGTGCTGGACTTCGCGGAGCGGTACGGACTGCTGCCGGTCACCGTCAGCGCATCCGGGTCGATGCGCGAGGACACGGGGCAGAAGGACATGTGGTCTTTCCTGGACGCGCTGCCGACCTCCGAACTGCCGCCGGTCGACAAGACCTCGTGGGCACGGGTCAGCGCCGACATCAAGAAGAACATCGGCAAGGCGGTGAGCGGGAACGGCGATCCGGCGGGTGTGCTGGCCGGCATAGCCAGGAACGCGTCGACGACGGAGGCATCCGAGTAGCGGAGCAGCCCAGTGGCGGGCCGGGCGGCAGGCGGAACGGTCCTGCTGTCGGTGGGGACGGTTATGTTGACCGATATGACCAGCGCTGAATCCGGCGGCCCGGCGGAAGGGGCCGCCGCCCCGGAGTCCGGTACCGAGTCCGGTACCGAGTCCGGCACCGAAAGCTCGCCCCGCCCGGGTGCCGTCGGCGGGCTCGGCGACCGCGACCGCGCCGTGCTCGCCGTGGAACGCCGCTCCTGGCCCGCCGCCGGAGTCAAGGAGCGGGTCATAAGGGAGCGGCTCGGCATGTCCCCGACCCGCTACTACCAGCTCCTCAACGTCCTCCTCGACGACCCGGCGGCGCTGGCCCACGACCCGGTGACCGTCAACCGACTGCGCCGCATCCGCGAAACCCGCCGCTCCCACCGCTGACGCCCCCACCCGACGCCCGGCCGACGCGTGCCCGGCACCGCTCTCCGGCGGTCCTGGCGTGCGGGCCGTGCCCCGCGCCCGCCGGCGCTCGGCGCGGCCGGCCCCGCGGACATTGCGCGCCGCGTCCCTGGCCCGGGGCCATCTCGCCGTACCCGGCCCGGCGCCCGGCCGACGTGGCGCGCGGGCGAGACACGCCGTTCATCGGTACCGCCGGTCTCGGCGCGGGAGTTTCCCGGCCCTCGCCCATCGGCGCCTCCCGGTCCCGGTGCCGGGACCTCTCGTGGTGCGGACGGCCGAACCCACCTCGCGCCTCGCGCCTCGCGCCTCGCGCCTCGCACCTCCCACCTCGAAGCGCGGCGAGCGCGGGGACCGCTCCGGGCACCGCGCACTGCGCACCGCGCTGGGCCGCGGGGCCTCCGCCCGCGCGGCAGCGCGTGCTTCCGTCCCCCGGGTCCGGTCGCCTGGTCCGGTCCGGCGGTGCGGCACCCTGCCGTGCGGGCCGAGGTCGTGCGGGATCCGGGCCGATCGGGCCGCCGTACCGGCGCCGGTCGGCCAAAGGCCACGCGGGACCGGAGTGCGCGGAGTGTCCGTGGGTAGGGTCGGCGCCATGGGCACCCAACCGCACCCCCTGCCGACGCCCGCCACCGAGGCCGGGCGCGAAGGTCTCTCCGCGCTCCTCGCGAAACCCCGACGGGCGCTCGTGGCCGTCGACTTCGACGGTACGCTCGCCGACATCGTGCCCGACCCCGAGCAGGCCCGCGCCCACCCCGGAGCGGTCCCCGCGCTCGCCGCGCTCGCGCCCCGTGTCGGCTCCGTCGCCGTGCTGACCGGCCGCCCGGCCGCGGTCGCGGTGCGCTACGGCGGCTTCGCCGGGGTCGCGGGCCTGGAACACCTGGTCGTCCTCGGCCACTACGGGGTCGAGCGCTGGGACGCCGTCAGCGGCGAGGTGCGCGCGCCCGCCCCGCACCCCGGTGTGGCGGCGGTCCGCGACGAACTGCCCGCCCTCCTCGCCACGGCCGGCCCGTGGGAGGGGCTGTGGATCGAGGAGAAGGGCGGCCGCGCGGTCGCCGTGCACACCCGGCGCGCCTCGGACCCGCAGGCCGCTTTCGAGGCACTGCGCGAGCCGCTCGCCCGGCTCGCCGCCCGGCACGGGCTGATCGTCGAGCCGGGCCGCATGGTGCTGGAGCTGCGCCCGCCGGGTGTGGACAAGGGCGTCGCGCTCGCCGCGTACGTGCGGGAGGTCTCCGCCGAGGCCGTGCTGTACGCCGGCGACGACCTCGGGGACCTGACGGCCTACGCCGCGGTGGACAAGCTCCGTTCGGAAGGCGTCCCCGGGCTCCTCCTGTGCAGCGGCACCGAGGTCGCCGAGCTCGCCGGGCGCGCCGATCTCGTGTTCGGCGGACCCGCCGAACTCGTCGGCTTCCTCGGGGACCTCGCCGAGCGCCTCCCCGGCTGAGCCGCGCCGCGCGCGGCCCCGCGCGCCGTACGGTCCCGGGCCCGGCCGCGGGTGGTGCGGGGGCGGTCCCGCGTCCCCGGACACCGGAAGCAGCCCGGACGACAACGGATCGGCCCCACCGGGAACACCGGGGAGTGCCCGTGACCGTTGGCCGCCGACCGACCGCGGTGCTGGGCCGTGCCCGCGAGCGGCGGCCGCGCCACCGATACTCGTTCCGGTCGTCGCCGCGGCTGCCGCGCCATGGTCGTCGCCGCGGCTGCCGGGCCCGTCCGCCCGTTCAGCCCAGCGCGTTCAGCTGGTCCAGGAACCACTGCGTGGGCGGCAGCGCCGTGGCCGCCGCGGCGAGCCGCTTGCCGCGCTCCACGCGCTCCCCGGCCGGCATGGACAGGGCCTCGTGCAGCGCCTCGGCGGTCGCCACCACGTCGTACGGGTTGACCGTGATCGCTTCCTCGCCCAGCTCCTCGTGCGCCCCCGCCTCCCGCGACAGCACCAGCGCACAGCCCTCCTCGGAGAGGAGCGGCACCTCCTTCGCGACCAGGTTCATGCCGTCCCTGATCGGGTTGACCAGCGCCACGTCGGCCAGCCGGTACGCGGCCAGCGAGCGGGCGAAGTCGTCCTTGAGGTGGAGGACGACGGGCTGCCAGTCCTCCGTCCCGTACTCGTCGTTGATCGACCGGGCGACCCGCCGGACCTCGTCCATGTAGGTGCGGTAGACCTCGAGGTCCTGCCGCGAGGGGTACGCGAAGGCGACGTGGACGACGCGCTCGCGCCACTCGGGGTGGGCGTCCAGCAGATGGCGGTAGGCGAGCAGGCCGCGGACGATGTTCTTGGACAGCTCGGTGCGGTCGACCCGCACGATCGTCCGGCGCCGCGCCCCTTCGGGGGTCCGCCCCACCTCCGTGAGCAGCGACGCCAGACGCTCGTCCACGTCCGGCCGGTGCGCCCGCTCCCGCAGGAACTCCGCGTCCGCGCCGAGCCCGTGCACACCGACCCGGGTGCCGCCGGTCCCGCCGTCCAGCAGCTCCGTGCAGCAGGCGGTGAAGGCGTCGGCCCAGCGGTGGGTCAGGAAGGCGACCCGGTCGGCGCCGAGCATGCCGCGCAGCAGCTGCCGCGCGATGTCGTCCGGCAGCAGCCTGAAGTAGTCGACGGGCGCCCACGGCGTGTGCGAGAAGTGTCCGATACGCAGGTCGGGGCGGCGTTCCCGGAGCATGCCGGGCACCAGGCAGAGGTGGTAGTCCTGCACCAGGACCGCCGCGCCCTCGGCGGCCTCCTCGGCCAGCGCGTCGGCGAAGGCGGCGTTGTACGCCTCGTACGACGCCCACTGGCGCCGGAACTCCGCGTCGAAGACCGGCGTGAGCGGCGTCTCGTACAGCATGTGGTGGACGAACCACAGCACCGAGTTGGCGATGCCGTTGTAGGCGTCGGCGAAGACCTCGGGATCGATGCCGAGCATCCGCACCCCGGTCTCGCCCACGCCGCGCCTGACCGCTTCCTGGTCGCCCTCGCCCAGCGCGGCGCACACCCACACGGCGCCCGCCTCCGAGTCGATCGCCGAGAGTCCGGAGACCAGTCCGCCGCCACCGCGCCTGGAGTCCAGCGAGCCGTCGTCCCGCAGGGTGTACGTCACCGGCCCCCGGTTGGAGGCGACAAGAATCCTGGCTGCACCGTGCTTCGAGGCCATGCCGCCAACCTAGCCCGCCGGGGAAACGCTCAAACGTACGGTTGCGTCACACGAGTGCGGTTTCGGGCACGGAGCCGGGCGGGCGCCGACTGTCCGCAGCCCGACGGCCGCGCCCTGCCTGTGTCCCGAGCGTCCCGAGCGTCCCGAGCGTCCCGGGCATCCCGGACGGCCGGGGCAGCCTCGGGTCGCCCGGACAGCTCAGGCACCTCGGGTAGACCCCTTGCCGCCTCAGGCCGCTTGCCGGTCGAGGTACTCGTCGATCTCCAGCATCGGCGGCCGTTCCTCCGTGTCCACGGAGTACGTCCGGGGCACGAAGCCGTCATCCGTACGGTCGAACTGGGTGAGCCGGGGCCGTATGAGGTGCCCGCGGGACAGCCGCAGCTGCGCCGTGCGGTAGATCGCGGCCGCCATCCGGCCCAGCGCCTGTCCGTCCTGGTGCCGGTGCTTGCGCACGCCCACGTCCACCTGGGCGAGTGCGTCCAGGCCCACCAGGTGCAGGGCGTCCACCAGCATGCCCAGCTCCACCCCGTACCCGGTGGGGAAGGGCAGCTGTTCCAGCAGGTCACGGCGGGCCGCGTACTCGCCGCCCAGCGGCTGCACGAAGCCGGCCAGCCGGGGCCAGTGCATGTTGATCAGCGGGCGGGCCATCATCTCCGTGACCCGGCCGCCCTGGCCCGCGCGCTCGCCCAGCGGGCGGTCGTACATGGCCTTCACCAGCTGCACCTCGGGGTCGGTGAGCAGAGGCCCGATGATGCCCGAGACGAAGTCGGCCGAGAACTCCTTCAGGTCCGCGTCGACGAAGCAGACGATGTCGCCGCCCGTGACCATCAGCGAGCGCCACAGCACCTCGCCCTTGCCCGGCCTCGCCGGCAGCCGCGGCAGGATC
The DNA here is from genome assembly GCF_009916105.1 of Streptomyces sp. GC420. GTDB lineage: Bacteria > Actinomycetota > Actinomycetes > Streptomycetales > Streptomycetaceae > Streptomyces. The sequence goes on along the minus strand of NZ_JAAAXQ010000092.1, from coordinate 2,003 downwards.
GCGTCCCGGTGGACGACCCGGGCCCCGGCCGCCGCGGCGACCTCGGCGGTGCGGTCCGTGGAGCCGGAATCGATCACCACCAGTTCGTCGACGAGGGGGAGGGCGAGCGCCGGGGAATCCATCAGCTCACGCCGGATCACGGCGACGATCTCGCCGACCGTCGCCTCCTCGTTGAGGGCGGGCAGCACGACACTCACGGTGCTGCGGGTCTTGCGCTTGGCCGCTGTCAGCACATCGAGCGAGCGGTCGGCCACGGACCAGGATCGCCGGGCCAGCCAGCGCTCCACATCTTCGAGCACGTGCACGTCCCCTCGGGTATCGGTCGCGGTCATCGGATCGTGTGATCCATCTCGCGGTTCGGACGACTATCTCAACTGTCCGGGCCTTCGGTTACAGTCTTGAACAACGCAGATGTCCGTCGCATGTCGGGGGTCGTCAATGCGTGACAAACGCCCGGAGCCGCGCAGGTCCGGTGCCATACCGCTCATCCAGAGGGGCAGAGGGACACGGCCCGTTGAAGCCCCGGCAACCCTCCAGCTGGTTCTCGCCATCCGCCGCCCGGCCACCACCCCGCGTGGTGCCCTCCGGGCGCAGGTTTTCTCCGCGCGAGGCCCCGGCTAGGGAAGGTGCCAATTCCGTCTCATGGCGAGATGCGCCATGAGGAAGATGAGGAGAGAGGGCCTCGCCATCATGGCTGCGCAGACAGTTGCCAACCACACCGATCCTGACACGTCCGTCGACCTCGGCCCCGCCGTGGCCCTGTCCTGCAGGGAATGCGGGACGCGCTTCGCACTGGGCCCGATCTTCGCCTGTCAGGAGTGTTTCGGCCCTCTCGAGGTGGCGTACGACCTGCCGGCCGGCGACCCCGAGGAACTGCGCAAGCGGATCGAGGCGGGTCCCGCGAACATCTGGCGCTACGCCCCGCTGCTCCCCGTGCCGGCCGACGTCGCCGGGAAGCCGAACCTGAACCCGGGCTGGACCCAGCTGGTCAAGGCCGACAACCTGGCGCGCGAGCTGGGCGTCACGGGCGAGCTGTACATCAAGGACGACTCCGGCAACCCGACCCACTCCTTCAAGGACCGGGTCGTCGCCCAGGCCATCGAGGCCGCGCGCGCCTTCGGATTCACCACGCTCTCCTGCTCCTCCACGGGCAACCTGGCCGGCGCCGTGGGCGCAGCCGCCGCCCGCGCCGGCTTCCGCTCCTGCGTGTTCATCCCGCACGACCTGGAGCAGGGCAAGGTCGTGATGGCCGCGGTGTACGGCGGTGACCTGGTCGGCATCGAGGGCTCCTACGACGACGTGAACCGCTTCTGCTCGGAGCTCATCGGCGACCCGCTGGGCGAGGGCTGGGGCTTCGTCAACGTCAACCTGCGGCCGTACTACGCGGAGGGTTCCAAGACCCTCGCGTACGAGATCTGCGAGCAGCTCGGCTGGCGGCTGCCCGACCAGCTGGTCATCCCGATCGCCTCCGGCTCCCAGCTGACGAAGATCGACAAGGGTCTGCAGGAGCTGATCAAGCTCGGTCTGGTAGAGGACAGGCCGTACAAGATCTTCGGCGCCCAGGCGGAGGGCTGCTCGCCGGTCTCCGTCGCCTTCAAGGAGGGCCGGGACGTCGTCAAGCCGCAGAAGCCGAACACCATCGCCAAGTCGCTGGCCATCGGCAACCCGGCCGACGGGCCGTACGTCCTGGACATCGCCCGGCGCACCGGCGGTGCGGTGGAGGACGTGAACGACGAGCAGGTCGTCGACGCGATCAAGCTGCTGGCCCGCACGGAGGGCATCTTCGGCGAGACGGCGGGTGGCGTGACCGTGGGAGTGACCCGCAAGCTGATCGAGAACGGTGTCCTGGACCCGACCCTCACCACTGTGGTGCTGAACACGGGTGACGGCCTCAAGACGCTGGACGCGGTGGCGCCGACGAGCGGGCCGACGGCAGTTATCAGGCCCTCCCTGGACGCGTTCCGCTCGGCCGGCCTGGCCGGCTGACCCGGACACCCCGGCTC
>NZ_JAAAXQ010000091.1 GCF_009916105.1 Streptomyces sp. GC420 | reverse complement strand
GGCGGGGTGGCATTCCCGTCCCCTGCCTCCTTCAGTGCCGGGCGAGCTGCTGGAAGGTGGACCATGCCCCGGGGCCGGTTCCGTCTCCCAGGGGGTAGTGCAGAGTGGGGCGGGTCGGGGGACCGAGGCGTCTGGGCGTGGGGTCGGCCGACGGGTGGCACGCTAACGGAATTCACAGCCCCCGCGCGGTGCGGTAGGAGCTGCGGGTGCCGGTCCGCGCGGCCGGAGGCCGTGTGGAACCGGTTGCCGCCGGCCGGCCGCCGGCCGGCGTCGGACCGGCGTCGGACCGGCAGCCGAACGGGGTGAACGCCGGCTGTGGTCCACATGGCCCCGTGCTGTGGAGACTTCTTCCCGCCACGCGCCGCGCCGCCGCCCAACCGCGCGCCGGAGCCTCTCCCCGCGCGCCAGGCGCCGTCGTGCGCCCCGCACGCCCTCTCATCCGGCCCACGAGTGGCGCGGCGTCGCAGGAAGCCCACAGGAACGTGGCCGAATCGGTCATCTGACGTGTGCTCGCGGACCGCGATACTCAGGGCTGGGCAATCCGCCCGAACCCCCTACGTCCGGAGGCCACCCATGCCCCAGACCCGCGTGTCCCACTCCACCGTGATCGAAGCCTGGCTGTCGGGCGCCGAGAGCGCGTACGGCCAGTCCAACCCCGCCGGCCCTCTCTACGTCGGCGGAACGGCGGCCGAGGCCGCGCTGACCGACCCGAGCGACTCGCTCTACGGCTTCTGCTCCAGCCCGAGTGGTTCGCACGGCAGTTTCTGCTGCTGACCGTCCACGGCGGGCCGATAGCCCCGGTGCGGGTGGCTGAGCACTGAGTGCCCGCGCCGGGCGGGGTCTCTTCGAGTTCGACCAGCAGGAGTGTGGGGAACCACCGCCGGGCCATGACGCCCGCGTACCCGGGAACGGCCGTGCCGTCCGGGCCGGCGAAATGATTCCCCACGCTCCCTCCGGGCGCCCTGGAAGGCGCGGGACGGCGGCACGGGAAAGGCGGACGGTGAGCGGATCGGGGCTGGAGAACGGGTACGACACGGAGTGGTTCACCCCACCCGTACGCACCGCCGCCCGCCCATGGCGGGAGGAGCTGGCCCGGCGACTGGCCGGCATCAGCGCCCTGGGCCGGGAGGAACGGGATGTGGTGCTGGAAGCGGGCCACACCGCCCTGGTCAGGTCCCTGCACGCGAAGCTGTCCCGCCTGTTCCTGATCGAGCTCCACGCGCTGCGCCTGGCGGCGGGCGGCGTCCGGCCCCCCGGGAGCTCGGTGGCCCCGGCCGATACGGACACCTGGGCCGCGTTCATCGAGCAGGCCGCCGAGGAGGGCTACCTCGACCGGCTGGCCGGCCGGTACCCGACGCTCGGTCCGCGGGTCGCGTCGGTGGCGCGGCTGTGGCTGGCGGCGACGGCGGGCTTCGCGCAACGGCTGGCCGCGGACCGGTCCCTGCTCCGGCCGCTGCTGGGGGGAGCCGCCGGGGAGATACGTGCCGTCACCTTCGGCGCGGGCGACAGTCACCGTGGCGGCCTGACCGTCAGCCGGGTCGACTTCGTCTCCGGAAGCGTCATGTACAAACCCCGGCCCTCCGGGGCCGACCTGGCACTCGGCGACCTGCTGGACGAGCTGTTCGCGGACTTCCCCGGGGCCCCGGCGCCGGACGAGCGGATCCGGGTGCCGCGGACCCTGGCGCGCGAGGGCTACGGCTGGGCCGAGTTCATCCACCACCGGTACTGCGCCGACGAGGCCGAACTCGCCGCGTTCTACCGCGGCGTCGGACACTGGCTGGCCGTTCTCCGCTTCATCGGCGGTACCGATATGCACGCCGAGAACATGATCGCGGCCGGTCCGGTGCCGGTGATCGTGGACGCAGAGACCCTCTTCGACGCCCCCGCCCCCTTCCCGCCCAGCAACAGGGGCGACGCGGTGGACGTGGCGGCGACGGCCATCCGCCGCACCGTGCTGCGGACCGGCCTGCTGCCCGTACGCGGCACCGGCTTCGCGCTCGGCGGGGTGGACATCTCCGGGGTCGGGGCACTGCCCGGTCAGCAGCCGCTGATCCCGAACCCGGTGATCGCGGACGGCGGCACCGCAGCGGCCCGCTTCCAGGTGGACCTGGTCGCGATGCCCGCCGCGGGCAACCACCCCAGCCCCGCCCCGGTGCTGAGCGCCTACTGGGACCGCGTCCTGACCGGCTTCCGGGAGATGACCGCCCACCTGCGCCGGCCCGGCGAGGACCCGTACCGGCTGCTGCGCCGCTTCGAAGGCGTCCAGGCGCGCCGGATCCTGCGCCCGACACAGGCGTACGTCGACATCGGCCGGATGCTGTGGCACCCGGCGTCGCTGCACGACGAGCCCGCGGCCGTCGACCGGGCCCGGGACATCCTGCGGCGCAACGCCGAGGTGCTGCCCGGCGCGCCCACCGACCGCGCGGCCATCGACGCCGAGATCGCGGACCTGCTGGCCGGCGACGTACCGATGTTCACCTTCACCGTGGACCGGGCCGCCGTACGCGACACCGTCGAGGACTGGCGTACGGCCGATCTGCCGCTGGAGGAGGCGGTGATCCAGGACGCGCTGGTGGGCGCCTACCTCAACGAGCGTTCGCTGCCCGCGCGCGTCCAGGCCCCCGCCCGGGATCCGCACGCCCGTGACCGGGAGCGGCGCCGCCGGGCCCTGGCCGCGCGGATGGTCCGGCAGTTGTGTGACGGGGCGGTACGCGGCGACGACGGCACGGTCACCTGGATCAGCCCGGTATTCACCCCGGCCGGATGGTCCATCAGGGTGCTGCCCGCCGACCTCTACACCGGGCAGGGCGGGGTGGCGCTGACCCTCGCGGAGTACCTGACCGAGGTGCGGGCCGGCCGGGCGGACGAAGTGCCCGGCGTCACCGAGACCTTCGACGGCGCGCTGCGGGTGCTGATCGGCACCGAGGACCTGACGCCGACGCCGTCCGCCGGGGCGTTCAGCGGTGCCGCGTCCCAGGTGTGGACCTGGCTGGCGCTGCACCGGGTGCTCGGGGAGGACCGGCTGCTGGAACGCGCGGCCGGACGCGCCGTGCTGCTGGACCGGGGCCCGCTCGTCGAGGACGACATCGAGGTGGACCTGCTCAACGGAGCCGCCGGCGCCGTCGTCCCGCTGCTCGGCCTGGCCGCCGCGACCGGGCAGGACCGCTGGCTCGGTGCCGCCGCGCACATCGGACGCCGACTGGCCGGGCTGGCCACCCAGGACTCGAGCGGCGCCCGCTGGACGACCCGGCTCAACCCCGAGGGCATCGGCGGCTTCGCCCACGGCGCCACCGGCATCGGCTGGGCCCTGGCGAGGCTCGCCCTCAGCGACGCGGGTTCCGCCGCCGACCGCCGCGCCTGGAGCCACCTCGCCGAACGGGCCTTCGCCTACCAGGAGTCCCTCTGGCAGCCCGGGCACGGCAACTGGCTCGACGCGCGGGCCGGCGCGGAGGAGGACTTCTTCACCAGCTGGTGCCACGGCAGCGCGGGGGTCGGTGTCGGCATGCTCGACCTGTACCGGCGCACGGGCGACCCCGCCCACCTCGACATGGCCCGGCGCGCCGCGCGCGCCTGTGCCGCCGAGGGCTTCGGCTGGAGCCACACCCTGTGCCACGGCGACCTCGGTCTGTGGGAGTTCCTCAAGTCGCTGGACTCCGGCGACCGGCCGGATCTCGACGCGGAGATCCTCACCGGCCTCGAACAGCGGGGCCCGGTCGGCGGCCTGGCCCGCGAGGCATTCTCACCCAGCCTCATGTCCGGTCTCGCCGGCGTCCTCCACACCCTCCTGCGCATGCACCCCGCGGCCGACCTGCCCAACCCCTTGCTCCTCGACTGACCTCGCCAGGTACGGACCCGCCCACGATCGCGCAGGCGTCCGGGACGGGATTCAAACCTGCGCACACGGCTCCGGAGGCCGTGCCGGAGCGCAGTTACCCCCCAGGTCAGCGGCTCACGAGGGCCCCTTGCGAGCGGATCCGTCCACGCATAGTCCACGGCCTTGCCTCCCCCATGAGACCGTCAACCGCCTGGGGGACCGACAGCCTTGCTGACCGGGCCGGCCGACAGGCCCCACGCACCGTCCCGGGGTCGCCTTGGCGGACTCGAAGACTGTAGCCCTCTCCGACGGTAGGGTCGGACCCGTCCGGCGCGACCAGGGGAAGGTCCCTGGCGAGAGCATCGGCGAGAGCGAGAGGACGCACGTGGGTAAGTCGCTTCTGGAGCAGCTGCCGAGCATTGTCGCTGCGGGCAAGCGGCAGGCAGCTCAGATCTTGGAGCAGCTGGAGGGTCGGAACCGGGTGACCCTGCAGACGCGTGAACTGGTCATCCCGTCCAAAGACTCCTCCAACTTCGATCTGTTTCGCCAGGCGCGGCAAGCCGAGGCTGGGGGTGACATCGCTCGAAGTGGTGAGAGCCTGAACCGTCTCATCTACGGCGACAACCTGTTGGCAATGGCTGCTCTCCTGGCTGGTGATGAAGAAACCCCGAGCTTTCGCGGCAAAATTGACCTCATCTATATTGACCCACCGTTCGACTCCAAGGCTGATTACCGCAGAAGCATCACACTCCCGGGCGCGACAATAGATCAGAAGCCGACTGTCCTTGAACAGTTCGCCTATTCAGATACTTGGTCTGATGGAACAGCCTCATATTTGGCAATGATCACACCGCGTCTCGTTCTGATGCGTGAGTTGCTTGCTGATACGGGCTCAATTTTTGTGCACCTTGATTGGCACGTCGGCCACTACGTGAAGATCGTACTTGACGAAATTTTCGGGCGAGAAAATTTCGTGAACGACATTATCTGGTGGTACTACAACAAAATGCAAGGGAACATTAGGACGTTCCCTCGCAACCATGACTTGATCATGTTTTACCGCAAGGGACCCGACTTCACATTCAACGTGCAGAAGGAGCGACGCGATAAGCCAATTCGCCAGATCAAGCGAGTTTGGTCGAGTGAAAAAAAGGCTTTGGTTAACGCAAAAGATGAGAATGGAAAGGTAGTCTATATCGATTCGACCCATCGAACGGTCGACGATGTCTGGCGCTTGTCCATGCTCCAGCCTGCGGACAAAACCGAGAACCTCCGCTTTAACACGCAAAAGCCGGAGACGCTGCTAGAGCGGATTATATCCGCTACTACAAATGAGGATGCTCTAGTCGCGGATTTCTTTATCGGCTCAGGTACGACTGCTGCAGTAGCCGAGCGTCTTGGTCGACGTTGGATCGCGTCTGACCTGGGCAAGCCCTCCGCGATGATCACCCGTAAGCGTCTAATCGATCAGGATGCCAAGCCGTTCCTGTATCAGGCCATTGGCGACTACCAAGTAGAGCAGGCCCGTTCGACACTCGGCCGGTCGTTCCGAGTGGGTGACCTTGCCAAGGTGGTGCTAGACCTCTTCGGTGCGCTTCCGCTTCCACCTGAGGAAAACGTCAACGGTAGCCTTGGCCGCCTGCCCAACTCCCGCACATTGGTTTTTGCCGATAGCCCGTCTAAGCTCACGACCATTTCCACGCTCCGGCGCGCTCAGGGTTACCGCGACAGTAAGCTTGGAGGATTCGACAAGGTCATCGTGCTGGGCTGGAACTTCTCGGCCGGCATTGGGCAGGACATCGCACTTCTGCAGGATCCAAAACTTGAAGTTCTGGTCATTCCACCGGATCTGCTTGACCGTCTGAAAAAGAAGGGGCTAGACAAGCTTGCCGGGGAAGTTCGCTTCTCAAGCCTCCAATATCTGGAGGCGGCAGTTTCTTCACGCGTGAGTGTCGCAGATGGCGAAGAATTGACCGTGGACCTGCATAACTACATCTTGCTCTCTCCCGAGGCAATCAGCCTCGATGAGAAGAACCGCTCGGCTTTGCAAAAGGTCATGAATGAGGAGCCGCTGGCCCTGATCGAGTACTGGGCGGTTGACCCGGCCTATGACGGTGAGGTTTTTCGCTCCGTCTGGCAGGACTACAGGGGCAATACTGAAAATAACAACGACCCGCTCCGTGTGATCACTACGGCCCAACTCCAACTGCCGAAAGTGGACGGCCCGCGACGCGTCTGTGTACGCGCAGTGGATGTCTTTGGTTTTGAGTCCGAGGTCATTATCGATGGTGTTGAGGTTGTCCAATGATGCAGAAGCGTGATCTCTTCCCGCTTGCGACCGGGCTCTCGAAGCTTGTACGCCACCAGATCCCCGACCTGGTTGCAGGCAGTGGCCCTGAGCTTTTGAATCAGGTGACGCCTACAACGGCGGAGCTGCTTAAGTTTTGGTTCGAACAAGATCACTGCGACCTGCGGACCCTTAACTTTCACGAGGGGCAGCGGGCGGCGATTCTGCACATCATTTACGCTCATGAGGTCGTCGGAGCGAAGAGCCTACGCGAGCTGTATGAGGCCGTCGCTGGGGAGGCGATGCTGGATGGTGGCGTGCTCGGCGAGGTTACCCGTGATCGCCATGCGCACCCTAAGTATGCCGCCAAGATGGCCACGGGGACGGGGAAGACATGGGTGTTGAACGCTCTTCTGGTCTGGCAGTATCTCAACAAGATTGCCAACCCTGAAGACGAGCGTTTCACCAGTAACTTTCTTCTTGTGGCCCCCGGCTTGATTGTTTACGACCGGTTGCTGGATTCGTTCCAGGGTAGAATGATCGATGGAGATCGAGACTTCACGACAAGCGATATTTATCAGCAACGCGACTTGTTCGTTCCGGAAAACTATCGGACGCCGGTATTTGGGTTCCTTCAGTCTTCCATCGTCACCAAGGGTGAGGTTGGACGGAAAGTCACTGGCTCTGGCTTGGTCGCTATCACCAACTGGCACTTGCTGGCGGGAGAAGAAGATCCGGATTTTGTCGACGAAGACAACATCGACGCACCCGGACGAGAGGTAGACGTTAAGGCGGTCGTGGAAAGTCTCTTCCCCCTGACCCCCGGGACGGCAGCAGGAAACGCCCTAAGTGCCCTGGACCGCAGCTACCTGCGAGGCGGCCCGCTTGGAGCACTCAAGGACCTGCCGGATCTAATGGTCTTCAACGACGAGGCTCACCACATCCATGAAGTCCGTAAAGTTGAAGAGGTCACGGACGTCGAGTGGCAGAAAAGTCTTATCGAGATCGCCTCGACCAAGGGCTCCCGCTTCATCCAAGTGGACTTTTCGGCGACCCCTTACAATGAAGTAGGGTCCGGCAGAAAGAAGGGCCGTCAGTATTTTCCGCACATCGTGGTCGATTTCGATCTAACGTCTGCCATGCGTGCCGGCCTGGTCAAAGCATTGGCACTGGACAAGCGGAAAGACGTGGCCGCGCTGCCGCTGGACTTCAAAGCCGAACGTGACGAGCAGAAGCGGGTAACTGGCCTGTCGGAGGGTCAGCGCGTCATGCTCAGGGCTGGCTTGAGGAAACTGCAGATACTCGAGAATCAGTTCACTCAGGCCGACCCGAATAAGCACCCGAAGCTTCTGGTCATCTGCGAAGATACCACGGTAACACCTCATGTTGAGGAGTTCCTGAAAAGTACTGGGCTTTCCCAGGATGACATCCTCCGGGTTGACTCCGGCCGTAAGTCGGAATTGGGGGTCAAGAACTGGGAACCCATCCGTGAGCGCCTTTTCGACGTCGACCGGCATAAGCAACCCAAGGTAATCATCTCGGTGCTAATGCTCCGGGAAGGCTTTGACGTAAACAATATTTGCGTCGTGGTGCCTCTACGTTCTTCCGAGGCATCGATCCTGCTTGAGCAGACCGTCGGGCGTGGTCTACGCCTTATGTGGCGAGGTAACGAGGCCATCGATGAACTCAAGCGAGAGACCCGCGAGCGCATCGCTCGTCGTGATGAGCCGACCAATTATTTTGACGTGCTGTTCATCGTTGAGCATCCGGCCTTTTCTCAGTTTTACGAGGATCTGCTCGGTGGCGAACTTGTCGGTGAGGTGGGCGACGAAGCCGACTCAACAGACGCCACCGGTGACTTGGAAAACGTGGACCTTAAGGCGGGATACCAGGCCTACGACTTCGAGATTCCGGTCATCATCAGGGACGCCGACGAGGAGTTGAAGCAACCAAGCGTCGACCCGATGGCTCTTCCTGTCAGCAAGTACCAAGTTGACTGGTTGATTCGGCAGATCGGACAAGGTGACCGTTTCGTGTCACACGACGCCCAGACCGGAACGCAGTATGGCGATTACCGCGTCGATGGCGGTATTCTCACGGCCACTGGCTACAACGATTATCTCTCGCGTATGACTATCCGAATCACTGAGGCGCTGGGTCGTAACCTTACTAGTAGCGCCGGTAAGTACAAGGAGATTAGCCAGTACCCGATTATGCAGGCTTACAAGCCGCTCCTGGCCGGCTGGTTGAACACCTATATTCGTTCGCGAATGTTCAAGCAGGAGTTCGATCCACTTGAGGATGAGAACTGGCGCGTCCTTCTGCTGGATGATGTTGCGCACGAGATTGCTGGCGTGTTTGCCACCAAGCTGACCGAAGTGCAGGAGACCCAGGCCGTCTCCCAGGCCATCGTGCAACACCGTCTTCTGTCGGAGTTCAAGACCATCCCTGTCCGTACCAGTTCGAGCGTCGAGGTTAGGAAGTGTATTTACCCGAAGCTTCCAATCCCTTCGAAGAGCGGCGGACTGGAGAGACTTTTCATCGAGTGGGCTGATCAAGATTCCCGGGTACAGGCGCTGCTCAAGGTTCATGAGTACCGTCATGACTTCCTGCGTCGTCCGTACCTCAAAGCGGACGGTATGCCTGCGCAGTACTCGCCGGACTTTCTAGTGCGCACAGACACCGACATGTATATCGTCGAAACGAAGGCGCAGTCGGCCCTGAGTGATGAGAATGTCAAGCGTAAGCAGCGGGCTGCTATGGCCTGGTGTGAACAGCTCAACCAACTGCCAGATCACCTCCGGGGCGATCTTCAATGGCATTATGTTCTGCTTGGGGAAACCATCGTACGTGAATGGAAAGCCAAAAATGTTCGGGCTACCGAGCTGCTTGACTACGCACGTCTGCGACGGGCAGATAAGCCAGCCCAGGAGACAATGTTCTAACGCTTCAGGAAAAATCGGGCCGTACAGCACGTTGCAGGTGTGGTCGCGTGTCTTCGACTTGGGGGGCATATGAGACGAGGCACGGCGGAGTACGATGCAGCGTTGGATGAGATGACTGCGATTCTGCAGCGGTGGGCGCGTGAGGGGCGGATCAACGGCTGGTACAGCGCGTTGAGTGCCGAGCTGAAGGAGGCCGGTCACTCCGTTCACCATCGCTCTAGGGCTATGAGTGAACTCCTGGCTGAGGTCTGCCATCGTGAGCACACGCGGGGCGCCCCGATGCTCTCCGCTCTTGTTGTTAACAAGGCAACCGGGAAGCCATCCGGTCAGTTCTTCGAGCTAGCCAAGTCAGCGCCGTTCGATCGCACTGACTCCGATTGGAGTTGGGAGCGCGAACGCAGTCGAGTGTTCGACTACTACAGTCGACCATGAGATGGTCTCGAAAACCGTCGTGGCGCGAGTCACCGTGGGTTCAAATCCCACACCCACCGCAGGTGAACGGCCCCTGACCAGGTAGAACGGTCAGGGGCCGTCCTGCTGCGTACTGTCCGCGAGTGACTGCCGTTCCCCGGTGTTCCCCGCTCGATCGGGCATGGTAGGGGCACGCGTAGGCGTTACTGCACCGAAGTGAGGTTGTCCCCAGCGAGGCACCAGCGACGACCATGCGAGTCGGTGAAGGAAACGCGAGGCACGTAGTTCCTCGGGTGGTCGTCTTCCTTCCACTCACGGGCCTGGAAGTAGCACGAAGAGCCACGGCTCAGCACGGGAACTGTGAGAGGTAGCTGTTCGCCGGACCCTAGCTCTCCCCACTCGCAGGCTCCAACCGCTGGGCCGAGATGACCGAAGTCGGCCTTTATTTCCTGGATTTCGGCTTCGCTCTCATTGTGTACAAGCACCGATGCGGCTTGGTCATCAGCTGAGATGATTCCTTCGAAGCGATGGCCGCTGAGTCGGACTCCGCGAGCCTGACGCTCTGTGCGCTCCTTCCGCTCCAGGAGCAGCACGTCTCGCTCCACGGTGAGGACCTCAGCTTGCTGCGCGATGAACTCGCGCTGTTCTCGGATCTGGTCTCGCTGGCTCTTAAGCGTCCAGGCAGCCGCACCAGCCGCAAGTGCGGCAAAGATCGCTCCTACCCACGTTGGGGCGTCCCCCCAGTCGATCTCGTTCATCGAAACAGGCTAGGTACACCAGCCTGCGCGCGGGTGGCTTTCTTCACCACCACTCGCCCTCAGCTCCCATCCCGTCTGCCGTCGACCCACACACCGTGGAGCGGGCGTGGTTCATGGCGTCCAGGTGGAGCGCGCCACTGTACGAACGACCTGGACGCCATGGGCCGCGTCTGCTCGGCTCTGCCTGGGTCGACGGCAGACGGGATGGGAGCTCCTCGCGCACGCCACAACTCAGCCGGCACTCGCGAATGGCGCCCCGTCCATCTCGGAGCCTGAGCGCCCCCGCCGGAGGCACTGCTTTGAGCGTTGCCGCGCTATGCGGTGATCGACTCATGGCCACGGGCCTTATCCACCTGTGGGCGCGCCTCGGCGGCGGCAGCGCCGAGCGGGCCGAAGGCAGGAGCGAGGGCGCAGCCAGAGCCGGGGCTTGAACCCTTAGGGAAGGTTTGAATCACGCTCGGGTTGGGGGTAGTTGTCGTGGCCGGGCGGCTGCTGGCTCGTGGTGTAGAACCCTGGGTATGGGGAGTGAGCGGCAGGAGCGGTTGAAGGCCCTCGGGGCAAGGCTTCGGGTTCTGCGGGCCGATGCCGGTGTGACGGGTGCTGTGCTGGCTCAGCGGGCCGGTGTGGGGCAGCCGACGGTGTCGAAGGTGGAGAACGGGCGGATGGTCCCGAGTCTCGATGTCCTCGACCGGCTGTCTCGCGCCCTGGGCGTCGATGAAGTGACCCGAGATGAAGTTCGTGAGCTGCTGGCTGCGGTGGAGGCTGCGGCGGACTCCGATGGTGATGGCTCCGCAGGGGCGACGCTGGATGAGGCGATTCGGGGCGCTCGGCTGGTGCGTTCGTTCCAGTGCATTGTCCTGCCGGCGATGCTCCAGAGTGCCGAGTACGCCCGGCACGTCTTTGAGAGTGCCCCGAGGGTGGACGTTGAGGCGGTCGGCCGGGCTGTCGCTGCCCGTGTCGAGCGGCAGAGCGTGTTGTACGAGCCGGGGCGGGAGTCGGTGTTCGTGCTGACGGAAGCCGTCCTGCGGACCTGGCCGGGGACGCCGGCGCTGATGCTGGCCCAGCTCGATCGGCTGCTGGCGGTCGAGAGCCTGAGCACTGTACGGCTCGGGGTGATCCCCTGGGATCGGCCGGTGCCGCTGATGCCTCGTCACGGATTCACGTTGTGTGACCGGCGGGCCGTCGTGGTGGAGGCCTTCCGGGGCGAGCGGGTGTCGGTGGAGCCGGACGACCTTGCCGCGTACGAGGAGCAGTTCGCCCGGTTCGAGGGTGCGGCGGTCTTCGGGGCCGAGGTGCGGGAACTGCTGTTGCGGGTGATGAAGGAGTTCCGGGGTCTGGCGGACTCAGCCACCCGTTAGAGGAATAATTCCTCAAGATGCCTGGATCGCTCTCGATCGCAGGAATACTCTGCTCCTCATCGGTGTCTAGCCCTCTAGACGAGGAGTGTTATCGTGTTCACAAAGTGGTCCTGTGCCTTCCCCGGCCTGCCCGAACAGGTGGCCGAGGCGCGTCATTTCGTCGCCGCGTTACTCCACGGCTGGAGCGGCGCCGATGACGCGGTGCTCGTCGTGGGGGAGCTGGCCGCCAACGCCGTAAAGCACACGCAGAGCGGTGAGATCGGCGGCTGGTTCCTCGTCTCCGTCGGCTTCCGGGACGACCGGCTGCGGGTGCAGGTGAAGGACCAGGGCGGCGACAGGGTTCCGCAGATGTGCGACGTGACCAGCCACGAGGAAGGGGGCCGGGGGCTGATGATGGTGGCGGCCTGCTCGAAGGACTGGGGCGCGGTCACGACCCCCGACGGAAGCCGCGTGTGGGCCGACTTCGCCTGGGAGAGCGCGTGAGCACGGCTCGCGTGCGACCTGGCGGCCGTCGACGTCGCGGCGTCGACGGGTGAGTCCCCGGGGTGTCCCTCGTCGCAGGGCCGGCTTCTACGTCATAGGCGCTCGCTCGGGCCTTCGCCTCTCGCCCATACCGTCTAGGGCCCTAGACTCTTGGGTGACGCTGAGAGGTGAAGCGATGTCGGACGAGTTGCAGCGGATCATGGCGATCGATGATCCGTACCTCCTGCTGCGCAAGGTCACGGACCGGCTGGCCGAGGCGCAGCGGGAGGTGACGGAGCTCGCCCGGCTTCGCCGTCGCGTGGTGCAGGACCTGCACGCCCAAGGGCTCTCGTATGCGCAGATCGCGGAGAAGGCAGGGCTGAGCCGCGGCCGGATTCATCAGATCCGGCACACTGGCCCGGCGCCGGAAGGGGCCTTCCTCGGTACGGGGGCCGTCACCATCGCGACTCCGCTTCGGCGGGACGACGAACGCGGCCGCACGGTCGTCGCCGTGGACGACGTCAGTTCCGGCAAACGGCTGGAGGACCTGGCCCGGTCCTACGGTCTCGACGTGACGTCCGAGCACGTGCCGGTGAGCGGAGAGATCGACCTCAACCGCGGCGGCCTGGTCGTCGTCTGCGGGCCGCGCATGTCTCAGGCGATGTGGGACACCTACGCCCAGGACCCCGTACTGAGCTGGGAGAGGGCGGAAGACGGGCCGTGGACCGTCGTGGACCGGCGAACGGGGACGGTGTACCGGTCCGGGCAGGACAGTGACCCGGCCCGTCCGTACGACGTGGGCTACCTCGGCCGGCTGCTTCGCCCGGACGGCAAGGGCTCGCTGCTGGCCATCGCCGGTATCCACACGCAAGGCTCGCTCGGCGTCGTGCAGCTGCTCGCCTCCGACCTGGGCGCATTGTGGGGCCAGGTCGGGGATCACCGGTTCTCCACGCTGGTGGGCGTCGAGTACGACCCAGAGACCAGCGAGCCGCGATCCGTCGAACTCGTCTGCCCCCTCTACCGCCACGACGAGGAGACGACGGCGTGAGGCTCGCCCTCGGCTCGTGGCCGGCCACCGCGGACGGGGAGAACGAGGACTTCGCCGCCGCGGGGCCCGGTGCCGCCGTCCTCCTCGACGGGGCCGGGGTCGCGGGAGCTCCCACCGGGTGCGTGCACGGAATTGCCTGGTTCTCCTCGACGCTGGGGGCGATCCTGCTGCGTACGATCACCTCGCACCCGGGTTGGCCGCTCGCCGACTGCCTGGCCGACGCCATCGCCGAGGTGCGTTCCCTGCACGGGGACACCTGCGATCTCACCTACCGTGCGAGTCCGACCAGTACGGTCGTCGCCGTCCGGGCCCGGGACGGGATGCTCGAGTACCTGGCGCTCGGTGACTCCGCCGTCCTCCTGGCCCAGCGGAACGGGGACTGTGCCGTTGTCACCGACCGGCGCCTGGACGAAGCGAGCAAGGAACTGCGCGGTCCCGTGGACCAGTTCCCGACCGGTTCGCCCGAGCATGCGGCGGCACTGGCCCAGTACCGGGAAGCACTGACGGGCCTGCGGAACCGGTCCGGCGGCTTCTGGATCGCCGGCCCCGATCCCGAAGCGGCCCGGCATGCGTTCACGGGCTCGGCGCCGCTCGCCTCGCTCGCCTCCGTGTCGCTTCTGAGCGACGGGGCGACCCGGCTCGTCGACCGCTTCGCGCTCGCCTCCTGGGCCGAGGTCGTGGCCCTCCTCGACTCCGCCGATCCCGACGAGCTGATCCGCCAGGTCCGGGAAGCGGAGGCCGCAGACCCCGAGGGCCGGCGCTGGCCGCGCGGCAAAGCCCAGGACGACGCGACCGCCCTTCACTGGTCGTTCGCGTAGGGCTTCCGCGGCTCGCCGAATCGCCGCTCGTATACCCCTCTAGACAGTTGATGGGTCGTCGGGTTACGGTAGTCGTCCACCCCC
The DNA here is from genome assembly GCF_009916105.1 of Streptomyces sp. GC420. GTDB lineage: Bacteria > Actinomycetota > Actinomycetes > Streptomycetales > Streptomycetaceae > Streptomyces. Next base: position 8,842 of record NZ_JAAAXQ010000091.1, on the reverse strand, counting down.
CTAGACAGTTAGGTGGGGCACTCCCCTTGCTGTCTAGGGGGGTATCCACTTCGGATCGGGGCCGGGGAAGCTCGGCGCCGAAGAACAGTGAGGTTCACGCCGTGCGTGTCATTCCCGTCGACACTTCGTCCGCGACGCTCCTCGTCACGAAGCTGCCCGAGGTCAAGGTCAGGGACCGTCAGACCGGAGAGGTCGCCGTCGACCCGGTGACCAACCAGCGGCTCATGGTCCTGGAGCTGGTGTTCATCGCCCAGGGCGGCTCGGACATGATCAAGGTGACCGTTCCCGAGCAGGGCGTGGGGGAGGGCCTGGTCATGGGCGCTCCGGTCTTCCTGTCTGGCCTGGTGGCCCGGCCCTGGGAGAGCGAGTTCGGCGGCCGCGCCCGCCACGGCATCGCCTACCGGGCCGAGGCCGTCATGATCAGCGCTCCCGCGCCGGTGGCGGGCTGATCACCATGACCGATCACGTCTGGACGCTCGTCCTGGTCCTGGTGGCACTGGCCGCGCTGCTGGTCGTGCGCCGCCGCTTCCCGCTGGCGTTCTGGTGGCTCGTCGGATACCCGGTCGTCGCCTTCCGGGTGGTCGCCTCCTACCGGGCCACCATGGACGCCTGCGGGCTGACGGTCCCGGCCTCGGCAGTACGCCGGGCCACCGCCCGCATGCTGGGGCGGCAGGCGGCTCCCGTACCGCCTCGCCGGTCGCTGCCGCGGCCGACCGGATCGGGCCTGGTGCTGCGGCTGCGCATGGCGGCCGGGCAGGCTCCTGAGGACTTCACCGCCTCGGCCGACCGGCTGCGGCACGCCTGGGGCGCGCACGCCGTGCACGTCCGCCCGACCAAGCCGGGCCGGCTGGAACTGCGGCTCGTCGGCTGGGACGTGCTCGCCGAGGTCCGGCCCGCGCGGCGGTGGCTGCGGTCCGCTCCGCTGTGCCTTCCGTTGGCCCTACGGGAGGACGGACAGTGGCACGTGCGGGACTTCCGCACGGTGCCGCACGAGCTGATCCTCGGCGCCACGCAGTCCGGCAAGTCCGTGTACCTGCGCAACCTGCTGTGCGCCCTGGCACGGCAACCGGTCGCCCTGGTCGGCATCGACTGCAAGTGGGGCGTCGAGCTGGCCCCGTTCGCGTCCCGGCTGTCGGCCCTCGCCGATACGCCGGACCGGGCGAACGACCTCCTCGACGCGCTGCTGGGCGAGATGGAGGCACGGTTCCGCTCGATCGGCCTCGCGGGCGTGGCCGGACCGGACGCCGTGCTCACCTCGGACGTGTGGGGCCTGCCGGAAGAGGTGCGGCCGGTGCCGGTCGTGGTCGTCGTGGACGAGGTGGCGGAACTCTTCCTCGCCGCGGGCAAGGAGGACGAGAAGCGGCGGGACGCCATGGTGACCAAGCTGATCCGGCTGGCCCAGCTCGGCCGCGCGGCCGGGATCTACCTGGAGGTGTGCGGGCAGCGCTTCGGCTCCGAACTCGGCAAGGGCGCGACCATGCTCCGGGCCCAGCTGACCGGCCGCGTCTGCCACCGCGTCAACGACGAGTCCTCCGCCAACATGGCGCTCGCCGACATCTCACCCGAGGCGGCGCTGGCCGCCACCTCCATCCCGGCCGAACGGCCCGGCGTCGCCGTCGTCGGTGACTCCTCCGGCGGCTGGTCCCGCGTCCGCTCGCCCCACCTGTCCCTCGACGACGCGGCGGCCGTCTGCCGCGACACCTCCGGCCTGGTCCCGGACCTGCCCCGGCTCGACTCCTTCCGGCCCGCCGTCGCCATGAAGCCCACGGCGTCGCCTGCTCCCGCGGCCACCGCGCGCCCGGTCGCCGAGTAGCCGGGCCTCCCCTCCCTGCCCACGGTCGGCGTGACCGCCTCGCGCCAGGTCCCTACCCCTCCGATGCCTGAAGCCGGAAAGGAATCCGATGCCCGCTCCCTCCATCTCCGAGGTGTCCGCCCTGCTCGCCGACCTGGCCGTGTACCGGACGAACGCAGCTGGTGACTACGCCGAGTTGATGAGCCGCAAGGCGGACCTCCTCGAACGGATCGCCGCCCACACGCCCGGTGACACCGAAGCGGCCGAGGTCGCCCGTCTCGCCCGGGCCCGGGCCGACGCGCTCAAGGCCGACAGCTGAGCACTCGACGAGGAGTTGTGCCGATGCGCGCCCAACTGGCCCGCGTGGACGCCGTGATCGTCCAGGCCGTCATCGCCGGGGCCCTGTCCTTCTCCCACCTGCACGACCTCGCCGAGGCGGCCGGGCAGAGCGGATGGAAGGCGTGGGCCTACCCGGTCAGCGTCGACCTGCTGCTGGTCGCCGCCTGGCGTCGGATGCGCGAGCAGCAGAAAGCGGGCCTGGCCGCCGGGGGACCGCGCCTGTGGTTCCTGGTGGCGCTGGCGGCCTCCCTCGGCGCCAACGTCGCCACCGCTGGGCTCCTCGACCTGGACGACGTACCCGCGTCACTGCGGATCGTGGTGGCCGGCTGGCCCGCCGTCGCCTTCTTCGGCGGAACCCTCCTGGCCCACACGCCGCGCATCACCCATCCAGCGGCACCTGAGACTGCGGCGGCTGTGGTGGCCGAGGCGGACCCGGAACCGCGCCTCGTCCCGGAACCGGCGCTCGACGCTCCCGGCCTCGATGCGCTGCCCGCGCCTTCACCCGACCCCGTGACCGCCTCGGATCCCGGCCCCGTGCCCGACTCGGTGCCTGTGCCGGTGCCCGCTCCGGCCGTGCCGCTGCCGCCGGCCCTCGTCGAGCGGGTCCGGGCCCTCGCCGAGGAATACCGGGCGAGCACCGGCCGCCCGGCCGACCCCGACGACGTACGCGCCCGGCTCGGCCTGCCCCCGTCCATGACACCTTCCGTCGCCGCCCACCTCTGAGAAAGGACTGCCCGCCATGCCCCCGATCTTCCGCAACGTCCGGCGCATCGGCCCCGTCCGCGTCGCCTCGTATCTCGTCCGCGGCCGGGTCCGGCACCTGGCCGCCTGCACCGCACCCAATTGCGACTTCACCGCCGAGTACGACAACCGCGCCCCCGCCGAGCTGGCAGCGCGCACCCACCGCTGCTCGCCCCGCTGACCGGAAGGCGATTCCCGTGACCGTGAACCTCCCGCTCGTCCTCGTCCTGGCAGCCCTTGCCTGGTTAGCCGTCCGCTTCCTCGGCGTCCGCGTCTGGGTCGTCGTCGCCCTGGTGCTGCTCGGCTTCCTGCTCTCCGGGACCGTCCTCGCGCCCGTGCTCACCGCCCTGACGGAACTCGGCGTCGGCGCCGTCAACAACCCCTGACCGCTCCAGCTCCTCGTCGGCCTTCGCCTGCCCACACTGTCTAGCCCCCTGGACGGGTGGAGGTCGGCCCCCACCTCGCCACCACTTCACGGAGGAACCCGCACATGCACACCCCGGCTCCCGACGGAGCCATCCGCCAACTCGCCTCCCTCGCCCGGCACGGTGACCTCAGCGCCTACGCCCGGCAGATCCAGCGGCTCGGCGGCTGCGAACGGCCCGTACGGATGGAGGGCTACCGCCTCGACGTTCACGCCACCACGGGTGAGATCGTCCGCGAGATCGCCGACCGCCACCTTCCGGCCGGGCAACTGCTGATCCGCTGCGGCAACCGCCGCGCCACCCGGTGCGCCGCCTGCGCCGAGGTCTACCGCCGCGACACCTTCCACCTCGTCACCGCGGGCCTGAGCGGCGGCAAGGGCATCGGCCCGGCCGTCGCCGAACATCCGCGCGTCTTCGCCACCTTCACCGCCCCTTCCTTCGGGCCCGTGCACAACCGGCCCGGCGGCGGCCGCTGCCGCTGTGGACGCCTCCACCCGGAAAATGACCCTGCCCTCGGCACGCCGCTGGACCCCGAGCGGTACGACTACCGCGCGGCCGTTCTGTGGAACGCGCACGCCGGGGCGCTGTGGGGCCGCTTCACCACCTACCTGCGCCAGCAACTCGCCTCCCGCGCGGGCATCAGCCGCTCGGCACTGCGGCACTCGCTGAAGGTCTCGTACGCCAAGGTCGCCGAGTACCAGCGGCGCGGCGCCGTCCACTTCCACGCCGTGATCCGCCTCGACGGCCCGGACGGGGCCGAGGACACCCCGCCGGCCTGGGCGACGACCGAACTCCTCGCCGACGCGATCCACTCGGCGGCCCGTGATGCCGAGGCGCCCGGCCCGGTCCTCGACGGCCGCGCCCACGCCTTTCGCTTCGGTGTCCAGCTCGACATCCGGCCCATCCGCTCGGCCGACTTCGCCGGCGCCTCCGATCTGACCAGTCGGGCCGTGGCCGCGTACATCGCCAAGTACGCGACCAAGGGGGCCGAGAGCGCCACCGGCACGCTCGACCGGCCCATCCGCAACCCGATCACCGACCTGATCGGCGCCGAGGTCACCGACCACGCCCGCCGGATGATCCTCACCTGCTGGCATCTCGGCACCCGCCCCGAACTCGAAGAACTCCGCCTGCGCAAGTGGGCCCACATGCTCGGCTTCCGCGGCCACTTCTCGGTTCTGACAAGATTTTCGTGGCGCTGTGGAGCGCGGTTGTGATCAGGTGAGTAGGACGCGTTTGCGCAGGAGCGGGAGGCCGGCCCGGTTGAACATCTGCCGCTTGAGCATCTTGATCCGGTTGATGTGGCCCTCCACGACGCCCGAGCTCCACGGCAGGCTCAGTCCGGCGGTGACGGCGTCTATGTCGTGTTCGATGCCGCGGGCGAAGCTGTGCAGGTCGGGGAAGTCGTCCCGGCGGACGGCGGTGAGCCAGTCGGGGAGCTCGTGCGCGGACAGGTCGGTGAGCATCCGGGCGAAGGCGCGGACGTGCCCGGACAGGGCCTGCAGTTCCGGGCAGCGGGCCAGGATCGCCTCCCTTTGCCGCTTTTCGTCGTCGTCGAGGGTGTCGGGGTGCCGGGTGATGAAACCGGTGACCTCGCGGATGCCCGGTGGGCCCGGGCCTGCGAGTGAACGCCCCTTGACCTGGCGGAAGCGCCGGAAGTAGGCGCACAGGCTGTTGTAGCTGCCCGGGTAGCCGCGGGCTGCGATCTCGGCGTGCAGTTGGACCAGGTTGGTCTGCCCCTCGGCCCACCGCTGGTGCAGGTACTCCTTGAACGGGTCCAGCCGGTTGCGGCATCCCTGCCAGCGGCCGGCGACCAGTTCCTGCCAGGTGGCGGCGCGCAGCAGCACCCGGACCCGGCGCGGGGTGATCCCCAGTCGGCGGGCGCTGGCCCGGATCCCGTAGCCCTGTTCGCGCAGTTGGTGCACGGCCGCGTACTGAGTGCGGGTGCGCTCGGCGTACCGGCCCTCGGGCTCATGCGGGGGACGGACCTGTCCGGCCAGGCGGGTCTGCTCGGCCGGGGTGGGCACTGCGTCCACCGGTCGGTCGGGGTCGGGCTCCTTCCAGCAGTCCTGGTGGCGGCGCACGCACCGCTCGGAGGCCTGGACCAGGTTGTGCCACAGGTGCCAGCGGTCGGCGACCTGCACGGCCCGGGGCGCCCCGGCCGCAGCCCCCTCCCCGTATGCCTCACCACGGTCCCGGCAGATCACCTCCACTCCCGGATGCCCGGCCAGCCACCTTGCCAGGGTCGCGCCCTCCCGGTCCGGCAGCAGATCGACCGGCCGGCGCGCGAGGCAGTCGACCAGGACGGTGCCGTAGACCTGCCCCCTGCGCAGCGCGAAGTCGTCCACCCCCAACACCGTCGGCACCGCGGGCTGCGGATCGTCCAGCCGCATCACCAGATTCAACAGCGTTGTCCGGCTCACCGTCTGGTGCAACCGCGCCGCCAGCCGGGCCCCGGCCCGCCCGGCCAGCGCCAGCGCGACCGCTTCCAACAAGTGCTGCAGCTGCGGGGTACGCCGCTGGTAACGCACCGTCAGCCCTGCCACCTGCTCCACGAACGTCACCCGCGGACACCCGGGGGTGTCGCAGTACCAGCGGCGCACCGACAACTCGATGACCACCGGGCGCCCACCCACCTGACAGTCGTCCAGATGCCGTACATACCGGCTGTGCGTGCGCTGCGAGGCCACCCCACAGCCCGGACAAGCCACCACGCCCCCGCACGTCCGCGCGGCGATCCGCAACAGCCCTTCTCCGGCCACCACTTCCTCGACCCGCACCGCGGCCAGATGCGGCAGCAGCGTCGTCAACAAGACCTCACACACCACCAGCCTGCACCACAACTGACACGACACCAGCGGCCAAAAGACCCTCAACACCCTCACGAAAATCTTGTCAGAACCCACTTCTCCACCAAGTCCCGCGCCTACTCCGTCACCCTCGGCGCCCTCCGCCAGGAACGCGCCGACCACAACGAAGCCCAGGCACGCGAGCGCGCGGCCGAGGCGGGCCACCCGCTGCCCGATCCCGACACCGTCCTGGTCCTCGCCCACTGGCGCTTCGCTGGAACCGGCCTGACCGCTGCGGAACACCTTCTCGCTCACGGCGCCCCACCACCGGGTACCGAGCCGGACACCACCGAAACGGAAGGAGACTCGGCGTGGAACGCCGACGAGACGAACTGATGACTGTCCCGCAGATCCTCGCCGAGCTGGGCGGGGTGTCCCGCCGCACCTTCTACCGCTGGCGCGAGCTGGGGCAGGCACCGGAGGCGTTCAAGCTCCCGAACGGTGAACTCCGTGTGTGGCGAAGTGACTTCACCACGTGGCTGCGACAGTTGGAGGCGGCGGCGTGAAGTCACTCGACGTGAAGGTCTGGGGTGTCCGTAAGCGCGACACCAAGACGCCCTCGTACGGCGTCCGCTGGTCCGTGGCGGGCAACGTGTACTCCGACTCGTTCCGCACCAAGGCACTTGCCGATCACTACCGCAGCAAGCTCATGCGGGCCATGAGGGACGGAGAGGAGTTCGACACGGAGTCCGGCCTCCCGGCCTCGCTGGAGGAGCAGAAGCCGACCCTGTCGTGGTACGACTTCGCCCTGAGATACCTCGCGATGAAGTGGCCGTACGCCGCGCCCAACACGCGGGACGGCATCAACGAATCGCTCACCAGCGTGACGATGCAGCTTCTCGACGAGCGTCCCGGACGGCCCTCTGACGAGGTGATCCGCAAGGCGCTGCGCAACTGGGCCTTCGTGCTGCCGGGGCCCGGCGATCGGGAAGTTCCGGACGACATGCGAAACGTTCTCCACTGGGTGTCCAAGGCCTCCCGGCCGCTGGCCGATCTCACTGAGCCCGCCACGGCCCGCGCGGTCCTCGACTCGCTGAAGCTCAAGCTCGACGGCACGGCGGCAGCGGCGGAAACCGTGCGGCGCAAGCGTCGGACGCTCGTCAATGCCGCGAACTACGCCTTCGACTTGGGGGAGCTGCGTGAGAATCCCATCACGGCTGTCCGCTGGCAGAAGCCGAAGGTGTCTAACCAGGTCGATCCGCGCGTTGTCGCCAACCCGGAGCAGGCGCGGAACCTCCTGGCGGCGGTTTCCTACGTGGGCGGGTACCGGCGTGCCCGTGGTCGCCGTCTCGTGGGTCTGTTCGCCGCCATGTACTTCGGCGGCCTCCGGCCGGCGGAAGCGGTCGGCCTGGTCGAGACGGACCTGAACCTTCCCGAGCAGGGCTGGGGCTCGGCGGTGCTCCATCGGACCCGTCCGTCCGTCGGCAAGCAGTGGACCGACTCGGGGGAGACCCATGACGACCGTGGGTTGAAGAACCGGCCTACCGAGGATGTAAGGCGGGTGCCCTTCCCGCCCCATCTCGTCGCGATGCTCCGTGAGCATCTGGCCACTTTCGGCACGACGGACGACGGGCGGCTGTTCTTCAGCGAAAAGGGCTCGGTCGTCCCGTCCTCGACCTACTACCGGGTGTGGCAGGAGGCTCGGCTCCTCGCGCTCCTGCCGGCCGTCGCGGCCTCGCCGCTCGCCAGTCGACCGTACGACCTCCGGCACTCGGCGCTGTCGACGTGGCTCAACGCCGGTGTCGACCCGACCGAGGTGGCCGAGCGTGCGGGCAACAGCGTCGAGGTTCTGCTGACCCGCTACGCGAAGTGCCTTGACGGACGGCAGGACGTTGCCAACCGGCGGATCGAGGACCTGTTGCGCGAGTACGAGTGAGGCGTCCCGCCCTCAACACTGAGGCCCCAGACATATTGTCTGGGGCCTTTCTCGCTCCGTGCCCTACTTGCAGTGAAGCTTCCTCACTTGTCCGGGCAGTTACGCTTGTCGTGCCCGTGGAAGTTGCACACGCTGCACTTCCCAGCGTTGGGGGGGACATCGCACGTCCGCTTGTCGTGCCCTCCCTCGCCGCACCAAGAGCAAGTGCGGGTCCCGCTCGCGCTCATTTCCCCTCCGTATTGTCCGTGGCTCGTCGCCCTCGCACGGAGTGTAACGCCGCAAACCTGCTAGTTCGGCGTTTTGTCAGACTGCTGGTGCTCCCGGCTTTCTCCCTTGAGTTGGCCGCTGCGGGTGCATTCATCCGTCCCTCGCGCCAGTTCCCCGTGGTCCCGTGGTGTCGCTGGTCGCCGACGCGGCCTTTGGGCGGCCCAAGAGCTGCCCCCATCGACGGCATCCGCGATCTCTGCACCCGCCGGAGCAAAGGGGCCGCATGCGCTGGTGGGTCCTCACTGTCTGCAGGGCCCACCTGCGGCGATGCTTCAAGATCCCGTCCACGCCTCGTCCACAGACCTCGACATACGACGGCTTTGGGCGGCATGCACCTGCACATACGCGAAGACCCCGTTCTCAGCGAAAGCGCTGATGGCGGGGTCTTTGGGCACCTCGTGAAGGGTGCCCCCGGCAGGATTCGAACCTGCGCACACGGCTCCGGAGGCCGTTGCTCTATCCCCTGAGCTACGGGGGCGTTGTCGGCGCGGTGTGTGCGGCGACGGGTAGAACCCTACCAGCTTGCGAGGGGTGATCAGGAACGGGTTTGTGG
>NZ_JAAAXQ010000090.1 GCF_009916105.1 Streptomyces sp. GC420 | reverse complement strand
GTGGGCACGGTGGGGCGTGGCAGACGGGGATGGAACGGCCGGGCGTTCGCGGCGGCGGTCGGGGTGACGGCGGTGGCAGCCGCCGCGTCCGTGTGGACCGCGCAGGCCGGGCCCGTCGCCGGACGGCCCGCGCCGGCGGGCGCTTCTGCGAGTCCGTCGGACGAGTCCCACGGCCGGCGGGTGTCGGCGGAGATCGTCCACGCCTCGGACGGCGGCGCCCGGGGCGTCAACATCACCATCGACGACGGACCGGACCCCGTGTGGACGCCGCAGGTGCTGCGGGTGCTCCGGGAGAACGGCGTGAAGGCCACGTTCTGCATGGTCGGCACGCAGGCCCGGGCCTACCCGGACCTGGTCAAGGCGGTGGTGGCGGACGGGCACCGGCTGTGCGACCACACGATCTCGCACGACACCACCATGGACACCAAGTCCGAGGCCTACCAGTCACAGCAGATCCTGGAAGCCGAACGCATGATCATCGAGGCGTCCGGGGGTGTCCGGCCGCTGTACTACCGGGCTCCGGGCGGCGCGTTCACCCCGTACAGCCGCCGTCTCGCCGCCTCCCACGGCATGCGGCCGCTGGGCTGGAACGTCGACTCCAAGGACTTCGAGCGTCCCGGAAAGGACGCCATGGTCGCCACCGTCAAGAACGAGATCTCCAACGGCCCCACCGTCCTCTTCCACGACGCGGGCGGAGACCGTTCCCAGACCGTGGCCGCGCTCCGCGAGGTCCTGCCGTGGCTGAAGGAGCAGGGGTACTCCTTCGGATTCCCGGTGCGCTGAGCACGGCCGCCCGGCCCGGCGCCCGCGGCATCCCGGCGCCGGTCTCCCCTCCCCCGCCCGGAGCCGGGCCGGCGGACTACCGGCCGGAGCACCGGGATCCGGGACCGTGGCCGGAGGGCCGGAGGGCGGATCAGACCGCTGGGCGGCCCGGGACCACCAGACCCGTCTCGTAGGCGACGACGACGGCCTGGGCACGGCTGTCCAGGTCGAGTTTGCTCATCGTCCGGTTCAGGTGGGTCTTGACCGTCGCCTCACTGATGAAGAGCTTCTCCGCGATCTCCGCGTTCGACAGCCCCCGCGCGGTCAGCCGCAGCACCTCGCGCTCCCGCCCGGTGAGCGCGCCCAGACCGGCGGGAGTGTCCGGGACCGGTTCCGAGCGGGCGACGTACGCCTCGATCAGCCGGCGCGTGACGGTCGGCGCGAACAGCATGTCCCCGCGGGCGACGGCCATCACCGCGCCGATCAGCTGCTCCGGGCCGGTCTCCTTGAGGACGAATCCGGAGGCGCCCGCGCGCAGCGCCGCGTACACGTACTCGTCGAGGTCGAAGGTGGTCAGGATCAGCACGCGGGGCAGCGGATCCGCTGCCTCCGCCAGGATGCGGCGGGTGGCGGCCGTACCGTCGAGAACGGGCATCCGGATGTCCATCAGGATCACGTCGGGCCGGGTGCGGGCCGCCGCGCGTACGGCCTCCTCGCCGTCCGCCGCCTCGCCCACCACCTCGATCCCCGGGGCCGCCCGGAGCAGTCCCACGAGCCCGGCCCGGATGAGGTACTGGTCGTCGACCACGAGCACCCTGGTCATGCCGGTGGGTCATCCCCCCGTCGGTTCAGTGGGCGCCGGTGCGGTGGGCAGGACGAGGCGTACGCCGTAGCCCCCCTCGGCCCGCGGACCGGCTTCCACGGTGCCGCCGTAGAGCTTTGCGCGTTCCCGCATACCGATCAAGCCATGACCGGGGCCCGGCGGGACATTGGCCGAAACCCGCCGGGTCTGCCGGCCGTCGTCGGTCACGCTCACGACGATTTCCCGCGGCCGGAAGTCGACGAGCACAGTGGCGCGCGCGGGGTGCGCGTGCTTGATCACGTTGGTGAGAGCCTCCTGCACCACGCGGTACGCGCAGAGTTCCGTGCCGGGTTCCAGGGGCCGTACGTCGCCCGAGAACCGCAGGTCGACGGGTACGCCGGCGGCGCGGACCCGGTCCGCGACCTCCGGCAGCCGGTCCAGACCGGGCATGGGGGCGTACAGCACCGCGCTCCCGTCTGCGGATGTGCTCCCCGGCCCGGTGTCCGTCCCCTCCTCCGCGTCGGCCCCCACGGTGGTGTCGGCCGTCTCGTCGGCGGAGGAACGCAGCAGCGTCAGCATCCGGCGCAGTTCGCGCAGCGCCTCCTGGCTGGTTTCGGAGATGGTCAGCAGGGCTTGATGCGCGGTGTCCGGGGAGGTGCGGAAGACATAACCCGCCATTCCCGCCTGCACGTTGATCACCGACATGTGATGGGCCACCACGTCGTGCAGCTCACGCGCGATGCGCCGTTGTTCCCCGGCGACCGCGCGGCGGGCCCGGTCCCCCTGCTCGCGCCGCAACTCGACGGCCAGCCGGGCGAGTTGCTCGGCGCGTTCGGCGGAGATCCGGGCCGCGATGCCGACGCGGCAGCCCACGGCGGGGAACACCAGCGCCTGGGCCACGCAGGCCGCCATGGGCTGCCCCGAGCGGATCCCCGCGTACAGCCATACGGCGCCGATCACCGCGGTCGCGGCGGTGGCGACGCGGGTCGGGCGTCGCGCGGCCACGGTGTAGAGCGCGAGGAAGGGGCCCGGGCAGTTCACAACCGGCCAGTAGTGGAGGTGGATGAAGACAAGCCACCCGGCGCAGGCGACCGCGAAGACGGCGAGCGGCGCCCGTCTGCGCGCCGCGATCGGCACGTTCACCAGACAGGTGAGGGCGGCGCCCTCGGCGTCCAGGGCGCGCCAGCCGGGGCCGGGTTCGGGCTGGCCGCCCAGCGTGAGGGCGACGACGAGGAAGGCCACGGCCAGCACGGTGTCGACCAGCCACGGTCCGGGGGCTCCGAGCAGGCGCACGACCGCCGGCCGCGTATGGGTAGGTGCTGTCGGCCGGTTCCGCGCCGCGACCCGCTCCCCGTGCGCGGGCCGGTCACGGGACGTCGGCCACCGTCCTTCGATCGTGAGCCTCCCTCTTTGTTCGACGCGCACGGAAGTGCATGCGGACGCGGACATGGACACGTCGCAGCGTAGGCGGGTCGGCGGGGACGGGGCGTCAAACGGCCGTGGTGTAAGGCGTACCGCGAAAGTTGCAGAGGGAACCCCGGTACCGCCGTAGTGCGGTGCGGAGTTCAACCTTCCGCGGGACGACCGCCCAGGGAGGCTCCCCTAGTTTTCCGGGTGAGCAGGACCCTGCAGGACCAGCCGCGAAGGAAGGGAAACATGCGCATGCCCGGTCGGCGCCTCACCGTGGAGAGGGCCTGAGGGCGGCACCGGGAGGACACGGGAGGACGAGGCAGCGCGGGAACGCGGACCGCGGGGCTGCGCACCGGCCACAGGGGAGTCGGTGCTCGGCCGGCGTCGGTCCGCCGTTCAAGCCTCGTTCCCTCTTCGTACCTTGTCTGTTCCTTCGGCGAGGTCAGTCCCACAGTGGGAGGCTCAGCACCTGCGGGAATCCGTCCGGCTTGTCATTGACGTATATGAGTTCCATCTCGGTGTAGTGCTGCAACTGCGGGTGCTTCGCCCACGGTTGCGGGTCCTCCAGCCGCACGATGACCGGGTACGAGTGGAACGTACCGGCCGCGCAGTAGGGCTTGCAGTCGTTCACGACGTTGATGCCCGTGGCCGTCGCCGAGTTCGGGTCCCACTGTGACCAGTCGAGCGATGAGAGGCGGCTGTTGCCGTCACCGCAGGCGAGCATGAAGTCGTCCGGGCGTACGTCCGCGTTCCAGAAGCAGTCGACGAGCACTGGCCGCACGCTCTGCTGCTTCACCGCGGGTGCGGTCTGCGGGGCGGCGGAGGCCGTCCCGAAGGCTGCCGTCCCCATGGCTGTTGTGAGCAATGCCGCGGCACAGAGCGTGACCGCCGTGTTGAAAGTATGTCTGCGCATGTCTGCTCCCAACTGCCTCTCGCAGAACCCCTGGTCCCGCGCTCGAGCTCTGCGCCCTGCGGGGGCCTGCCTGCGGGCCGGACACCGGGCGAGTGTGCCGCGGTCGCAGGCGATCGTCTCTGTATCGACGCTACGACCGCGTCAGTGAATGGGCCACCCGGAAGGAGCACCGCCACGCCCCGGAACGGCGTCGCAGCGGCAGGTCTCGTCCGCCGGGGTCACTCCAGGATCCAGCTGGAGATCCACCGCTCACGCACCGCGGGCCACTCCGGGGCGACCAGTGAGTAATAGACGGTGTCGCGCCACGATCCGTCCCCCCGCCGGCCGTGCCGGCGCAGCACCCCCTCGCGGATTCCGCCGATCCGGGAGACGGCGTCCTGGGACGGCAGATCGAGGCCGTCCAGCCGCCACTGCACCCGCCCGAAGCCGAGATCCTGGAAAGCGTGGCAGGCCAGCATGAAGTGGATCTCCAGGTGGGCCGCGGTACCCCACATTGAGGGCTCCACCCAGGCCCACCCGATGTCCAGGCGCTCGTCCGAGACCGAGATGTCCAGGTAGGCCACCCACCCCGACGGCCGCAGCGTCGTTCTCGGCAGTACGGTGAACACCACCGCCTCCCCCGCCGCCTGCTGCGCGAGCCGCTGCTCGACCAGAGCCTGCATCTCCGCCGGCGAGCCCGGTGGCGTGGTGGACAGCCACCGCCACATCTGCTCATCACCGCGCCCCGCCACGAACAGCGCCGGGGCATCACTCAGCGACAGCGGGACCAGCCGCACATATCGGCCGTCCAGCCAGACAGGGGTGGGAAAACGCGCTGCGATACCCGCACAGTAGGTCCGAGACTCATGGCAGGCAAGCAGACCTCGCAGGCCACGGCACGCACCCCGTTCCCCACGGCTCACCCGGGGAGGAGTATCACGCGCGTGATCGTGAAAGCATCATGCCCGGCTGGACAGCACGGCGGCGCGCCAGGGCGCCCTACCGCCCATGGGCCTCTCGCCGCGGCAGCGGGCCGACATCGGCATGACACTGTCCGGGGGACCGGGACCGCCTCGTGCGGCCAGTGCGTCGGCGACCGCGCCGGTGGCGAAGGCGTACACGGCCTTGTGGACCCCGTCCGCCAACAGTTCGCAAGGCGGTGCGGCAGTGGTGCTCCCTGGCACCCGCTGCCGCCGTCCCGTGAAGCAGGGCCTTGTGGGAACGCCGGATGGGCCACGAACGGCTGATCGGCCCGCCCTCACGCCCGGCGCCCGCGAGAGGGCTCGGGCTCCGGGCCCAGGGCCACCGTCGTGGTGATCCGTGTGACAGCGGGTTTCCGGGGCGCGGAGGCGAACCCGAAGCGGACGGCGGGCTCGACGGGGGCCATCACGCCGAGGTCGTCGCCTTCGAGGACCGCCGTCACCGTGGTGATCGGCCGCAGGTCGTGTGCGCCGTACCACTCGCGGCGGCCGCCGCCGGCAGTGCCCCGGGTCCGGACACCGGACAGCAGCAGGCGGGCGGGGAGATCCGTCAGCGTGCTCCATGCCGGCCGTCGGGCGAGCGGGCCGGGCACGGCACGCAGGAGAAACCCCAGGGGCCCTCGCCGGCCGGTGGTGAAGCGCAGATCGAGCGGCCCGGCCCTGACCGTCCAGGTGCCTGCCGCGACGCGCACGCCGACCGGCACAATGCGCACCGTGTCGAAGTTGTAGGTGCGGACGATGAAGTCCGCCGTCTCCCGCGTGGGTGCCAGCAGCAGGCGTTCCCCGTTCGCTCGCTCCAGCATCACGTCGCTGAACGGCCCGAACGGCGATCGCTCCCAGTGACCCAGCACGACGCGTGTCCCGGACGAGGTGCCCGTCCCCGCGATCCAGCCTTCGAAGCGCAGCCGCGCGGGGCGTGTGGCCCTGCCTCGTTCCCGGCTCATACAACCTCGGGGTGCGTCATCCGGGGTCACGGGAACCGGCCCGCGGGGCGAGGGTCCCGGGGAGGCCCACCGCGGTGGCCGGCGTCGCAACTGCCCGTTCCGCCCGACTGCCCGACGGTCTGTTCCTTGCTGGTATTGGTCATGGGGCTGCTCCGTTCGGGCCCGGAGGGATGCCTCGCACCGCCCGGCCGCAACCAGACGGCCGGTCACCGGCCGGGTACCCCGTCGCTGACGCGCAACCGGGGCCGCGTGCCGGGCGGGGCCGTCGGCGGGGTCACGGTCACGGAGCGGGTACGGCGTCCAGCAGCTGCGGGCCGTCGTTGCGGACGTTGTTGACGGCGGTGGAGACCGGCCGGGCGTCCAGGTGGCCGTCGGCGGGAGTGATCAGCAGGGTGCGGAGCCGGTCGGTGTCCTGCTGGGCGGGGTCGAGCCAGGCGTCGTAGTCGGCTTCGGAGACGGCCAGCGGCATGCGGGGGTGGATGCGGCCCGCCGCGTCGGTGGCTTCGGTCGTGATGATGGTGCAGGTCGTCCACCAGGCCGCCGGGTCGTCCTTGTCGGGGACGCCGGGGTCGCGCCAGAACTCGTACAGTCCGGCCAGTGCCATGACCCGGCCGTCCGCGGGGTGGATGAAGTAAGGCTGCTTGCGGCTCCTGCGGTCCCCGGTGGCGGGAAGGGACTGCCATTCGTAGAAGCCGTCGGCCGGGAGCAGGCAGCGCCGGTTCGCGAACGCGCGGCGGAAGGCGGGCTTCTGTTGGGCGGTCTCCATCCGCGCGTTGATCAGCCGGGAGCCGATGCCGGGGTCCTTGGCCCAGGACGGCACCAGTCCCCAGCGCAGCGGCCGCAACTGCCGGGTGACCGTCTGCGCGCCGCGCGGGACGCGTTCGAGGACCGCCCACACCTCGTCGGTGGGCGCCACGTTCCAGCTGGGCGCGAGGGTCTCCGACGGCCTGACCTCGGTGACGCGGAAGAGAGGGGCCAGCTCCTTGGGACTGCGGGTGGAGACGTATCGGCCGCACATGGATACCACTGTGCCACTCGGGAGTGTCCGTGATGACTGTGGCTGTCTTCGCCGGCCGGATGATTCGCCCGGGTGCCGCACGTCGGCGCGACCGCGGCTGCCGGCACCTGTCCTCGTCCCGCGCCGGCGTCCCGCACCGGCAGGCCGCGCCGCAAGAGGCAGGGGCGCCTCGCCGGGTGCGGGGGGCCGGTCGGTGCGCCTCATCGGGTGAGGCGCTCCAGCAGTCCGGGCAGATCGGCGACGGAATCGATGACGTGGTCGGGAGTCCCCGGGGCGTCGCGGTGCGTCCTGGGCAGATACTTGCCGGTCTTCACCAGCACTCCGGTGATCCCGCACCGCTGGGCGGCGAGCACATCGGCCTCGATGTCGTCCCCCACCATCAGGGTCTCGGCGGGCCGGGCCCCGGCGCGGGAGAGGGCGGCCGAGAAGAACGCCTCCGCGGGCTTCCCGGTGATCTCCGCCTCCACGCCGGCCGCACGTTCCAGGCCCGTCAGGAACGCCCCGCTGTCGAGGTCGAGTCCGTGTCTCGTGCGCCAGTACAGATTGCGGTGCATCGCGACGAGCCGGGCCCCTTGCTGGAGGCGGTGGAAGGCCCGGTTCAGCGACCGGTAGCCGAATTCCGGTCCGGCACCGCCGACGAGGACGACATCGACCGGATCCTCGTCGTCCTCCCCCACGAACGTCACCCCCGCTCCCGCCAGATCCTCGCCGATGTCACCGCTGGTGAGCAGCAGGCCCCGGGCGCCGTCGTAGTTCTCGGCCAGGTACGCGGCCGTGGCCGAGGGTGCGGTGAGCACGTCGTCCGGGCCGATCGGAAACCCGGCGTCGGCGAGGGTCGCCGCAATGGACGCCCTGGTCCGTGAGGTGGTGTTGGTGACCAGCACCGGCTCGCAGCCCGCCGTCCGCAGGCGGGTCAGCGCCTCCACCGCTCCGGGCAGCGGCTTCCAGGACACGGTGAGTACGCCGTCGATGTCCGCGAGTACCGCACGCACAGGTGTCATGAGCCGACATTATCCGCCCGTCACGGCCGTCGCCCGAGCCGATCGCAAGCCCCCTCCGTTGCCCCAACTCCGGCTCCTCAGCGGGCCGCGGATCCACGACGACCTCTTGCCACGAAGCTCTGGATCAGGATTCGATTGTCTCCCAAAGATTGAATTCGGATTCAGAACTTCGCGAGGAGAGGCTTCGTGCCCTACCGGCCGACGGAGACCACCCGGCGCAACGCGGAACTCAAGCGGGCGGGCTTCCTGCGCGCGGCGCGCTCGCTCGTGGCCGCCAAGGGCTTCGGCGGCGCGACCGTCGCGGCCATCGCCAGGGAGAGCGGGGCAAGCGTCGGGTCGGTCTACTCCTACTTCGAGAACCGTGAGCACCTGCTGGCCGAGGTGTTCCGCAGTGCCGCCGACCACGAGCTCGCGACGGTGCGTGCCGCGGTCGCCGACGCCGGCCCCCGGGCCACCGACCGGCTGGGCGCGCTGATCCGCACGTTCGCCGGGCGAGCCCTGCAGGGCCGCACCATGGCCTGGTCGCTGCTCTTCGAGCCGGTGGCCTCCGCGGTGGACGCGGAACGGCTGGTCTACCGCAGGTCGTACACGGAACTGGGTGAGGAGATCGTCCGCGACGGCGTCGCGGACGGCGCGTTCGTCGCCCAGGACGCCGCCCTCGCCGCCTCGGCGGTGATGGGAGCGGTCTCCGAGGCACTCGTCGGCCGCCTCCACCCCCGGCAGCCGGCCGGGCACACCGCGTCGGACGACGACATCGTCGAAGGCATCCGCATGTTCTGCTTCCGGGCTCTGGGCGCGAAGGAGACACGATGAGCACCACCCACGAAGTCGTCAATCAGGCACCCCCTCGGGCCGGCCTCAACGAGTACCTGATCAATCCCGCGCTGACCGAGGCCGTCAAGCGGTACGACGCCCAGTGGGCGGCCGACCGTCTGAGCGCGGTCGGCTCCCTGGTCGGGCAGGCCGGCTTCCAGCGGGACGCCGAACTGGCCAACACCAACCCACCGGTCTTCTCCAGCCACGACCGATGGGGCCACCGGGTCGACGCCGTCGAGTTCCACCCCGCCTACCACCGGGTCATCGGCGCGGCAATCGAGCACGGCGCGCACACCAGTTGCTGGTCCGCCCCCCGGCCCGGCGCACACGTCGCCCGGGCGGCCACCTTCATGCTGTTCTCGCAGATCGAGCCGGGGCACGCGTGCCCGGTGAGCATGACCCATTCCGTCGTCCCCTCGCTGCGGTTCAGCCCGGAGCTGGCCGAGACCTGGCTCCCGCGGGTCTACTCCCGGGCCTACGACCCCGATCTGCGCGATCCGGCGACCAAGACCTCGGCGATCTTCGGTATGGCGATGACGGAGAAGCAGGGCGGTTCCGACGTCCGGGCCAACACCACCCGCGCGGTCGACGCCGGTGACGGCACCTACCGGCTCACCGGGCACAAGTGGTTCTGCTCGGCGCCTCAGTCCGACGCGTTCCTCGTACTGGCCCAGGCCGCCGGCGGTGCCTCCCGTCACGGCGGACGCGGCGGAGGCCTGTCCTGCTTCCTGGTGCCACGGGTCCTTCCCGGCGGGGACCGCAATGTGTTCCGGATCCAGCGGCTGAAGGACAAACTGGGCAACAAGTCCAACGCCTCCTCGGAGATCGAGCTCGACGGCACCGTCGGCTGGCTCGTCGGCGAGGAGGGTCGCGGGGTGCGCACGATCATCGAGATGGTCGGCCAGACCCGGCTGGACTGCGTCCTGGGCAGCGCCGCCGGTATGCGGCAGTCCGTCGCCGAGGCGGCCTGGCACGTCCGGCACCGCAGTGCCTTCGGCGCTCTGCTCGTCGACCAGCCCGCGATGACCGCGGTGATCGCGGATCTGCAGCTGGAGGCCGAGGCAGCCACATGGACGGCGCTGCGGCTGGCCGCCGCCTACGACAGTGACGACGACGAGTCGGTCGCCTTCCGCAGGCTGGCGACCGCCGTCGCGAAGTACTGGGTGTGCAAGCGCGGGCCCAACCACGCCTACGAGGCGCTCGAGTGCCTGGGCGGGAACGGCTACACGGAGGCCTTCCCGCTGGCCCGCCGCTACCGCGAGCAGCCGGTGATGGCCGTCTGGGAGGGGTCCGGCAACGTGATCGCCCTCGACGTCCTGCGTGCCATGGCCCGCGAGCCGCAGTCGGTGGAGGCCGTCGACCGCGAACTCGCCTCCGCGCTGGGCGAGTACCCCGCCTTCGACGCGCACGTCGCCGCCACTAGGGCGCTCCTCGGGCGCGCCGCGGCCGACCCGGCGGCCGGCCCCGCCCTGGCCCGCCGGGTCGTCGAGGCACTGGCGCTGGGCCTGCAGGGTGCCGTGGTGATCCGGGAGGCTCCGGCCGCGGTCGCCGCCGGCTTCGTCTCCGCCCGGCTCGGGGAGGACCGCGGTCTCGAGTACGGCACCCTCGACCCCGCACTCGACCTCGCCGCCATCGTCGCCCGCGCCTGACACCGGCGGCGTGGGCGCAGGCGCGGGTTGCGACCTACGTCGTACAGGCGTTCCCTGGAAGTACCAGGCGGTGATGCGAGAGCACCCGGGGCCACCGCACGGACCGACGGCCCGCCGTCCCTGTGTGCCCCGGTAGCGGTCCGTATGTCACCGCCGTCGTCCGGCGTTCGACGCGGAGGTGGCCCAGGTGAAAGCCGTCGTCTATGAGAAGCCCTTCAGTGTGACTGTGAGGGAGGTCGACGATCCACGGATCCAGCACCCGAACGACGTGCTCGTACGGGTCACGTCGAGCGCGATCTGCGGATCGGACCTGCACATGTACGAGGGCCGCACGGCGGCCGAGTCGGGCATCGTCTTCGGACACGAGAACCTCGGCATAGTCGAGGAGGTCGGTACGGGCGTGACCTCCCTGTCCGAGGGGGACCGCGTCGTGATGCCCTTCAACGTCGCCTGCGGATTCTGCAAGAACTGCCTCGCCGGGAGGACCGGTTTCTGTCTGACGGTCAATCCCGGCTTCGCCGGAGGAGCCTACGGCTACGTGGCGATGGGCCCCTTCATCGGTGGCCAGGCGGAACGGCTCCGCGTGCCCTACGCCGACTTCAACTGCCTCAAGCTGCCGCCGGGCGACGAGTTCGAGACCGATTTCGTGCTGCTCGCCGACATCTTCCCGACCGGTTACCACGGATGCGAACTCGCCCAGGTGTCCCCCGGCGAGAGCGTGGCCGTCTTCGGCGCAGGACCGGTGGGGCTGATGGCCGCCTACTCCGCGCTGCTGCGCGGGGCTTCGAAGGTGTTCTGCGTCGACCGGGTGCCCGAGCGGCTCGCCAAGGCCGAGGAGATCGGGGCCGTCCCCATCGACTTCACCAAGGGCGACCCGGCCGCGCAGATCAAGGAACAGACGGGCGGAGAGGGAACCGACAAGGGCGTGGACGCCGTCGGCTACCAGGCCCAGGCACACGACGACACCAGCCACGAGGAACCCGCCGTCGTCCTCAACACGCTCGTCGAGACGGTGCGGCCGACCGGCATGCTCGGTGTGCCGGGTCTGTACGTGCCCTCGGACCCGGGCGGCCCGGACGAGCACGCAAAGCACGGCCAGCTGCTGGTCTCCATCGGCAGGATGTTCGAGAAGGGTCAGCAGATGGGCACCGGCCAGTGCAACGTCAAGCGCTACAACCGCCAGCTCCGTGACCTGATCATCGCCGGGCGCGCCAAGCCCAGCTTCGTGGTCTCGCACGAGCTGCCGCTGGAGCAGGCGCCGCAGGCGTACGAGAAGTTCGACAAGCGGATCGAGGGCTACACCAAGGTGGTGCTGCACCCCGGCCACGCGCTCGCGGCGTGAGGAACGGGGCCGGGCACACGCTGCCCGCCGCCCGCGGCGATCCCCCCGGGCCCCTCGGCCCGGGGGGATCGGTCATGCGCTTCACCGGCGGCCCGACGGGTTGCGCCGGCGCCGTGCGGGCCCGGCCCCGTACCCGTCCTCCGCCCCGGTTCACTTGGACTGCCGCCAGTCGGCCGTACAACCGGGCAGGGCGAACGAGGCGATGCGGGTGCGCCAGTCTCCCCCGGCCGTCAGGTACTGGTTGGTGTACCAGAACGTGCAGTCGTCCACGGGGTCGACGGCCATGGAGGTGTAGTCGCCCCATCGGTTGCTGTCCGCCTGCGGTCCGGCACTGTTGCGCACCGTGGTCTCGCGCAGCGTCATGAGGCCGCGCGGGTCGTACGCCAGACGGCCGGTCACCCGGATCGAGGGGTACGTCGTGGCCGACGACCGGGAGTACCCGAGGGCGATGCCGCCCTCGCGGTCCTGGGCGACCGACCCCATCCACCGGTAGGTGGAGTCGGGGGCGTAGGTGCCCTGCTGGCGGACCGCCGGCTTCCCGTTCTTGAGCCGCAGCTCGTACCAGCGCTCCCCGACCCCGCCGCGGGCGTCGACGGCGTGGTTGACCACCAGGGACTGATGGGCGCCGAAGTTGCGGTAGGCGAGCCGCTGCATCAGCCAGTACGAGATCGAGTCCAGCTTCTGGTCGGTTCCTCCCTGCGGCACGCACTCCTCCGGGTTGGCGCCGGCGCAGGCGGGCGTGAACGGAGCCACCCCCACGTACGAAGGCCCGGTCAGCCTCGACCGTGCCGGCCGCTCCCAGTCGACGTGGAACTTCCAGAACAGCAGATGCCGGTTCGTGGACGCCGGACTGGTCACCAGGTTGGGTGTTCCACGGGGCGGCGGCATGGAGCCGTCGAGGTCGGAGGCGAGCAGGTTCGACTCCGTCTCCACCTCGAAGCACTGCTGGCCCGCCTGTGCGCCGGTCAGCATCCTGGCCCTGTCCAGCGCGCACACCGTCTGGGGATTCTGGGTGTTGTACGTGATGTAGTACGCGTCCGGCCACACGGACAGCTTCGGGTAGTCGTTGAACTCGGCGTACTGGAACGCGTAGCGGTGCCACTCGCCGGTGGCGTCCTCGCCGCGGGAGACCGCAAGGCATTCGTAGAACTCGCCGGTCTCTTGGTTCACCGACATCTGGGTGATGATCCACCGGTCGGCCAGGGTGTCCCAGCGCACGACGGGGTCTCCGTCGTTGCGGGTCTCGCAGGGGCCGCCGAAGCCCGACCACAGGGTGTTGAGCGGAGTCGGCGGGAGAAGAGCGGCTCCGGTCTTGGAGTACACGGCGAACCGCACGTTGACGGTTTCGACGATCTGGGTGGTCCCGGCCGCGGCATTCGGGTCCGGGGGCAGAATGCCGTTCTCAGGGATCCCCTCGAAGTTGGTCCTGAGGCGGATTCCGGGACGCCGACCCTGGTCGCGCTGCAGGGTGGTGTCGGACACTTGAGGGGATGTGTGCGGCCACGTGCGGCCCGGACTGGCCGGACGGTCCGGCTCGACGTGCCGTGCGGTGCGCATGGAGCGCAGCGGACGGGACGTATCGTGGTGTACGGCGGGACCGGAGTCGTCGGATCTGTGCACCGCTCGGTGCCGGTCGGGTTCGGGTGTGCTCGCGGCCCGCGCCGTCACGCCGGTCGTCGCAGGGATGAGCAGTGCGGTGGCGAGCAGCGTTCCGACAGTGTGGACAGCTCTCAAGACGTCTCCTCGAGGCGCGTGGAGCCGGCCCGTCAATACCCGTCGCGGGCAACGCCCTTCGTGTGCACAGGCCCGCCAGCCGCCCTGCGGCCGCTGCCGCGTCCCACCCGCGTCGCCGGGAAGTCTGTGACCACGGCATTGCGTCGGACGGACGGGCCGGGCTGACTGTTTCAGGCACCTCAAGAAGTCACACTTCGGGCACGGAGGAAAACCGGTATGACTGCCTATCATCCGAATGCCGGAGGGTGCTCATCCGCTCGGCAGTCCGCGGTGCCCCCGCCCGGGCGCGTCCTGCGCCGCTCGTCCGCCACGGCGACGGAGGGCTCACGCCCGGGCGCGGCGAACCAGGAGGCGGACGGTTTCCTGCCAGAGACGTTCGGCCGCGTCCGCGCCGAGGGCGTGGGGGCGACGCCGCTGAGGAAGTCGCCGGGGGCTGTGACGAGGCGGGCCTCGTTGCAGTCCTCGAAGCAGTGACCGCTCACACCCTCGACGGTGGCTGGAGCGGCGAGAAGCACCGACGTGGCCGCGCCCTGTTCGGGAGTCTTCCAGCCCGGGGGGATCGGCGGTTGCTCACCGCTGTCGTCCAGCGCGCCGAAGGACCGCAGCTGGCCCTCGTCCAGGTGGCGCTGAAGGTTCGTCATGATGCCGCCGGGATGCAGCGCGTCGGCGGTGATGCCGTCGGCGGCCCGCTTCCCGGCCAGGGCGACGGTGAACAGATGTTCGCGGTCTTGGACTGGGCGTAGGCGGACCACGCCTCGTAGGGCCGGTGCTCGAAGTGGATGTCGTCGAAGACGACGGGTGACATCAGGTGCGCGGCTCGCTGTGCACGTCACCCGGCTCGGCCCACCGGCTGCCGGACGGCACGCTTCCGCGATTGACTTGGCAGGCAACGGCAAGCGAGGAACGGCGAACAAAGCCGATCACCCTAGGGAGCGTTGACGAATGACCGACCAGCTGACCACCACCGCCTCCGGCGGCCTGCACGTCAGCGAGGAGTTCGGCCCTCTGCTCACCCGGCTGGACGACATCGGACCACTGATCCGCCGCGAGGCGCAGGCGGCCGAGGCGGCCGGCCGGCTCACCCCGGCCGTCGTCCAGGCCCTGCACGACAGCGGCGTGTTCCGGATCTGCATCCCCCGGTCGCTCGGCGGCTACGAGTTCTCACCCCGCCAGGCCATTCAGACCGTCGAGAGGGTCAGCCACCACGACGCCTCCACGGGCTGGATCGTGCACGCCGTGTATGTGTGCTCCGGCACGACCGCGGCGTACGTCGGCGAGGAGGCCGCGCAGAGCCTGTACGGCGACGGCCGCGTCACGCTGGTCGCGGGCCAGGGCACCCGGCCGGGCACCGCCGTCCGGGTCGACGGCGGCTACCGGCTGAGTGGATCATGGTCCTTCGCCTCAGGCATGCACCACGCCGACCACCTCCACAGCGCGGCGGTGGTCGAGCAGACCGGGCAGGTGCTCATCCTCATCCAGCCGAAGGAGCAGGCCACCCTGCTCGGCAACTGGGACGTCATGGGGCTGCGCGCCACCGGCAGCATCGACTACCGCCTCGACGACGTCTTCGTCCCCGAGGCTTACGCATACGACATCACGACCACGGAGCCCGTCAGCGGCGGGGCGCTGTACCGGGTCGGCGTCTGGAACATCGCCGGTATCGCCCTGACGGGCTGGGCTCTCGGGGTCGGCCGCCGGGCCCTGGACGAGCTGCGGGTCCTCGCCCGGCAGAAGTCCGGTGCCCCCGGCGCGACCGTCGACTCCGCCGAGTTCCACGCCGACTACGCCCGCGCCGAGATCGCCCTCCGCTCCGCGCGCGCCTGGGCCCTCGAGGTCTGGGCCGGCATCGAGACCGCCCTCGACGCGGGCGGCCGGCCCAGCACCGAGCAGGAGACGCTCGCCCGGCTGGCCCTGATCAACGCCACCAGGACCGGGCAGAGCGTGTGCGCGACCGCGTACAAGTGGGCCGGTACCGCGGCTCTCCGCGACGGTGACCTCCAGCGGGTGTTCCGCGACATGCACGCCGGATGCCAGCACATCACCTCCGGCCCCGCCGTCCTGCACCACTCCGGGCGCCACCTCGCGGGCCTGGCCCCCGACGACGCGTACTGGGTCTTCGGCGAGCTGACCGGACCGAAGTGACCTGACCGCAGCGAAGTGACCCGACCGCAGCCGCAGTCCGGGCCGTGCGGCGCAGCCGGCGCCGTACGCCCGGAGGGCGTGGCGGCGTCCGGTGGGGCGCCGCATCGGTGAGCCATTCACACGCCGCCGGAGAAGCCCGGTTCACACACCGGACGCGCCGGGCGGTCCGCCCACCCGCGCCGGGTGTTCCCGCGCCCGGCTGCCGGTGCTTCGTACCGCGAGGGCCGCGATGTCGTCCTCGAGCGTGCCACCGCTGTAGCGGACCAGGTCCCGGTGGAGCCGGTCGAGCAGTTCGCGGGGCGGTGCCTGACCCTGCCGGCCCGCCCAGTCCGCCAGCGGGAAGAACTCTCCGGCGCGGTCCCGTGTCTCCGTCACGCCGTCGGTGTAGAGCAGCAGCTGGTCGCCCGGGACGAAGGCAACGGTGTCGACGCAGTAGTCGCCGCCGATGAGCGGCGCGAGTTCCAGAGGAGGTGAGGGGGTGGAGGGCTCCAGGACGCGGGTCCTCCCCTCGTGCACGAGCACCGGCGGGGGGTGCCCGCAGTTCAGCAGCCTCACGTGGCCGCCGCCGTGGGGGATCTCGGCGACCAGGGCGGTGGCGAAGTGTTCCGGCCGGTCCTGGGCGGCGTACGCGGTGCTGTGGCGGGTCATGCTGGTCTCCAGGCGCCGGGCGACCACTCTCAGGTCCGGCTCGTCGAACGCGGCCTCCCTGAAGGAACTGATGACGGCCGCCGCCGCCCCGACCGCGGGCAGGCCCTTGCCGCGCACGTCGCCGATGAGGAGCCGGACCCCGTACGGCGTGTCGGCCGCCTCGTAGAAGTCACCACCGATCCGGGCCTGCTCCTGGGCCGCCAGGTACAACGACTCGATCTCGACGTCCGCGATGCGGGGCGGCAACGGGCGCAGCAGCACCGCCTGGGCCGCATCGGCTACGAGCCGGACATGGAACAGGGTCTCTTCCCGCTGGAGCCGTACGTGGCTCGCGTAGGCGGCCGCCAGGGTGACCGCGACGATGGCGGCCGCCGTGTAGGGCGTGCCCAGGTCGGTGTAGACGAAGCTGAGACCGATCATGACCAGCAGGCAGAACGCCCCCAGCAGGATCGTCGGGAGCACGCTCCACATCGCGGCGGCCAGCGCGGGTGCGGCGGGCAGCAGGCGGCTGATGGCGATCTCCCTCGGGGTGGCGAAGGCCAGCGCGGCGATGACGACCGTCAGGACCACTGGTGACAGCAGGGCAGCCTGCCATCGCCCGCCGCCGGGAGAACGACGACGCCTCAGCCACCCAGACATAATCACACAATTGATCATACCGGGAGGAAGTGGACATCGATTCTCCTGGGCGGCCGGGCAAGACACCCGGCCGGGTACCCGCGACCGGAAACCGGTGGCCACCACGCACCGGTACGGACAGTGCGGACGGAAGACTTCGTTGCCCCATGCACACACCGGATGAGGAGCCGTACGCAGGCCGCATTAGCATTGCCCGTGATCACCGGCTACCACGCCCTGCGCGCACTGGCGCCCGCACACCTCAAGACTCAGGAGCCGCTCCTGGACGCGGGAACCTCGACGTACGACCGGGAGACGGACGACCGCGAGACGGACGACCGGCCGCCGGTCGCCAAGTCGTAGGCGCGGCCGGAGTGGCCCGCCCCTGAAGACCGCGGCTTCCAGGGGCGGGCCGGGCGGTACGGGGGCGGCGGAAACACGTTGAGGATCCGTGCCGCCATACGTGATGATCTCCGGCATGTTCTCGCGCAGGAATCGCCGGCCGAAGTCCCCCGAACTCGTCAGGGCCTGGGAGTTGCTCGATGCCGGAGACGTTCCGGGGGCCCTGCGGTCGCTGCGGGCGGACGCGGCGGGTCTGCCGCCCGGAGAGGTGGCTCTCGTGGTCGGGAGGGCCGCCGAGACGGTGGGATTCGAGGACCTGCGGCAGGCCGCCGCGGCACTGGCGGCACGCCCCGGAAGGGCGCAGGAACTCTTCGACTTCGGGTACGCGTGCATCGAGCGCGGCCTGTCCTCCCTGGCGATCCCTGCCCTGAGCGAGGTGCTCCGGCAGAAGCCGGGCGCACTGACGGTGGTCCGTGAACTCGTGGCGGCGTACGAGCGCGAAGGCCGCCACGGCGAGGCCGTCGAGATACTCGCCCGGCACGAGAGCGACTTCGCCGACTGGCCTGACCGCTACCTCCTGGTCCACAACGCCATCATGGCCGGCGACCTCGTCCTGGCCCGCCGCCAGCACTCGCTGCTGCCGGATCCGGCCGACCCCCAGTGGCTGCCCGCCCGGGCACGGCAGAGCCGCGTGCTCGAGCGTGCCTCCGCCGCCGCCCCGGCGACTCCCCTGGACCTCACCGACCTGCGCGGGTGGCAGTACGTGATCGGCGGCACGGTCCTCGGCATGCTCTCCCCCTTCGGATTCGACGCGGGGATGACGGGACGCTACGCCTGGCTGCAGGACACACCGGGCCAGTGTCTGCGGGGTCTGCTGCGGCTGCGCACGCTGCTGGAGGCCGCCGAGGTGCGCCCGCGTTCTGTGTCGCTGCTGCCCGACCGGGACAGCCGTGTCCTCGGTCTGGCCGCGGCCGGGGTGCTGGGGCTTCCGGCGGAGAGGTTCGCCCCGGGACGCGAGGACACCGTCGTCATCGCCTACGACCTGAACGGACTGACCCGGACGGAGCACGGCGCCGAGGTCTGCGGGCAGCTCTTCGACCGCGTACCGGGACAGGTGCTCCACGAGCACGCCGCTTCCTGGACCGACTCCCCGGCCGTCACCGCCGACAGCGTCGCCCTGCTGCACCAGTCGATCGTGGCGCCGTGGGGTGAAGGGCTGCGCCAGGGGGCCGACGGCGTCGAGCGAACGCCGGCCGACAGCCGCCCCGAGGACCGCATCGCCGACGACATCGTGCACGCGGACCCGTCGCCGGACGAGGGCGACGGTGACACTCCGACCGACCCGGACGAGGCATTCACCGGCTTCGTCACCGCCGTCCGCGACACCTGGCTGCGGGGTGACAGGTCCGCCCTGATCTCGTCCGGCCCGGTGCCCAGTTCCCGGTTCGCCTGACGTCGGCGGCGCCCGGGCTCCGCTCCGCCGGCGTCCTCCGGCCGCCGGACAGCAGCGGGCGTGCGGTACGCACCACCCGGTCGGCGACTCCGGGGAAGGGCTATGAGCGGCGGCGGGGGCGTTTGCCGCCCTTGGGGCCGCCGGACCCGCGGGAGCCGCCGCGCCCGCTCCCGCCGGTCTGCTTGCCCACCGGCTGCTGCCCCGCACCCTGCGTGCCGGGACGCCGGCGGCGGGCCTCCGGACTGCCCTGCTGCTGCGGCCGGACCGGCGTCGCGGGGCGACCGCGCGTGCTGTTGACGGTCCGGCCCCGGACGATTCCGATGAAGTGCTCCACGAGATCGGTGGTCCTGGACTCGGGCCACGACAGCGCGACGCGTGACTGAGGTGCGTCCGCGAGCGGCCGGTACGTGAGGTCCCTGCGGTGGTGCAGCCGGGCCAGCGACTGCGGGACGGCCAGCACTCCCACCCCCGCCGCCACCAGTTCCACGGCGTCCGCGGTCGTGGCGGGGCGCTCCCTGGCCGGCTGCCCCGGCGGGCTCTCCCAGTCCAGGGTGTCGTCCAGCGGGTGCAGCACGACGTCGTCCGCCAGATCCGCGGTGGTGAGCTCGTCGACCGCCGAGGCGATGTGGTCCTTGGGGACCACGACGACCGTCGTCTCGGTGTAGAGGGGAATCGCGCTGAGGTGTGTCCGGTCGACCGGCAGGCGTACGAAGCCCGCGTCGGCGCCGCCGGCGAGGAGCAGACCGGGCGCCTCCTCCGCGGGGACCGCCACGAGGGTAAGGGGGATGTCCGGAAGGCGCTCGTTCCAGATCCGCACCCACTTGGTGGAGGTCACTCCCGGAACGTACGCGAGCCGGAACGAGGGGGTTGCCGCCGAGCCTGTCACCCGGCCAGGCTACCGGTCGTGGTCGGCGGTCGTGGTCGGCGGTGGCTCACACGCTCGATACCCTTGGCGCCATGACGTCGCACCAGAGCACCCAGACGATGAAGCCCGCGACCGCGGCGAAGAAGCTGGGTGTGTACCTCGAAGCCACCCCTGCGGAGTTCCGGGAGGGCATGGTCTCGCGCGCCGAGTTGAACGCGCTGCAGTCCGAGCCGCCCCAGTGGCTTGCCGAGCTGCGGCGCAACGGTCCCCACCCGCGGCCGGTGGTCGCGGCGAAGCTGGGTGTGTCCATCGCGGGACTCGCGCGCGGAGGGGTCTCGGAGCCCCTGACCACGGAGCAGATCGACGAGCTCAGGAAGGACCTTCCCGAGTGGCTGCGGCAGGAGCGTGCCACCCAGGCCGAGGTGCGCAAGGAGGCGGCCCGCATCAGGGAGAGGAACGCGAGCCGGAGCGAGCGCACCGGCCGGCCGCGCTCCTGACACCCGTCTCCGCCCGCGCCGCCGCGGGCGGTGGGCGGGCTTCACCGCCGTCGTCCGCCCCGCACGCGGCCTCGCGACGTAGCCGCATGCCGATGTCCCCGGCTATTCGGCGATCTCCGTCCGTTCCCACCACGAGAACACGGTCACCCGCCCCTTCTCGGTGTCCTCGTGGCGCGTCGTGACCTTGTAGTGCTCGTATCCGCCGCGGTACGGCATCTTGATCTCGTCTCCTGGAGGAACGATCGGCACGATCTGGTCCCGCAGATCTTCCGGTCCGCCCTCCAGTCGTCCCAGGACAGCCATGGGTCGAGTCTCGCAGCGGAGGGCGGCTGCCGCATCTCGGGAGCACGGCCGGGCAGTCCCCCACCCGCCGGCCGGCGACGCGCGGTCCAGGGGCTCACCCGGCGGTGAGCCCCTGGACCGCGCCGTGGACCGCCGGAGGCGGAACCCTGCCCCCGGTGGCCCGAGGCCCGGTCAGGCCACCACGACGAGGTCCGCCCAGTGCGTGGCACGCCCGGTCTGGACGTGGTCCCCGTGTGCGGTGCTGACGAGATCGACGATCTCCAGGCCGCGGCCGTGCTCACCGTCGCGGCAGCTGGCCGCCCAGGTTCCGTGATGCGCTGCCGGGCCTCCGTCGATGACCTCCACCCGTACCCGCCTGC
Organism: Streptomyces sp. GC420; assembly: GCF_009916105.1. GTDB lineage: Bacteria > Actinomycetota > Actinomycetes > Streptomycetales > Streptomycetaceae > Streptomyces. Next base: position 2,290 of record NZ_JAAAXQ010000090.1, on the reverse strand, counting down.
CGTATTCGTCCTGGCGCAGATGCAGGTGCAGGACCAACGGGGGACGGGCGTGTTCCACCGCATTGGTGACGAGTTCCGAGACCACGAGCAGCGTCGCTTCCGTCATCTGTTCGGAGGCCTGCCACCTGGCCAGGGACTCGTCCGCGATGCGGCGTGCCTGTGCGACGGCCTCCGGCCGGTGCTCGAGCATCCAGCAGTCCGCGCGCTCGCTCGCCACGGGCCCGGTGCAAAGGGCGGCAGGTACGCCGCCGTGCGTATGGATGGTGCCCATGACACCTCCTTCGTGCACTGTGTGACAGTCAGCACAACGGTCGGCGGCGCTGGAAGATTCCGCCGACCCGGGGCGGACACGGCGCGGTACGTCGTGTCCGCCTCAGGCACCGTCCTCCTCCGAGGCGGCGGTGCCCGCCGGGAAGGAGGGCGCGTGGGTCAGCCCTGGGCTCTCCCGGCGGCCTCCGCCGCCGGGAGGCGGTCGAAGACGGTGGTGATGTGCCGGATCCTGCCGTCCTCGACCGTGATGTGGTCCATGGCGCGGAAGTCCTTGGCCCACGGAGTGGCGCAGCTGTACACGACCGCGGCACTCGTCCCGTCCACCAGTACCTTCGTGACCGTCGCGCTGACGATCCGGTCGACGAACCCCTGGGTGAACGCGCGGTACGCGGCGACACCCCCGATCCGGCCCGCGGGTGCGTCGCAGACCATGTCGTCGGCCAGGTGGCTCATCGCCTCGTCGACGTGGCCGCTCGTCCACGCCTTCGCGTAGCCCTCGGCGACCCGCCTGACCTCGCTGCCCCGGGTTGCTGTCACAACGTTCCCTTCCGTGCTGTCCGGCCTCTGCCCGCGAAGCAGGCGCGGTGACGCGCGCCGTCCTCCCGGACGCCGGAGGCCGGGGGACGCCCCTGCGGCGGCCCCGGTGACGGATCCTCCCGGAGGTATATGACAACCTCCGTCATATAACCCGGGAATCCTTGGAGCCATGAAATCCGACCGTCTGCTCTCGCTCGTGCTGCTGCTGCAGACCCACGGCAAGCTGTCCGCCGGCGAACTGGCCGAGCGCCTGGAGGTGTCGGTCCGCACGGTCATGCGGGACGTGGAGGCCGTGTCCGCCGCCGGTATCCCCGTCTACACCGTGCGCGGACCGCACGGCGGCATCGCCCTGCTGCCCGGCTACCGCACCGACGTGACCGGCCTGACCTCGGACGAGGCACGCGCCCTGTTCGTGCTTCTCTCCGGCCGCGCGCACGCCGATCTGGGGCTGGGCCGGTCCATCGACTCCGCGTTGCGCAAGATCATGGCGGCGCTGCCCGCCCCGTTCCGGCCGGACGCCGATCTGGCCAGCCGCCGCATCCTGATCGATCCGGTGCGCTGGCGGGGCGGGCCGCGGCGCCCGGCCGCCGACCTCCGTGTGCTCCAGGAGGCGGTCTTCACCGACCGGCGCCTGCGCCAGCGCTACCGGCACGGTGAGGACGGCCGCGTGAGGTCCTACACCGTCGATCCGTACGGCCTGGTGAACAAGGCCGGCACGTGGTACCTGGTCGCGGACCACCGTGGCAGGCCCAGGCTCTTCCGGGCCGACCGGATCCTCTCCGCGAGTGTCGCCGACGAACCCGTACGGCGACGCGAGGGCCTGGAACTGGCAGCCGTGTGGGAGACACTGCGCCACCGCGTCGACCACGCGCCGGACCCGGCCCCCGTCACCGTCAGCGTCCGGCGGGAGATCCTCGGCAGGTTCCTGCGGATCCACGAGGCCGACGTCCCCGCACCGCCGCCCGTCAGCCCGCCCGCCGGCTCGGACGCCGCCCCGGGCACCGCCCCGGACCGGGTCCGCGTCGACATGCGGTTCCGTTCCCTGGGCGCGGCCGAGGCACTCCTCGCGTTCGGCGCCGACGCGGAAGTCCTCGCCCCCGCCGGGCTCCGCCGCACGCTGGCCCGCAGGGCAGCCGAGGCGGCCGCCCGCTACGCCGCCGGCCCGCACGGCTGATACGGCGGGCACGGACCTGGTCACGGGGCCAAGACGGCTCCGCCGGGGCGGTGGGCACGGATCCGTGCCCACCGCCCCGGCGGAGGTACCGGTCGAGGCTCTACGGCATGAAGGCGATCACAGTGATCACCCCTCGCGCCCGTGCCCGGGGGTCATGAGCGGCGGGTGCGACGGCCGGCCGCGTACACCGCCCCGGCTCCCAGGGCGACCACCAGGGCCGCGCCGCCCGCGATCATGCCGACGGGCGCGCTCGAACCGGTCTCCGCCAGCGGCGTCGTGCCGTTGCTCGGGGAGGGCTCGGGGGTGGCG
>NZ_JAAAXQ010000008.1 GCF_009916105.1 Streptomyces sp. GC420 | reverse complement strand
GTCGGGGACGAGCTGGGCGTTTCCGTCCGCGAGGGCGGTCGCCATCGGCGAGGTGGGCACGACGAAGCGGATGAGCTCCCCGACCGGCTGCAGGGGCACGTCACCCCCGACGCCCGCGGCTGCGGTGCGGCGCATCGCGGTGAAGGAGCCGGTCGGCTCCTCGCCACGCAGTACGGGCTCCAGCAACTCCACCGTGACCATGTCGGCGAACCGGGGGACGACGAATCCCGCCAGCTCCTCGGCCGTGTGCACCACGTCCAGCGTGGTGCCGATCCGGGTGCCCGCCTCGTAGAGCAGAGTCAGCCGCTCTCGCGCCGCCTGCGCCCGCCCCGCCAGCGCCACCAGTTCCGTGGATTCCCGCAGCGTCAGTACGCTGCCCGCGGGTCGTCCGTGCAGCTCCGTCGGCCGCTTGTTCACCGCCAGCAGCCGGCCGCCCGCCAGACGCACCTCGTCGGTCACGGGCTCGTCCGAGGCCAGCAGCTCCGCCGTCGCGTCGTCCAGTCCCAGCTGCGACACGTGTCGCCCCTCGGCGTCCTCCGGAAGGTTCAGCAGCAGCCGGGCCTCGTCGTTGGCCAGCGACAGCCGGCCGTTGCCGCCGATGATCAGCACACCTTCCCGTACGGCGTGCAGCACCGCGTCGTGGTGCTCGTACATCCGGGTCATCTCCGCCGGCGCCAGGCCGTGCGTCTGCCGCCGCAGCCGCCGCGACACCAGGGCCGTACCCGCGGCCGCCAGCCCCAGCGCCACCGCGGCCGCCGCCAGCAGCACCGGAAGCTGCCGGTCGGCCGAGCTTTCCACCGTCTCCGTGGTGATTCCGACCGAGACGATGCCGGCGATCGACCCGTCCGGCCGGACGACCGGGCTGGTGGTGTCGACGGCCGGCCCCAGACTGCCGGAGAAGGTCGTGGTCTCGGTACGGCCTTCCAGCGCCTCGTCGTACGTGCCGATGACATGTTTGCCGATCAGGCTGGGGTCCGGATGGGTGTAGCGGATGCCGTCCGTGCTGAACACGACGATGTAGTCCACGCCCGTCCGCTGCCGGATCTCCTCGGCCGACGGCTGCAGCACGGCAGTCGGGTCGGCGCTGTCCAGCGCCTGCACCACACCCGGCCCCCGCACGAACGTCTCGGCGATGACGAGCGACTGCTGTCGGGCCTCACCCGTGACGTCGCGCTCCTTCTCGAGCGTCAGGGCCACGACGCCGGCGAGCACCAGCACCAGCACGACCACGACCTGCAGCGTGAAGACCTGACCGGCGACACTGCGCACCGACAGCAGGGAACGCAGCGTCGGCCACCAGCCACGGCGCGGCGTCCACCGCCTCTCGCTCCCGTCCGGAGTGCGGTCGGAGCCGTCAGCCTCCCCGGCGCGCCGCCGGCGCCCGGCATCCGTGGCGGGCGTCCGGGGCTCCTGGTCCGGATCCTTGCGCCGATCCCGTGGGGCTTCCGCGCCGCGGCGACCGGGCGCACGAGACGACGGCCGCGAGGATCGACCGAAAAGTCTGACCACGTCCCATTTCTAGCACCCTGTGAGTTCGCGAGGCTGATCGTCGCAGCGCGGCAGTCCCGGGGAACGGTCGCAGCGCTCAGCGGCTCCGACGCCTCACACGGCCGGAGCGTCGCGGCCGCGCTGTCCGGCGGGGGTCTCCTTCGCGCTCCCGCCCCGTGTCGCCTCACCACGACCGCCGCCGCGGGAGGTGAACGGCGTGTCGAGCGGCAGCGCACCGGGGCCGCTGGAGAGCAGCAACAGGAAGGCCCAGCAGTACAGCACCGGCCCCTCGCCCTTGTTCTGAAGGGGGAACAGGCCGTCGGGCTGGTGCACGGTGAAGTACGCGAAAGCCATCGCACCCGAGGCTGTGAAGGCCGCGCCGCGCGTCCCGACACCCAGCAGCACCAGCGTTCCGGCCACGAGTTCGATCACCGCCGCCCCCAGTACGGCCAGTCGCCCGCACGCTCCGCTTCACGGCCCAGCAGGCCGAACAGCGAGGCCGCTCCCTGGGAGGCCAAGAGCAGACCGATGACGACGCGGAACAGTCCGAGGACGTAGGGCTGGAACCGCTTCAGCCGGGCCGTCAGCCTCGCGCCGGCCGTGACCACTCCTGACACCAGAGGACGTGGGGCACCAGGAAACCCCAAAGCCATGGCCGAGCGCAGCCCATCACCGGGTACGAAGGGTCAGGGGCGGGGCTCGGGCCGGGTTCCGTTACCAACGGCGCTCATGCTTGGACGTTCCTACGAAGTTTCGAGGGCGTTGAACATCCCTGAGCTCGTCCGCGTATCGAGGCCAAGGCATCGGTACGCGTGACCGGCAACGAGGCCAGGAGCATCACCTTGAGACGCAGAACGAGAAGACGCCCCACCGGGGCAAGACGCGCGACCGCCGCGGCCGTCGCTCTGATACTGGGCGGGGGCGGCCTGATCGCGGTCACGTCCTTCGCTTCGGCATCCGAAGGCTGGGGGTCGGGGGCGCAGAGTCCGGAACGGCAGGACCAGGTATCACCGCGGTCCATGTCGACGATCAAGTGCCCGGACGTGGCGACCGGACTCAGTGAGGTGCCGGAGCAGGCCCGCCCCGAAGTGGACAAGGAACTGGCCGCCATGGACGGTCAGATCGTCGACGCCTACCAGCGTCTTGCCGACGGGACGGGACGGCAGGAGCAAGACCCGCAGGCTGTCCGGTCGACCGTGCTCGGGTCACTGCGTACGCAGCGGACAGAGAGCCTCGACCGCATAGCCCGGGCGATCGGCCGCGTGACCGGTGAACAGCCGCAGGATCTTGCCGGCCAGGCCACGTGCACCGTGTAGGAGGCCGCCGACGACAGTGACGGTCAGGACCAGGGCGGCAACCAGGGTGGCGACCAGGGCCAGGGTCAGGACCAGGGGCAGGGACAGGGACAGGGACAGGGACAGGGACAGGGCAACGGCGGGCAGGCCGGCAACGGCCCCGTCGCCGCGGACTTCGTGGACATCACCACCGTCCAGCCCAACGTCCAGAACCCGCGCAAGTCGCGCGGCGCCTCCCGGCCTTCTCCACCAGCTGCGGCGTGAACGCCAACGGACTGTTCAACTCCGACAACGTGATCGTCGCCCCCGGCGTCTCCAACGGCGCGCACCACTTCCACGACTACGTCGGCAACCAGGCCAACGACGCCTTCGCCAGCGACGACGAACTCGCCGGCGCGGACACGACCTGCCAGAACCAGGGCGACAAGTCCTCGTACTTCTGGCCGGTGCTGCGCCTGCAGAACGGCACCCAGGAACAGGACGCCAACTCCCCCGGCGGCGGCATCGAGGGCAACGCCGGCGAAATCGTCACGCCCAAGCAGGTCACCATGAAGTTCGTGGGCAACCCGCGCGGCAAGGTCGTCGGCATGCCCCGGCTGCTGCGCATCATCACCGGTGACGCCAAGGCCTTCGTCAACGGCAACGCCAACGCCAACGCCTCCTGGAGCTGCACCGGGTTCGAGAACCGCCAGCTGAAGGACAAGTACCCGATCTGCCCCGAGGGCAGCGACGTGGTCCGCACCTTCAAGTTCCAGAGCTGCTGGGACGGCCAGAACATCGACAGCGCCAACCACCGCACCCACGTCGCGTTCGCCGACGCGGGCGGAAACTGCGCCAACGGCTTCCGGGCCATCCCGCAGCTGGTCCAGCGCATCGTCTACGACGTGGACGCGCCGAGCCTGAACGACGGCGGACAGACCACCCCGCTGTTCGCGGTCGACTCCTTCCCCGAGCAGCTGCACAAGCCCGTCACCGACCACGGCGACTTCATCAACGTCTTCTCCGAGCAGCTCATGCGAGAGATGGTGGACTGCATCAACGGCGGCCGGGTCTGCGGCACCGGCGCCCCCTCCGGGCAGGAGCCGCCGCAGAACACGGCCGGCCCCGACCCCAGCGCCTCGTCCGGCTCCGGCGCCTCGCCCGACCCCAGCGCTTCGCCCGACCCCAGCGCCACGTCCGGCTCCGGCGACAACGACGGCGGCCCCGCGGAAAACGAGGGCTCAGTATCAGCGGCGCCCACGGCCAGTGCCCAGCACACCGATCCGGCCAACACCCCGGGCAACGACCGGGCCGGCGACGCCGTACCCAAGGCGGAGACGTCGCCCTCGGCCGTCGGGAGTGGGCCCGCCGATGGGCCCGTGGATGACGCCCAGGGCGCAGGCTCCGTCCCCGGCTCCCGCCAGTCACCCGGCACGGCCGGGAACGACCCGTCCGCCGCCGCGCGGACCCAGCCCCGGGCGACCGGGGGCGGCGCGCTCGCCGACACAGGAGCCCGGCTGTGGCCGGCCGCGGCCGGAGGAGGGCTCGTCATCGCCGGCTTCGCGCTCCTCCACCGCACCCGGCGCAAGGCGGGCTGACGGCACCCCGGCGGCCACCCTCGCAGACGCCGCCGCGGGCTTCGGTCACCAGTAGTGATTGCGGCCTGCGACGGCGTGGCCGGTGGCTCCGAGGACCCACAGAACGGCGCCGACCACGGCCAGGATGATTCCGATCGTCCACAGGATCGAGATCCCGGTGACGAAGCCGATGATGAGCAGAATGAGACCCAGAATGATCATGGCATTCTCCGGTGGCCTCGTGGTGGCCGAGTAGTTCCGCCCTACCGTGTACCCCTGTCCTGCCGTCCCTCACCCGGGGAACGCGGCGATTCGATCCACCCCAGCGAGCGCTCGACGGCTCGCTGCCAGTTGTCGTACTCCGACTCCCGCCGCTCGGGGTCCATGTCCGGCAGCCATTGGGCGGCCCGGTGCCAGTTGCGGCGCAGCACTTCCAGGTCCGGCCAGTAACCCACTGCGAGCCCGGCGGCGTAGGCGGCGCCAAGTGAGACCGTCTCCGCGACCATGGGCCGTACCACCGGCACGTCGAGCACGTCGGCCAGGAACTGCATGAGCAGGTTGTCGGCCGTCATGCCGCCGTCGACCTTGAGTTCCTTCAGGGCGACCGAGGAGTCGGCGTTCATGGCGTCGACCACCTCGCGTGTCTGCCAGCCGGTGGCCTCCAGGACGGCCCGGGCCAGGTGTCCCTTGGTGATGTAGGAGGTGAGGCCGACGATGACGCCGCGTGCGTCGCTGCGCCAGTGGGGTGCGAACAGGCCGGAGAACGCGGGGACGATGTAGCAGCCCCCGTTGTCCTCGACGGTGCGTGCGAGGGTCTCGATCTCCGGTGCGCTGCTGATCAGTCCCAGACGGTCGCGGAACCACTGCACCAGCGAGCCGGTAACGGCGATCGAGCCTTCCAGGGCGTAGACGGCGGGCTCGTCCCCGATCTTGTATGCGACGGTCGTGAGGAGTCCGTGCCGGGACCGGACGACCTTGGTGCCGGTGTTGAGCAGCAGGAAGCTGCCGGTTCCGTAGGTGCACTTCGCCTCGCCGGGTGAGAAGCCCGTCTGTCCGAACAGGGCCGCCTGCTGGTCGCCGAGGGCGGCGGATATGCGAACGCCCGGGAGAACCGAGCGGGCGTCGCCGTAGTGGTCGGCCGAGGACCGGATCTGCGGCAGCATCGCGCGGGGAACCCCGAAGAACTCCAGCAGTCCCTCGTCCCAGGTGAGCGTGCGGATGTTCATCAGCATGGTGCGGCTGGCGTTGGTCGCGTCGGTGATGTGCAGGCCGCCGGCCGCACCGCCGGTGAGGTTCCAGATCAGCCAGCTCTCCATCGTGCCGAACAGCACGTCGCCGTCCCCGGCGCGCCGTTCCAGCCCGTCGACGTGGTCGAACAGCCAGCGGATCCGCGGGGCGGAGAAGTAGGTCGCGGGGGCCAGGCTGCAGCGGTCGAGGAAGAAGTCCTCTCCGGTCCGGTTTCTCAGTTCCTCGACGAGCGGTGCGGTGCGGGTGTCCTGCCAGACGATCGCTCTGCCCAGCGGGACACCCGTGCGCCGGTCCCAGAGCACCGTCGTCTCCCTCTGGTTGGCGATGCCGACGGCGGCTACGTCCGCGGTCCCGACGCCGGCATTGGACAGGGCCTCGGGCACCACGCGTTGCAGATTGCGCCAGATCTCCAGTGCGTCGTGCTCGACCCAGCCAGGCCTGGGGTAGTACTGATGGTGCTCCCTCTGAGCGACCGACACCAGCCGCCCACCGTGATCGAAGAGAATGCACCGGGTGGAGTTGGTTCCTTGGTCGATCGACATCACATACCGTTCAACCATGATCGGTCTGCCTTCCGGTGTATCGCGGAGGGCGCGGCGGCCTACCAGCGAGCCGCACCGAGGTCTCTGGAGATCGCCCGGGCGGCATCTCGGAGCAGCGTGATCAGGTCAGGCCGTGGGTGCCCCTTGCTGTCACAGATCCGCTCCACCGGGCCGGACACTCCGACGGCGCCCACCACGAGGCCTCCCTGCCCCCGGATCGGCGCGGCGACTCCGGCGACGCCCATGTTCATCTCCTGCACCTCGGCGGCCCATCCGACGTCCCTGATGTCGGCGAGCGCCCGGTTGAGTTCCTCGGGGGCGACCAGGGTGTGCCGGGTGAACGACTCCAGCCCGGCTTCCAGCACCGGCTCGAGGGTGGTGGCCCCGTAGGCCAGCAGGATCTTCCCGAGTGAGGAGGCGTGCAGAGGCAGCAGGGTGCCCACGTCCAGGGTCTGGAGGGTGTCGTCCGGCCGGAAGACGTGGTGGACGACGAGCACCTTGCCTTCCAGCGGCGTGCCCAGGCGGACCGCCTCCCCACTGCGGGCTGCCAGGGCATCGGCCCAGTTGATGGAACGGGACCGCAGCTCGTTGACGTCGAGGTAGCTGGTGCCGAGATGGAGCAGGGCCGCTCCGAGCTGGTATTTTCCGGTCGCCGCGTCCTGTTCCACGAAATCCACGTGCTGCAGGGTGCGCAGGATGCCGTGGGCGGTGCCCTTCGCCAGACCGAGCGACGCCGCCACCTCGCCGAGTCCGAGTCGGCGGGGCCCGCCGGCGAGCAGGCGCAGGATCGCCGCCGCCCGTTCGATCGACTGGACTGGGCCGGCCATGAAGCGATCGTAGCCCCGCCCTCGCGGGCCCGCTCCGTACGGCTCTCCCGTGCGTGGTCCGTCGTTCGACAATGCCGACCGGCGTTCATTGACCCCGTTCGTCCCGGTCCATAACGTGCTCTGACGTCGGCATCGCGCCGGTGGCCTCTCACCGGAGGAGAACTCATGGCAGCACAGGTGAAGACCCCGCCTCAGGAGGCAGTCGAGCACGTCTGTCCGCTGCCGCACACCCCCGTGGCCGCCTCCACCGTACGCCGGCGTGTGCGCGCGGTCCTCGACGCCTGGAACCTGTCCCCGGAGGCCGCCGAGGAGGCGCTTCTCGTGGTCTCGGAGCTGTTCACCAACGCGATCGTCCACGCACTGCCTCCGGCGGTGCTGCGACTGTGCTGGAGAGGCGCCGACGGGCTCGGCACACTGCACGTCGAAGTCACGGACGGGGGAAGCTCGCTCCCGACCGGGCGGTCGGCCGCGTGGGCAGACCCTGACGAGCACGGCCGGGGCCTGGGCATCGTCCAGGCGCTGGCGGCCCGGCACGGCATACGTGTCCACTCCGGCGGGATCACCCGGTGGGCGGATCTCGTCGTGGCGTGATCGTGCCGGAGTGATGCGCCGCCCCGGGAGCGCGACGCCCGAGTGCCGGCCGCCCGGCCCGGCGGCGATCCGGCGCGAGCGCGGTAACGGCGATGCCATCGCTGATTCATCGGCAACGGAGCGGAGCCGCACAACACCGAAGAACCGCTTTGTCTGTACGGATGTTTCCGAATGCGAGCCATTTTCCACCAGCCGGACGCGGCAGTTGCCCGTGTGCACACAGTCATTCGGCCAGCGCAAATTCCCCATCCTACACAGGGCATCGCCCACGTCGCCAAAACGGCAGGCGGAATCCAGCACTATTGGGCGGCCGACCGACCGCAGGACAGGGCCGCGGGCAGCTCCCCCCTACGACCGCCACCCGCCCGCGACCACGCCGGTGAGAGCCCGTCCACGACACCGGCCGCCCCACGGGGCACCAGCATCGACCCTGACCTGAAATCGCTGCGGGGAAAAGGAGTTCGCACGGTCTTTCCGGAAGCACAGTAATGTTCCGAATTGCATCCGCAACCGCCCGGCGGGCAACCACCGGAAGGAAGGCGGTATGGAATTCAAATAGCTGAACCAGAGGGAACGCCGCCCGCGCGGTCCGAACCGCCGGAACCGCGGGCGGCGGCAGAACAGGCACCACGCTCATTCCGAGGAAGGAGACTCGTGCCGAATCCCGCATCCATCACCGGCTCCGTGCGCACCTCGGCCGCCCGCGTCCCCGAGGTGCGGCTGCCGAGCCGCACCATCACCCTGCGGACCGGCCACAACACGCTCACACGCCTGGCCACCGTCGGTGATCACGACGCGGTCAACGACCTGCACGCCCGGTGTTCGACGGCGTCCCGCTGCACCCGCTACCAGAGTCCGCGCCAGTGTCTCAGCCCGGCCGAGTGGCGCTATCTGACCCATATCCCCAACGGCCTGAGCTGGGTCACGCACGCCCAGGACAACCCGCACACCGTCATCGCCGTGGCGAATCTGATGCTCACCGGAAATCACCGGACGGCGGAACTGGGCCTGCTGGTCGAGGACCGCTGGCAGAGCAGGGGGCTGGGAACCGCACTGGCTCGCCACGCCGTCGAGGCAGTTCCGCTGCTGGGCTGCCGTGCGGTCACGGTGACGACCGGAGCCGACAACATCCGGATGCTGCGCATCCTGACCAGGCTCGGCACCACGCCGCCCTCCCCCACCGGCCCCGTCGTCGACGTCACCATCAGCCCCCGGGGCGCCGACAGGCCGTGCTCGTGACGCAGACGGGCACACACGAACGCGGACCGGCCGGCAGGCAGGCAGGCCGGCCGCGCATCACCGACGGAAACCGCTGCCGCCGCCGGTGCGGGTACTGGTGGCTGATGCGCCGACGGCGCCCCGGAGGTGTCCAGCCGGTCAGTCCTGAGGGGTGGCTCCGGTGGTGAGGTCGAGGGCGATGTCGGTGATCATGTCTTCCTGGCCGCCGACCATCTTTCTGCGGCCCGCTTCGACGAGGATGGAGCGGGTGTCGAGGCCGTAGCGGGCGGCGGCGGTCTCGGCGTGGCGCAGGAAGCTCGAGTAGACGCCGGCGTAGCCGAGGGTGAGGGTTTCGCGGTCGACCCGGACGTCGCGGTCCTGCAAGGGGCGGACGAGGTCGTCGGCGGCGTCCATGAGGGGGAAGAGGTCGCAGCCGTGTTCCCAGCCCATGAGGTCGGCGACGGCAACGAAGGCCTCGAGTGGGCAGTTGCCCGCTCCGGCGCCCTGGCCGGCGAGGGAGGCGTCGACGCGGGTGGCGCCGTTCTCGACTGCGACGACGGTGTTGGCGACGCCGAGGGCCAGGTTGTGGTGGGCGTGGATGCCGGTTTCGGTGGCCGGGTCGAGGATGTCGCGGTAGGCGCGGAAGCGTTCGCGTACGTCGTCCATGGTGAGGCGGCCGCCGGAGTCGGTGACGTAGACGCAGTTGGCGCCGTATGACTCCATCAGTTTGGCCTGGCGGGCGAGTTCGGCGGGCTCGGCCATGTGGGACATCATCAGGAACCCGGCGACGTCCATGCCCAGTTCGCGGGCGGCGGTGATGTGCTGGGCGGAGATGTCGGCCTCGGTGCAGTGGGTGGCGATCCGGACCGAGCGGATGCCTAGGGAGTGGGCCTGCTTGAGGTCGTGCAGGGTTCCGATACCGGGCAGCAGCAGCGTGGTGGGTACCGCGTTGCGGGCGGCGTCGGCGACGGCTTCGATCCATTCCCAGTCGGTGTGAGCCCCGACCCCGTAGGTGATGCTGGAGCCGGACAGGCCGTCGCCGTGGGCGATCTCGATGGCGCCGGCTCCGGCGGCGTCGAGGGCGGCGGCGATGGCGCGGGCCTGCTCGACGGAGTAGCGGTGGCGGACGGCGTGCATCCCGTCCCGCAGGGTCACGTCCTGAACATAGAGAGCGGGTGCGGGCGTCATGCGGTCACCGTCTTCGAGGTCTGGTGTGCGGCCATGTGTTCCGCGGTGCGCAGGGCGGCGGAGGTCATGATGTCGAGGTTGCCGGCGTAGGCGGGCAGGTAGTGGGCGGCGCCCTCGACCTCGAGGAAGACCGACACTTTGGTGGCGGGGCCGGAGGTGGTGGGGGGCAGCAGTGTGCGCAGGGGGTCGTCGTCGGCGACCCGGTCGAACTGGACCTTCTGCTTGAGCCGGTAGCCGGGCACGTAGGCCTGGACCCGGGCGGCCATCTCCTCCACCGAGGCGGTGACCGCGGCGTCGTCGCAGTCGCCGACCAGGCAGTAGACGGTGTCGCGCATGATCAGCGGCGGTTCGGCGGGGTTGAGGACGATGATGGCCTTGCCGCGGGTGGCGCCGCCGACCTTCTCGATGGCCGAGGAGGTCGTCTCGGTGAACTCGTCGATGTTGGCGCGGGTGCCGGGCCCGGCGGAGCGCGAGGAGATGGAGGCCACGATCTCCCCGTAGTGGACGGGCGTCACGGCGGCGACCGCGGCGACGATCGGGATGGTGGCCTGGCCGCCGCAGGTGACCATGTTGACGTTGGTGGCGTCCAGGTGTTCGTCCAGATTGACGGACGGCACGACGTACGGGCCGACCGCGGCCGGGGTGAGGTCCACCACCGTGCGGCCGAGGGCGCGCAGTACCTGGTCGTTGTAGCGGTGGGCACCGGCCGAGGTGGCGTCGAAGACGATCCCGATCTCGGCGAACTCGTCCATCTTCACCAGGCCGTCGACGCCCTCGTGGGTGGTGGCGACCTTCAGCCGGCGGGCACGCGCCAGACCGTCGGAGTCCGCGTCGATGCCCACCATGGCACCCATCTGAAGGACCTCGGAGGTACGCAGCACCTTGATCATCAGATCGGTGCCGATGTTCCCCGACCCGATGACCGCGACCTTCGTCCGGCCTCGGGCGGTAATGCTGCTCACTGGTTTTCTCCTTCTTCTTGCGGGGCTTCTGGGGTGTCCGGGGCTTCCGGGGCTTCCGGGGCGAATGCGACGCGTACCGAGCCGAGGCCTGAGATACGGGCCTCGAAGGCGTCGCCGGGACCGGCGACGGCCATGGGACCGAGAGCGCCCGTGAGGACGATGTCGCCGGCCCGCAGTGGATCGCCCGCGGCGGCGAGCGTCGACGCGAGCCAGACGGCCGCGTTGAGCGGGCCGCCGAGGCAGTCCGCGCCGGTGCCCGAGGAGACCTTCTCCCCGTCGCGGGTCATCGTCATCCGCACGGTGCGCAGGTCCACGGCGGTCAGCGGCACCGGGCAGCCGCCCAGGACGAACAGGCCCGAGGAGGCGTTGTCGGCGACCGTGTCGACGATGGTGATGTCCCAGCCGGCGATGCGGCTGTCCACGATCTCCAGCGCGGGCAGCGCGAAGTCCACGGCGCGCAGCACATCGGCCACCGTGCACTGCGCGTGCGGCAGGTCCGCGCCCAGGACGAGGGCGACCTCGGCCTCCACCTTCGGCTGGAGCAGCCGCCCGGCGGGCACGGCGCCGCCGTCGGGGACCGCCATGTCGGACAGCAGGGCGCCGAAGTCCGGCTGATCGACGCCGAGTTGCCGCTGCACCGCCGGAGAGGTCAGGCCGATCTTGCGGCCTACCACCCGGTGGCCGCCCGCCGTGAGCGCACGCTCGAGGTTGAGACGCTGCACGGCATACGCGTCCGCGATGCCGCCTTGGGCGAGCAGGGACCGCACCGGCGGGCAGGGCACCCCGCTGCGGGACGCGGCGGCCAGGGCATCGGCGGCCTCGACCACCGCCGCGGGCGGGATCGGGGCGCTGGGGGGTGTCGTCATGCGACCACTCCAAGAAGGGTGCGGGGTGCGGGGTTCGAGGTGCGACGAGGTCCGGTATAGACGCGGGGGTGAAGATGCGGCAATTCTTGTTCCGTGACACGGAACGCCGACCAGGGCAACATGCTGGACAAAGCCGCCGCCATCCTCGATTGCTTCCGCCCCGACGGCGGCGCATACCGTCTGGCGGAACTCGCGGAGCGCACCGGCTTCAGCAAGACCACCACGCACCGGCTGTCCGCGGACCTGGTCCGCCTGGGCTTCCTGGAGCGTGAAGGCGTCGGCTACCGGCTCGGCGGCAGACTCTTCGAGCTCGGCACCCTGGTGCCCCGCCGCCACGGGCTGCGCGAGACGGCGCTCCCCTTCGTGCAGGACCTGTACGAGGCCACCCACGAGACCGTGCACCTCGGCGTCCTGGAGGACCACGACGTGGTCTACCTGGAGCGCGTCCACGGCCACGACCCGCTGCCGCTGCCCTCCCGGGTGGGCGGCAGACTCCCGTTGCACTGCACCGGCGTGGGCAAGGCGCTGCTGGCCTTCTCCGGCCCCGAACTCACCGAACTCGTACTGGCCGAGCCGCTGACGGGCCTCACGCCGTACTCGATCACCAATCCGGACCGGCTGCGCACCGCCGTCGAGCAGGTCCAGGCCTCCGGCCTGGCATACGAGGAGCAGGAGGCCACGCTGGGTGTGTGCTGCATCGCCGCTCCCGTGTTCGACGGCGGCGGCACGGCCGTCGCCGCGCTCTCCGTCGCCGTCCCACGGGCGAGGTTCCGCCCCGCGCAGCTCGCCCCGGCCGTGCGCACCGCCGCACTCGGCCTCTCCCGGACCCTGCGGCAGCACGGCTGACGAGCCGCCGGCGGGCCCGGCCGGCCTGGCGGGGTGTTCCGCGCGGCCGGGCAGGACGGTCGCTGCCGTCGATCATGCTGGAGGCTGATGCCCCGGACGGCGGCGGTTGTCATGCTGCTGCGCATGACGATCCACGCTTTCGGCCCGCCGTACGGGGCGGGCCGCGTCCCGCCCCACCCGGACCCCGTGCTGGCCTGCCCGCTTCCGTACCACCGGATGGCACTGACGACCGGTCGGCACCAGTCGTGGCGGCCCATCGCGGGGACCGGTGTGGTGCTCTTCGGCGCGGTCTTCCTGATGGTGGTGCTCATGGCCGCCTCCGAGATCGCGGCGGCGGTCCTGGACCGCCCGGCCGACGCCGACGGCATTCATACCTGGGGCGGCATCGGTGATACGGCTCTGGCGCTGCTGTCCGTCGCCGTGGTCATGCCGGTCGTCTTCCTGGCGGCACGCTGGGTGCAGCGCCGTCCCGCCGGGACGGTGTCGTCGGTCGCCGGACGGCTGAGGTGGCGCTGGCTTGGGATGTGCCTCGCACTGGCCCTTCCCCTGGCCGCCGGCTCGATCGGCGTCTTCGCCCTGCTGCCCGCGTCGGGAGGCGGGGACACCGGAACCGAGGAGGTGAACTGGGTCGGCCTGCCCTCGTTCCTGCTCGGTCTCGCGATGGTCTGCGTCCTCGTGCCCTTCCAGGCGGCGGCCGAGGAGTACGCCTTCCGGGGCTGGCTGGTCCAGGCGGTCGGCGCCTGGTTCCGGTCTCCCTGGATCGCCGTCCTGCCGCAGTCGCTGCTCTTCGCCGCGGCCCACGGATGGGGCACGCCGTGGGGGTTCGCCGACCTGACCGTGTTCGGTCTGGTGATGGGCCTGCTGACGATACGTACCGGCGGACTCGAGGCCGCGATCGCCCTGCATCTGCTCAACAACCTTCTCGCGATGGGCATCGCGGCGGGGATCGCGGGCGCGCTCGAGTCCGACGAGACGGCCGCCGACATGGACTGGGTGGCGGCGGCCGTCGACATCCCGGTGATCCTGCTCTACGCGGCGGTCGTGCTGTGGATGGCGCGCCGCCGCCGCGTCGCAGCGGTGAGCGAGGCCGGCCTACCACCGTATGGGTACGGCGTGTTCCCGGCCGGGCACCTGGCGGGCGGGGCACCTGCGGGTCCGCCGGGTGGTGTCCCGCCCTTCCCCACCGCGGCCTGGGGAGCGGCCTCCGGACCGCGGCCGGGTCCTCACGGCCCGGCCGGCCGGCTCCCGGCCCCCGGTGGTCAGGACCCGGCCGCCGAGCACTCACCGCCCGGTACGCCTCCGCCCGCCCAGGGCCCTCCCGGTGGCCGGACTCCCTCCGGCAACGGCGAAACACCGAACGCCACTTGATCGGCCCGGACCCGGATTCGCCGCCGGGGTGCGGTTGTCGAGGACGGCCCCGCGCGGCGACGGTGACGGTGACAGCTCGCCGCACCCGGCGCTTGCCTTCGAGTGCTCTTGAAGTCCTAACGTCCCGTCACATGGACGCCATGCAGCGCAGGACGCTGGGTAACAGTGGAATCACCGCCGGGGCACTCGGATTCGGATGCTGGGCGATCGGCGGAGAGTGGCAGGACGCGGACGGCAGGCCCCTCGGCTGGGGCAAGGTCGACGACGACGAGTCCGTCGCCGCGATCCATCGGGCGCTCGACCTCGGCATCACGTTCTTCGACACGGCTGACGCGTACGGCGCCGGTCACAGCGAACGTGTGCTGGGGCGCGCGCTGCGGGGGCGGCGGGACGACGTGGTGATCGCGACCAAGTGGGGCAATGTGTGCGACGAGCGGACCCGGACCCTCCTGGGATCCGACGGCACTCCCGCGTACGCCCGCCGGGCGCTCACCGCCTCCCTGCGCCGGCTCGGCACCGACCACGTCGACATGTACCAGCTCCACCTGTCGGACGCGCCGTTGGAACGGGCCCTGGAACTGCGGGAGACGTGCGAGGAACTGGTGCGGGAGGGGCTGATCCGGGGATACGCGTGGAGCACGGACGATCCGGAACGCGCCGCGTTCTTCGCCGAAGGGGCGCACTGCGTCGCCGTGCAGCACGCCGCCAACGTCCTCGAGGACGCGCCGGAGATGTTCGCGCTCTGCGCGGAGCGGAACCTCGCGAGCATCAACCGCAGCCCGCTCGCGATGGGGCTGCTCGCCGGACGACGGGATCGGCCGGGCACACGGGGCGAGGCCGGAGACATCCGCGCCGTGCCGCCGCAGTGGCTGCGGTGGTTCGGCCCGGGCGGGGTGCCCGCCCCCGAGTGGGCAGCGCGGGTCGAGGCCGTACGGGACATCCTCACCAGTGACGGTCGGACCCTCGCGCAGGGCGCGCTCGCCTGGCTGTGGGCGCGCAGTCCGCTTGCCGTGCCGATCCCGGGATTCCGTTCGGTCGCCCAGGCCGAGGAGAACGCCGGGGCCCTCGCGTACGGGCCCTTGGGCGACGAGCGGATGCAGGAGATCGCGGCCCTGCTGGCGGTGTGAATCCGGACGGGAGCCATGCCGTCGCGTGGGCCGGTTCCGTGCCTCCGGAACCGGCGGATCCCGGGCACCCGGACTCCTCCCGGGCCGAGGGGGCACTGCCTGCGGTGGGGTGCCCATCACCGTGCGCGATCGGCTCTCTGTCCCATGAGGCCGGGGATGGCGCGACACAGTGGCCATGGGTACTCGCGGGGAGTCCGGATAACGTCGCGGCCATGACTGAGTTCACCAGCTTCGCCGTGCACGTCCCCGAAGTCCGTCTGGAACCCGATCCGCTCGATCCTTCGCAGATCGTCAGCGGGAACCCCGAAGTGTCCGGAAAGGTGCTGTGGGAGTCCGAGGACGGTACGCAGGTGCGGGGCATCTGGCAGATCACGCCGGGCGTGGTCACCGACACGGAGGCGAACGAACTGTTCGTGGTCGTCAGCGGCCGGGCGACCATTGCCGTGGACGGGGGCGATACGTTCGGTGTGGGCCCCGGCGATGCCTGCGTGCTCCGCGAGGGCGACCGGACCACCTGGACCGTCCACGAAACACTGCGCAAGGCCTACCACATCACCCTGCCCGCAGGCTGAGGACGGCCGCCCGCAAGGGAGACCGCATCCGCGGTGCCCTCGGGGTGGCCGGCGCCCGGTGCGGCAGCGGCCGCGCGTTCGTGCTTCCCCGCGGCGGCGCCCCAGTGGGCGCGGGCGCCTTGCCGTCAGCCTCGAGTCCCGGGCACGGTGCCCGCCGGCGCGGAAGCCACCGAGTCGCCGGAAGCGCGGGGCGCGGCGGGAGTGCGGCGGGCTCGCTCGCCGGGAACCGGCTCTCCTGCGCATGGTCGCCGGGATCGGCGCGACCGGCTTCCTCGACGACGCCCAGCGCGACCGCGTCCCGGCCATCGCCCTCGACGGCGCCCGCACCGCACGCGGACGGGCTCCCGCCCCGGCACCCCACATCAGCACGTGTGCCGCTCCGCGCACCTCGCGTCCGTCCCGGCTGCCGGAGGCCTGGGCGGCGGCGTCCGGTGCGGCGGGGTGGCCGGACACTGACTGCCACAGGACGTGGGCGCGGCGAGGACGCCACCGACCGCCTGCGCGCGGCCTCTTGACGCGCTGTCGGCCCGGTGGGTTCATGGGAGCGCTCCCAAGTTACTTCTGATGCCCGAGTTTCTTGACGCTCACTCCCTGGAGTCGCAGTGAGGACAACAAGAAGCACGACGCCGAAGAACCCCGTCACCGCCCTGGTGGCCAGACTGGCCGCCCTGATCGGGCTCGTTCTTCTCGGGGCCCTGGGCCCGACCACCGCCCAGGCCCAGCCGGCCGGCGCCCTCGCCACCGGCCTGCACGTCAGCGACGGCCGTCTGCTCGAGGGCAACGGCAATGACTTCATCATGCGCGGCGTCAACCACGCCCACACCTGGTATCCGGGCGAGACGCAGTCACTGGCCGACGTCAAGGCGCTGGGCGCCAACACCGTCCGCGTCGTACTCTCCGACGGCCACCGCTGGACCGAGAACAGCCCCGAGGACGTGGCCCGCGTCATCGGCCAGTGCAAGGCCAACCGGCTCATCTGCGTACTGGAGGTGCACGACACCACCGGCTACGGCGAGGAAGCCGCGGCGGGCACCCTGGACCATGCGGCCGACTACTGGATCGGCCTGCGTGACGTACTCGCCGGCGAAGAGAACTACGTCGTCATCAACATCGGCAACGAGCCCTGGGGCAACACCGACCCCGCGGGCTGGACCCAGCCCACGATCGCCGCCGTCCAGAAGCTGCGCGACGCCGGGTTCGAGCACACGATCATGGTGGACGCGCCCAACTGGGGCCAGGACTGGCAAGGAGTCATGCGCGCCAACGCCCAGTCCGTCCACGCCGCCGACCCCACCGGCAACCTGGTCTTCTCGATCCACATGTACAGCGTCTACGACACCGCCCAGGAGATCACCGACTACCTGAACGCCTTCGTCGACGCCGGGCTGCCCATCCTCATCGGCGAGTTCGGCGGCCCTGCCGACCAGTGGGGCGACCCGGACGAGGACACCATGATGGCCACCGCGGAACAGCTCGGGCTCGGCTACCTCGCCTGGTCCTGGAGCGGCAACACCGACCCGGTCCTCGACCTGGCGATCGACTTCGACCCCGGCCGGCTCAGCTCCTGGGGCCGGCGCATCTTCAACGGGCCCGACGGCATCGCCCAGACCTCCCGGGAAGCCACCGTCTACCGCGGCGGCGACCCGGACGACACCCAGGCCCCGACCGCCCCCGGCACCCCGGCCGCATCCGCCGTGACGGCCACCTCCGTCACCCTCACGTGGACCGCCTCCACCGACGACGTCGGCGTCACCGGCTACGACGTCGTCCGCGTCGACGGCGGCACCGAGACCACGGTCGCCGCGTCCACCACCGATTCCGCCACCCTGACCGGCCTCACGCCCGACACGGCCTACGCCTTCGCCGTCTACGCTCGCGACGCGGCCGGAAACCGCTCGACCCGGTCGGCCACGGTGAGCGTCACCACCGACGACGGCGGGAGCACCCCCGCAGTGAGCTGCTCCGTCGGCTACCGCGTCGTCAACGAGTGGCCGGGAGGCTTCCAGGGCGACATCTCCGTACGCAACACCGGCACCACGGCCATCAGCGGCTGGACGCTGGCCTTCACCTTCGCCGACGGCCAGACCGTCTCCAACATGTGGGGAGGAACCCCCACCCAGGACGGCGCCGCTGTGAGCGTCACCCCCGCCTCCTACACCTCCACGCTCCCCGCCGGCGGCTCGGTGACCGTCGGTTTCACCGCGGGCAGGGACGGCACCAACACGGCCCCCACCTCATTCACCCTGAACGGCACGGCCTGCGCCACCGTCTGACCGGTCGTCCCACCGACCGGCGGGAGCCTGACACCCGCCGGCCGGTACACCTCCGCGCGGGGGCCGCGGCGCTTCCCCGTCCGGTGCCCTGCCGCCGGCCGGGCCGTCTCCGCGGCCCCCCGCCGCCATGCGCCGACGGCGGCCCCTGGACCACCGGGCCGCCCGGGTGAGGTCTTTCCCCGGGCGGCCCGGCATCTGCCGCGGTCCGCCGGGCGGGGTGTGCCGCGCCTGCCCTCAGCGTCGCCGGCGGCGCCCCTCGATGTCCGTGACACCACTCTCCCGGCCGTCCGGTCGTGCTGACGACCCACCGACGGACGCTCCCGCGCGGACAGGGCGCGCTCGAACGGCTCGGGTCGGAATCGGGCGGCCGCCAGTCGATCCCGCCGGTCGATCCGGCCTCCGGCGGCCTCGCAGCGGGCTCGGGGCCGGGCGCGGCGTCGCTGGTCATCCCTCATGGCGACGACCCTGAAAAGCCGCAGTGGAGCTGCCGCTCATGCAGAAGAAACTGCCCAGGGAGCGCCGCCGCGAACTCGTCGGCCGCGCACTGGAGGCGGTCGGCCTCGCCGATGCCCACGACGCCTACCCGTGGCAGCTCTCCGGCGGCATGCAGCAGGGGGTGGCGATAGCCCGCGCAGTGGTCCCGTCGGTCAAGGCCGCGCGAGGACGCCAGAGGTCCTCGGCCATCTCGCCACCTCACAGCCACCTCACGAAAGTGACGGTCTGTCAGGCAATCGGGGCGTCGGGGGTGTCATCGGTCCTGTCTGCCGCCGTGGTCGCTCGCGTACGCCGAGAACGTGGGCCAGTCCGGGTCGCGGGTGCCGAGGAAGCGGGCGTCGAGGATGTCGGCGAGGTCACCGAGGGCGGTGGCGAGAACGGTCGCGCACAACCGGACGTCCGCGCGTTCGGCCCGGGAACACAGGTCGGCCAGCCGCCGCGCGTAGTCGACGTTGAGGGCCAGGGAGGTGCGCTCGTCTCCGTCGTGGAAGTAGTAGCACTCCGCGTGCTGTATGAAGTCGACGGAGGTTCGGGCGATGTCGTTCGCCAGGCTCTCCAGGAGGGCCGCTCCGGTGGCGGAGTCGAGGTCGTGTGCCGTGGGGTCCGCGCGCCTCAGGTGAGAGAGTCGCAGGGCCAGCGCGCGGCGCCGGGCCAGGGCCGGATAGATGCCCAGGACCCAGGAGACGGTCGCCGTCAGCAGCGCGAAGCCCACCAGCGCCTCCATGGGGGCCAGGATCCTCAGCCAGCCCGAGGCCGGGGCGATGTCACCGAATCCCAGCGTCGCCATGGTGACCATGGACATGTAGACGGCGTCCAGGATGCCGGTGTGCTCGTCGGGTTCCAGCGCCGCCGTGAAGGAGAAGGAGTCCGGCATGTGCGGCCAGTAGATCAGGGCCCAGCCGACGGCCATGGTGAAGGTCCACAGGGCGACGACGGAGACCATGCCGAGCGGACCGGCCAGTCCGGTCACGCGTCGGCGGCTGAACCTCGCCGACAGCCGCCACACCACGGTCATCACCCATTTGCTCAGACCACCGTGGCGGGTGGGGTGCCACAACGTGTGGAAGAGGTCCCGCAGGATCACCATCACCAGACCGGCGCCGGCCAGTGTGATCAGCCAGTTCATGGGGCCTTCCTACCAGCCGCCGGCGCCCGTCCGCGCAGGTGGTCCCGGTATTCCGCGTCATCCGGTACGACCGCCCCCGCCTCGTGCACCGGACGGAGGGCGCACCGGGCCGGGGGCCTGGTTGCCGTGACGGCGCCGCCCGGGGACGGAAGGCCCGGACGGCACCGTCCGTACATGGGGGAAGGTCCAGGAAGTCAGGCGGAACCGGCTCCCCGGCGTCGCCTGAGCCACCACACCGCGCCGCCGAGGACGACGATGACGACGGCCCCGATGCCGATGGGGATGGCCGGGGACATGCCGTCGTCCTCGCCCTTGCTCACGACCGCGTCCGACGGCGGCGGCGTGGGTGTGGGTGTGGGTTCGCCCGCCTCACCGGGGGCCGTGCCGGCCGGCGCGGCCGTGGTGGCTTCTCCGGTGGGGGCGGGGCTCTCGGGCTTCGCGCCGGGCTCGGCGGCCCTCAGCCGCAGCACCGGGGCGGAACTGCCGTGCCCTCCGCCGCTGGACTCCCCCAGTTCGATCCAGCGGTCGACGCGGCCGTCGCTGTAGGTCTGCAGGGTCTTGAAGGGCAGTTCCTCGGCGTCCGGCAGTTGCCGGACGGTCACCGCGTACGCGGCGTCGCCGCCCGCGGCGATCTCGGGTCCGGAGACGGTGTAGCCACGCTTGGTCGGGGCGAGCTTCCAGCCCTCGGGGCCCTCGTCGTAGGTGATGTCACCAGGGACGAGACCCTCGGGCAGGATCACCTCCAGTTTCGTGATGCCCGCCGAGGCGGACTCCGACTCCGCCGTGAAACGCAGCGTGACGTCCTTGGCGAGTGCGCGGGCGTCCTCCGCCTCGACCTCCACGTGGGCGGACGCGGGTCCTGCGGCGGCGACGGCGACGGCCAGGACGGCGGCCGTGACGGTGCCGAAACGGCGCACGGCACGCGCCCGGGTGGTACGGAACACAGCAATCTCCCTGAGAGTGGGGGCGACGACGGAGCGCGGGACGCGCGGTGTGCGCACGGCGGGAATCGCGAGGAGGAATCCCACCGGGGTGGGCGCGCCCAGGGACGGCCGGGGAGCCGGATGACCGGAAACCGGGTGCTGCCCCGTCACGGCGAGCGCGGCGGAGACCGCCGTGAACACGCCCGCCCGCGCCGTGGCGACCCGTACCCCTGCGGCCGGCCCCGCGTCGTTGCAGTGAACGGCACGGTGCGCTGCGCGGGGGTGGCTGGTGCATGTCATGGCGGCCACCATCATGCTGCACCCGGGCCCGGCGCGGGCCTACGACCGGGTGAATCCGGCCGACGGAACGGCCTGCTGACGACCTGTACGCACCGGGTGGCCCCGGGCCGCTGTCTCCTGCCGGTTCGACGCCGCGGTGCGGGGTGGTGCCCTTCAGGTACTGTGCGGGATCCTGTTCGTGCTGTACACCGGCGTCCCGTGGCGGCACCTGCCGCAGGAACTCGGCTTGGCACGAGCTGCTGCTCGGCGAGCTGCGGGCGGCCGGGATGCTGGACCTCTCCAGGGCCGCCATCGGCTCTTCGCACGTGCGCGCGATGAAGGGCGGGCCAGCCACCGGGCGCTCCCCGGTGGACCGGGGCAGGGCCGGCAGCAAACACCACGTGATTGTCGAGGCGCACGACATCCCTCTGGGGGGGTGACCCTGACCCGTGGAAACCGCAACGACATCACCCAGCTGATCCCGCTGATGCAGGTCGTTCCGCCGATCCGCGGCAGGAGCGGCCGACCCCTGCGCCGCCCCGCCGGGTATACGCCGACCGCGGCTATGACCACGACGTCTACCGCGACAAGGTCCGCCGGCTCGAGATCGCCCCGGTCATCGCCCGACGCGGCGCCGAACACGGCTCCGGCCTCGGAGTCCACCGCTGGGTCGTAGAAGGCGCCGTCGCGCTGCTGCACTGGTTCCGGCGCCTGCGCATCCGCTGGGAGATCCGCGACGACATCCACCAAGCCTTCGTCACCCTCGGCTGCGCCATCATCTGCTGGCGACGGCTGAAGACCTCAGTCACTCCTCAGTGCTGGGCGTCGGTGTTGCTGCCGAAGTCGGGTACGTCGGCGGACAGCAGGTGTTCGGCGCCGCCTTCGAGGGACTTGGCCGTCTCGGTGGAGCGGGGGAGCATGGTCTTCTCGTAGGTGCGGATCGCGTCGGCGACGGTGGCGGCGTTCGCGAGAGCGAGGGCGATTTCGCTGGCGTCGAGCATGGCGAGGTTGACGCCGACGCCGAGCGGGGGCATGAGGTGGGCGGCATCTCCGAGCAGGGTCACCGTCGGGTTGTGTTCCCAGGTATGCGGGACCGGGAGGGCGAAGATCGGGCGGTCGACGTAGGGGCCGTCGTTTTCGGTGATCATCCGGCGCATGCGGGGCGACCAGTGGGCGTACTCGCCCAGGAGCAGGGCGCGGATGCCGTCGGTGTCCTCGACTGTCAGGCCGCTCGTGCTGATCCAGTCGGCCGGGACTCGTTGGATGATGTAGACGCGGATGTGGTTTCCGCTGCTGCGCTGGGCAAACAGGCCGCGCTCGCCGTCGGCTGCATGGGCGCTGCCCTGGCCGACCAGCTCGGCCATGCTCGGGTGCCGGTTCTCGACGTCTGAGAACCATGCTTCCAGGAAGCTCACCCCGGTGTACTCGGGGACGGCTGGGGACACGGCCGGGCGTACCCGGGAGGAGGCGCCGTCGGCGCCGATGACCAGATCGGTCTGGACGGTCGTGCCGTCGGTGAAGTGCAATCGCCGCGGCCCGTCGTCGGGTCCACTGATCGTGTCGAGGGCGCGGCCCCAGTGCACGGTTCCCGGTTGCAGGGAGTCGAGCAACAGGTTACGCAGCTGGCCACGGTCGATTTCCGGCTTGAAGAGTTCGTGGGCCGCCGGGACTTCATGGGACGTGATCGTGCCGGTCGGGTCCATCTGGCGCATTTCCTGCCCTTCGGGGCGGGCGAGCTTGAAGAACTCGTCGAGCAGACCGGCTTCACGCAGGGCGATCTGGCCGTTGTCGGCGTGCAGGTCGAGGGTGCCGCCCTGGTTGCGCGCGGCGGGGCCCCGGTCGCGGTCGTAGACGGTGACCGCTATGCCGCGCTGCTGAAGGATGCGGGCGCAGGTCAGTCCGCCGGGGCCGGCGCCGATGATGCTGATGCGTGCCCGGGCGGGTTCTGGGGAGTTCATGGTTGTCCCATTCAGTCGGCGAAGAGGGGCGAGCAGGCCGGGCGTTGTCGACCTCGGCACCGGATGTGCCACGCAGAGGGCCTCTCAGGTGAACAGGTCGGCGCGGGGCGGACGATGGCCAGGCTGACGAGGATGTGCCGCTCACGAGTGCTCGCAGTACTTATAAAATCAGAGCGAGTAGAAAAGTGCAACGACTCTACTTAGCGACTGATTCGACCATCGAGTACGCTGTAGCCATGACCGTGCCCTCTGCCAGCCGCCGCGACCGCAAGAAGGCGGCCACCCGGCAGGCGATCGCCGACGCCGCACTGCGACTCTTCCTGGAGCGCGGCTACGCTCAGGTGAGCATCCGTGACATCGCCGACGCCGCCGACGTGTCGACCGCTACGGTGTTCAAGCACTTCAGCGGCAAGGAAGCGCTGGTGTTCGACCAGGACGAAGACCGAGAGTCACAATTGATCGCCGCGGTGCGGCAGCGACCCTCCGATCAGAGCATCCTCGATGCCCTTCGACAGCACGTCCTGGACACCTGGCCATCGATCGAGGCACATCCTCAGGCCGCCGAGTTCACCAACCTGGTGAACTCCACGCCGGTGCTGCGTGCCTACGCCGAACGCATGTGGACCCGGTACACCGACAGCCTCAGCGCAGTCGTCGCCGACGAGTTCGGCGTGGACCACGACAACCCCGCATGTGTGGCTCTTGCCCGATTCGTACTCGAGATCCCGGTGCTCGCTCGCGGTCGGCAGGACCGCCGGGCCGCCGTCGAGGCAATCTTCGACATCCTCGCCCACGGCTGGAAGCCGCCAAGCAAGCCGCCCGCGCAGTAGCGCCTTGGCCGTTTCCTGGGCCCGTCCTCGACCAGCCCCGGCTTGCCCCACTACGCGTTTCGGTCGCACTCACCCCTGCCTGACAACGAGAACCGACATCCCGTCATTCCTCTGCGGCAAGCACCTCACCCAGTCCTAAGACGGCCTGGTGAGTGAGAACAGTGCCTTCGACGTGGCGGTGATCGGTTACGGGCCCACCGGGGTCACCGCGGCGAATCGACTGGGCGGGCCGGGCCTGCGCGTGCTCGTCGTGGAACGGGACGCGGAGCACGCGCGCACCGCGACGTCCCAGCCCTCGTGGGACCACCTGGGCGTTCCCTCGCTGACCGTCGTACCGGCCGGCTCACGGCCCTCCGTCGGGGCCGTGGTCGACACCGACGGCGTCCTGCTGGCCTGGATGAACCGTCACCGTGCCGCCACCCTCGCCAGCGAAGTCGGCTGGAACCCCGTCGTCGACGAGACGACCTGGCAGCCCACCACCCACCGGGGCATCAGCATCTGGGGACACACCCCCGTGGGCCGGACGGTCATCGACAGGCTCGAGCAGTTCCGCAACGGCGCCCGCTCCCTCATGCGCGCCGAGGACACCGTTCCCGCGCTCAGCGGGCCGGGCATCCCCGACGACTGACCGGTTCCGGCGGTCAGCCGCAGGCCGGGGTCACGGACGCGGCCAGGTCTCCGGGAGACCGTGTCCGCCGTCGGCCACGAGCACGGCACCGGTGACGAACGAGGCCGACTCGTGCGCCAGGAACAGCACGCAGGAAGCGATCTCGTCCGGGGTGCCGCTGCGGCCGATCGGGCCCGCCGCGGCGGCGGCCGCCTCGAACTCCAGCTGGGAGCCGGTCGCCACATAACCAGGAGCCACGACGTTCACCGTGACACCGTCCCCGACGGTCTCGAGAGCGAGTGCCCGGGACAGTCCCAGCAGTCCCGCCTTCGCGGCGGTGTAGGTGGCCTGCCCCGGCATGGCGTTGACCGTGCCGGTGGTGGAACCGACCGAGACGATGCGGCCGTATCCGGCCTCTCTCATCGTCGGCACGACGGCCCGGCACATCAGGAAGGCGGTGGTCAGGTTGCGGGCCAGGGCCGCGTCCCAGTCGGCGAGGGACAGGTTGGCCACGTCGTCGTCGGCGTCCCAGCCCGAGGCCACGGACGTCATGCCGGCATTGTTGACCAGTACGTCGATCCGGCCCCAGCGTTCCAGTGCCGCGTGTGCCAGGGTGTCCGCGGCCCCGTCGACTGTCAGGTCGGCGACCACGCCGACGGCGGCATCACCCAGTTCGGCCGCCCGCTGATGCACCCGCTCGGAGGTCGCGCCGAGCACGACCCGGGCGCCCTCGGCGACGAGTGCCGCGGCCACGGCGGCGCCGATGCCGTCCGGGGCACCGGCACCCGTGACAATGGCCACCCGGCCCTGGAAGCGCGTCATGGCGGACAACATACAGCCGGGCCTGACGGCAGGTGTCCGGGGCACCGGCGCGTCCGCCGTACGGGATCGCCCGGCGTCGCCCGGGGGTCCGGTCGCTCAGGCGGGCCGGCCGGTGTCGGGAGCGGCCGGTGGCCGCGGGGGCGCGGAGCCGTCGGAGGACGGCAGGGTCTGCTCGGTCCAGATGGCCTTCCCCGACCTCGTGTAACGACTGCCCCAGCGCTCGGAGAGCGCGCCGACCAGTTGGAGCCCGCGGCCCCCCTCGCCGGTTTCCGTGGCCCGCCGGACACGGGGCATCGTCAGGCTCGCGTCGGAGACCTCGCACACGAGGGTGTGGGTACGCAGCAGGCGCAGTCCCGTCGGCCCCTTCGCATGGCGCACGACGTTGCCGACCAGTTCGCTGGCCAGCAGTTCGGTGCTCATGGAGAGATCGTCGAGGTTCCACCGTGCCAGCTGCTCGCGTACGTGCCTGCGTGCCTCGCCGGCCGCCCGGGGGCCGTCGGGCAGCTGCCAGGCCGCCATGTTCTCCGCGGGCAGGGCGTGCACCCTGGCCACCAGCAGCGCGGCGTCGTCCCTGGCGGGCTCACCCCCGGGCAGCAGCTCGTCGACGAGGTGGTCCGCCGCGCTCGGCCGAGGTCCGGATGGCGGCCACCTCCTCGTCGTGGAGGCGGCGCGCTTCGGTGGCCTCGAATGCGTACAGGACGAATCCGTCGGGCACGGGGACCAGGCGCACGTAGTGGCTGACGCCGGAGTCCGGGACGGTGACGTCGAAACCACTGGCGCGGCCCCGCGCGGCCGCTGCGCGGCACCGTTCTTGCAGGTCCGGGAGCCGCTGGACGGCCGGCACCTCCCACAGGCACCGGCCCGGCAGCCGCTCGCCCGGGCTGCCGAGCAGCCGCTCGGCCCGGAGGTCGGCGAACGTGACACGCCAGTCGCCGTCGACGAGGACGAGGACGTCGCTCATGTGCCGCAGCGTGCGGGTCTGTCCCGCGTGGGCGGAGAGCCGGGCCGACGCGTCGGCCGTCGGCGGTCCGGGAGCGGTCCCGGGGCGGACGGGGGCGGGCGTGCCCCGCAATCGCTCCTCGGCCCAGTCGGCCACCGCGTGCAGAAAGGCCATCGCTCCTCCGTGTGCCCTTGCGGACGCCCGGTCGGCGGGGTCGTCGGTTACCGCGCCGATGAGACTCTGCGCCCCGGGCGAGGGCACTCCACCGCCACCGTGCGAGCCGGGGTCCGGAGGGGTGCCGCTGCGCTCCCTTCCCGCAGTCCTGCGGCGGACGGACAGTGCGGTCGGCCCCTGTGCGGTGTCGAGCGGCTCGGAGCGACCGACCACCCGTCCGATATAGGACTCAAGGCATGAACAGAGGCATTCGCCCGTCTCCTCGGAGGCTCCTCCCGCGCGCCGGCAGCGCCCGGTTCCACGGCACGGCCTCAGAGACGGACGACGATCAGGGCGGTGTCGTCGGTGGCACCGCCGACCGGAAGCATCTCCAGCAGGAGGGCGTCGGCGAGGGCTTCGGGATCGGCCTCGCCGCAGTGGCCGAGGGCGCGCGCGAGGCGGGCGAGGCCGACGTCGATGTCCTCGCGGCGGCGTTCGACCAGCCCGTCGGTGTACAGGACCAGGGTGGCACCCTCCGTGAAGGAGACTTCGGCCTGGGGCATGGAAACGTGCTCCGGGCGGGCCCCGAGCGGCGGGTCGGTGGCCCGGTCCAGGAACTCCACCGCACCGTCGGGATGCAGCAGTGCGGGCGGCGGATGGCCTGCGCTGCTGTAGGCGATGGTGTGGTTGTCCCAGTCGATGCACGTCTCTACGGCGGTGGCGTTCTCGGCGCCGTCGACGGAGCGGGCGTACATACCGAGTACATCCAGGGCCTGGGCCGGGCCCTCGGCAACCCGGGAGGCGGCACTGAGTGCGCTGCGCAGCTGTCCCATGACGCCGGCGGCAGCCAGGCCGTGGCCGACGACGTCACCGACGGCGACGCCGATGCGGTCACCGCCGGGCAGGTCGACCATGTCGTACCAGTCGCCGCACACGTTGAGGGCACCGACGGCGGGCTGGTAGCGCACCGCGGCCGGGTGGTGCCCGGTGTGCCGGAGGGCCGGGAGCATCGCCTTCTGCAGGGCCAGAGCCACCTCGCGTTCGCGGGCGTGCGCCTCGCGCAGCCGCTCATTGACCTCTTGCAGTTCGCGGGCACGGGTGTAGAGCTCGGCCTCCAGCACCCGGGACCGGTCGCCCAGGGGGCGGCCACGGGCGCGGATCAGCTCGGTGACCTCCTCCACCCGGTGCACCAGCAGGGCCACCTGCCCGTCGGGGCCGAACACCGGGGCATTGACCGGGCTCCAGTACCGCTCCTCCCACTGGCCGGGCCGTTCCATGGACTCCACGTCGTACCTCTGCAGCGCCATGGCATCGCGCTCGCCGTTCTGCAGCACTCGCTTGAGCGAGGCCTCCAGGTTCCGCATACCGCTGGCGGAAGAATCGTTCGGGTTGTCGGGGAACACGTCGAACAGGTACCTGCCGACCACCTGCTCCCGGGTGCGGCCCGACACGCGCAGGAACTCCTCGTTCGCGTCCGCGTACACGAGCTCGGGGGTCAGCAGCGCCACCATGCCGGGCAGCGCCTGGAACACCTCCGCGTAGTCGATCACCGCATCCGTCATGCTCCGCCTGCCTCAGCGTCCGCCGCAGTCGTGTGCTCCCTACCATAGGAGCCTGCCCCGGCCGGCGCCGGATCTCGTGCCCCCGGGAACGGGTGCGACCTCCGCACCGGGGACCACGTCCTCCGCTGCGGGCCGTGGACGCCGGCAGTCATGCGCCCACGGCGCGGTCACCCTCGGAGCACAGCAGCACTCGACCGGTACCCACGGTCCTTGTCACTGGCGGGTGCGATGATCACCGTCACCGGCGCGAGGGTGCCGGTCTGGCAATCCAAGGGGGCTCGGATGGACTCGCGACAGGGGACTTCGGCATCGGTGGAGAGATGTTGACGGCCGCGTCGAATACCCTGCGGCTCCCGCCGAACTCCGTGCGGGTGCGATGGACGCCGACTCGGCTGATGACCGCCTCACTCACCAGCGCAAAATACCTCGTCCCTCCGATAGCACAGGAGTGTGCAGCGTGACCGAAATGGAAGAATTGCAGGCATGGGCCGCGAAATGGCTGGGAGATCGAGAGATCCCACAGGAATTCCTCCAGCTGACGGCCATTCAGAACGCCCGGCTCAAGGGCGGCCACGAGCGCGCCGCCCTGGAAGCGGCACGACCGACAGAAGCCGACGGCGAAAATGCCGAGAAGTTCCTGGAGTACATGCAGGACTTCTCTGACCCTCTACACTGCCTTGGCATCAAAATCCTCGGCCCTGAAAGCGCTCGAGGAGATGGTCTCGCACGTGCCGTCCTCGACGATGAAGCGAACGCGGAGGTTCCACACCTCGCTGCATTGCTGAGCTACTTTCTGCCCGCAGCGGAGACGAAAAATGATCTGGTTTACGGGTACTGGCTGTATCCGGGTGAAGTCTGGCCGCCGCCTGTTGTCTACATCGACACCGAAGCCACGTTCTTCACCGAAAGGGGCCGTACTCTTGCAGAGGCGTTGCTGGCGGACTGCTGGGACGATGCGGCGGTTGCCTTGCTTGGGCAATGGTTCGCCGACCTCGGCCTCCCGGTGACGGTTCGCGCAAACGCAGAGATCCCGGATTCTCCCGTCCGCATGGATCCACAGGTCCTGGAGAGCGAACTGTGAGCAGGACTGCGTTGCCGACGACACAGCCGGCTGGCGCCCCAGAGTCTCGCACCACGACCGCACCCGCCTTCTGCAACGAGTTGAGGGCCTGGGCGGGCCACGCGGCCGAGGGCCTCGCCCTGCGCGGTCCGTGGTGCCGGTGCCACCCGCACGTCCGGTCCCGATGGTCCGTCAGCGGTGGTCCATTAGGCTGGCTCGCGTGGAAAAGTGCCAGAGCACGACAGCCGGCGCCGCCGCCGTTGACCGGGACTGGTCCAGCACCCGGCTGTGGGTGGAGCGGAGCCTCCCTCCCGGAGACCGGATCCGGGTTGTCGCGGCGCTGCGGGGTGGCTGGACGTCACATATGCGCCGCCTCGACATCGAGGGCAAGGACGTGCCGTACTCACTGGTGCTCCGGTCCTTCGTCAAACCGTTCTACCTCAGGCACGCGCCGGGGCTGCTCACGCGGGAAGCGGACATGCTCCGTCTGCTCACGGACACGAACGTGCCGGCCCCGCGTCTTCACCGCTTCGACGCAGCGGCCGAGCAATGCGACCACCCTTCGCTGCTGATGTCATGGCTGCCGGGACGCATCAGGCTGGACGAGGAGGACATCGAGCGCAGGAGCGAACTCCTCGCCCGGCAGATGGCGGCGATTCACCGGTTGCGCGTTCCGGAGCGGACGCGGCCGCGCACCTACGAGGCCTGGACGAGTCCGGAGTCGGCGTGTCTGCCCGAGCGCACGCGCCGACCCGGGCTGTGGCAGCGCGCGGTGGATGTGATCCGCCGTCCGCCACCGGCCCACCGGCCCTGCTTCCTGCACCGCGACTTCCATCCGGGGAACGTCCTCTTCACGGGAACCGGAGCCGGCCTGGCGATCACGGGTGTCGTGGACTGGGTGGAGACGTCCTGGGGGCCGGCCGACCTGGACGTCGCCCACTGCTCCACCGCGCTTGCCCTGCTGCACGGAGTGCACGCCGGTATGCGTCTGGCGGATCACTACGTCGCGGCCGGAGGAACGCTCGGCGAAGACCCGGCAGACCACCTGTACTGGCGTGTGCTGGACGCCCTGGCCTTCGCGCCGGACGCGGAGAAGGTGGCCGTGCCCTGGCGGGAACTCGGAAGGCACGACCTGACGCCGGCCTTTCTCGCGCGGCGCCTGGAGGAATACCTCCAGGCGCTCTTCAGCCGGTACGGCTGAGAACCTCCGCCCCGGGCGCGGAAGCCCGCTGGGGGCCGGGGCCTCGGCGTAGCCGGTGAAAGGCGCTGAGCCCGGCCACGGCCGGCCCGCATCGCTGCGCAGGTACGGCGGCAGAGCGGTCAGCCGGCCTACGCCGACGCCGAGCCGAAACCCGACGCCGCCCCGGACCCCGATCCGTCGGTGGTCCGATTTCCCAGCGAGTCCTTGACGGCAGAAGACAGTACACTTGGACATGTGTCTGATGTCGCGCTGGTACTGGGCACCATCACCGTTGATTCGGCCGACGCGCCGGCTCTGGCCGACTGGTGGGCGCTTGTACTGAACGGTTCAGTGGAAGGCTTCCCCGAAATCGGCATCCAGGTCGTGCGCACCGACCGCCTCAGGGGCCTCAACCTCGCGGTACAGCACTCCGAGAACCCGACACCGGGCAAGAACAGGATTCACCTGGACTTCGGCGCGGCGAATCGCGCTGAGGCCGTCGATCGCCTCATCGGGCTCGGCGCCAGGCGCATCAGCGACAACGACTTCCAGGGGTTGGGCTGGACCGTACTCGCCGACCCGGACGGCAACCACTTCTGCGTCTCGGATCCTCAGCCCTGACACCGCAGTGACACGCCCGGTTCGCGGGGGAGGGCCCTGAGATCGGATCAGCATGAACCGGACGTCACGCGATTACGCCGAAGCCCTGCGCTGCGCGCCGGGACGGAGGAGCATCCGGCCGGACTGGTCGACCATGTTGCGCAGCGCTGTCAAGTAGCGCTCCTGGCCTCCCAGTTCGTCCAGGACGCGATGTGCCTCGTCACGGAACGCGTCGATGTCCTGCCGATACTCTTCGAGAAGGGCCGGTTCGGTGAGCAGGTCCATGAGTTCCTCGCGGGCGTCTTCGCTGTCCTTCGAGGCTGTGGACAGGCTCCTGATGCGTTCCCGGCGCGGGGGCGGTGCCTGTTCGACGGCGCAGGCGAGGAGGTAGGTGACCGTGCCGTTCGCCAGGTCCTCGTTCCGGCCGGAGAGAATGTCCTCCTGGTCGTTGAACAGCTGCCAGAGAATGCCGAACAGGCAGCCGAACTCACGCCACTGCTCGACCCGTTCCGCCTTCGCGCGGGCCAGGAGTGCACCCATGGCGGTGATCATCCCGAAAGGCGCCCCGGACTTGCCCCTGTAGACGTCGGTCACCGTCTCGCGGGCGGCTTCGCCGACGTGGGCCCGCAGGTCGCGCAACTGCCCTTCGGCGCCGGTGAACCAGCCCCGCACCAGTTCGCCGGCCAGGGAGGCGCGCACTGGTTCGGGGAGGCGCCGCGAGTGAATGATCCGGGTCGGCAGCGTGTTTCCGGCGACGACGGCGGCGAGGAGCGCCTCGTCGTGCCGGAGGCCGGCCGTGTCGACCGCGCCGGGCCCGTCGGCCAGGTCGTCGAGGTAGCAGGCGAATTTCCACCACAGTACGTGCACCGCGGCCAGCGGGACGGCCGGCTGCGGTGCGCCCGTCTCCGCCGCGTGCACCAGCATCGGCAGTACCGACAGGGGATGCCTCAGCTCGCGGTGTCCGAGGAGTTCGGTGACCGCGCCGCCGATGGTGTGCGTGGAGGGTGCGATGCCGGCGAGTGCGGTGGCGATTTCCGCCTCGATGTCGGCGGCGAATTCCCGGTACAGGTCCAGGTACGACAGCGGCGTCACGCAACACCCTCCACGGGAACTCCTCGAACCGACATACGCCGTCGTTGATTCGATCATCGCGTCCGGGGGGTATCCAGAGCGATTTTCGGTCCGGCCGGTTTCCGCCGATCTCGACGCCGCATCGACCTCGCAGTGCCCGGTGCCCTGCCGCCGTCCGCCGGTTCCGGGACGCGGAAGGTGTGGCCGGTCCGCGGACCGGCCACACCGTAATCGTCGATCCCGGGCCGGCCCCGGGCATGGGCCCGTGACGGCGCCGGTCCACCGGTCGGGTCTCGTCGGCGGCCTTGTCGTCACGGGCGGGAACAGGTCCGCGATCGTCGCCGTCCAGCCGTGGAGGGTCTCCAGTCCGAGCAGTACTCGGGGGCGTCCCCCAGGTTGTCCCCGGTGGTCAGGGGGAGCGGAATGTCGGCGATCTTCCTGATCCCCTTCGTGCCGCCCAGCAGGGCGACGGCATTCTTGCCCGCGGGTTCGCCGATCACCTGCGGTGAGTTGGCGACGGTGGCGGAGAACCGCCCCTCCCTGATGGCGGCCAGACCTTCGCCGGTGCCGTTCTCAAATCAACTTGCGTCGGCTTGCTCTGCCACCGGAAGCGTTGTCCCGCTCGCTTTGACTTCGAGAATCCGAATTCGTTGCGGATGCACCCGGTCATGCCTCCGCCGCGTCGTGCCCGGCCCTCCGACCGGGGATCGGGGAAGCCGGGCTCGACAGCCGCACTGCATGATGGCGGCCATGGCGCTCGGTCCGCTCATCGCCGGGGTGATCGTCGACCACGTGGGCTGGCGGTGGATCTTCCTGCTTCCGGTGCCGGTGTCTCTGGTGACCCTGGTCTTCGCCGCGCGGCTGCTGGCCGACTCCCGGGCTCCCGGCACGCGCAGACTCGACTGGCCGGGGCAGCTCACCGCGGCGGTGGCGATCACGGCACTGGTGTACCGGGTGATCGAGGGCGGCGCCGAGGGCTTCACCGCTCCCCGGGCGCCGGCCTCCCTGGCGCTGGCCGCCGTGAGCGCCGCCGCCTTCGTGGAGGTGGAGAGGCGCAGCGACAGCCCGATGCTGGAGCTGTCCCTGTTCCGCAGCGCGGCGTTCACGGCGTCCACGCTGGTGGCCATGGCCGGCTTCCCGGGGCTGATCGGCTTCTTCTTCGTCCTGAGCCTCTACCTCGGTCTCGTGCAGCGGCTGGACACCCTGCACGCCGGTGTGCGCATGGTGCTGGTCAACATCGTGTCCATGGTCCTCGGGGTCGTGATGGGCCGGGTGATGCGCCACCTCTCGGCACGGGTCCTCATCACGGCCGGTCTGCTGATCACGGCAGCCGCCCTGCTGTCCTTGCCTGCGGCGGGTCAAGACCCTCACCCTCCCCCACGAGTCCCGCTGACCCGGCGCGCCGCCGTGCGGCGACCTGTCGGGGGTGTCCGGCCGCTACCCCGGTGCCGCTCCTGCCGTCCGCGGCCGGGCGCGCGGCGCAGCACATGCCGAAGGGGACCGTGCGGCGGAGAATCGGGCTGTGGGCCGTGTTCCGGAACGGGCCGTCCGCCGGAGGGCTCGCAGGCTTGTGCTGGTGAACGGCTTGTGCTGGTGGACGGTGCCGCCCGGCCGGGACCTTACGGGCGCGGGTGAACGGCAGCGCGGCGGCCCCGGCGGGCGGCGCGGGGAGAGGGGGGTGCGAGGACCGGGCGAGCGGCGCTCCGGAGCACCGGGAGCAGCGGAAACAAGGAAAGGGGCGGCCATGCGCGGTGGACCTTCTGTGCTGGGGATCGTACTGGCGGGCGGAGTGGGCAAGCGGCTGATGCCGCTGACGGCCGACCGCGCCAAGCCGGCGGTCGTGTTCGGCGGCACGTACCGGCTGGTGGACTTCGTACTGTCCAACCTGGTCAACGGCGACATCCTGCGGATCTGCGTGCTCACGCAGTACAAGTCGCACTCCCTGGACCGCCACGTCACCACGACCTGGCGCATGTCCAGCCTGCTGGGCAACTACGTCACGCCCGTACCCGCCCAGCAGCGCCTCGGCCCCCGCTGGTACCAGGGCAGCGCGGACGCGATCATGCAGTCCCTCAACCTCGTGCACGACGAACGCCCCGACCACGTCGTGGTGTTCGGCGCCGACCACGTCTACCGCATGGATCCGCGGCAGATGCTCGCCCAGCACATCGACAGCGGCGCCGGTGTCACGGTTGCCGGGATCAGGGTGCCCCGCGAGGAGTCCTCCGCCCTGGGGATCATCACCCCCGGGGCCGACGGCAGGAAGGTGGCCGGCTTCCTGGAGAAGCCCGCCGAGCCACCCGGCCTCCCCGACGACCCGGACCACGTCTTCGCCTCGATGGGCAACTACATCTTCACGACCCGGGCCCTGGTGGAGGCGGTGCTCGAGGACACCGAGAACGAGGAGTCCGCGCACGACATGGGCGGCTCCATCCTCCCCATGCTGACCGCGCAGGGCGAGGCACAGCTGTACGACTTCGGGGAGAACGACGTACCCGGCCAGACCCCGCGCGACCGCGGCTACTGGCGCGACGTCGGAACGCTCGACGCGTACTACGACGCCCACATGGACCTGATCTCCGAGAAGCCAGCCTTCAACCTCTACAACCGCGACTGGCCCATCTACACCAGCAGCGGCAGCCAGCTGTCCCCCGCACGCTTCAACGTCGGCGGCTTCGCGAGCGAGTCGATCATCAGCCCCGGCTGCCTGATCCGCGGACAGGTCTCGCGCTCGGTGCTCTCGCCGGGGGTGGTGGTGGAGCGGGGCGCGGTCGTCCAGGGTTCCGTGCTCCACGACAACGTCAGGATCGGACGCGGAGCCGTCGTCAGGAACGCGATTCTCGACAAGAACGTGGACGTGCCGGCCGAGGCGACCATCGGCGTCAACCTGGACTACGACAAGGAGATCTACACCCTCTCCGAGAACGGCATCCTCGCTCTCGGCAAGGGGCAGCGCGTCTCCTGACGGGGGGACGGCGCGCCACGGGCCCGGGCGCCACGACGGCCCACGCCGTGTGCCGTCACCGCGTCGTGTGGCGCTGCCGCGGCGTGCGGCGCCCCAGCGGCGTCCGTGCGTGCCCGCGCGGCCTGCTCCCCGCCGGGTGGGCCGTGACACCGGGGCCGGCGGTCACCGGCCGCCTGCGGCGTCACCCTTCGCCCGCGGCGCCCGGTCCCCCGGCGGGCGCCGCGGGCCCTGGGGAACGACCGGAGATCCGCAGGAGCAGCAGGGCGGTGTCGTCGGTCCGCTCGCCGCAGGACTCGGCCTGCTCGACCAGTGCGTCGGCGATGCTCTCGAGGGAATGACCGGCCTCGGCGAACGCGGCCTTGAGCCCGGTGAGTTCGCTGTCGTCGCGGTTGGCCGGGGACTCGGCCAGTCCGTCGGTGTAGAGGGCGAGGACGGCGCCGGGAGGCAGCTCGACCTCCGTGACGGGGAAGGCGGCCGCGGGCTTGACCCCGAGCAGGGGCCCCGGTGGCACATCGAGGATGCCGCAGCGGTGGCCGGCGCTCCGCAGGAGCGGAGGGCAGTGGCCCGCGGAGGCCAGGCGCACGCGGTGTCGGTCGATGTCGATCTGCGCGCACAGGCAGCTGGTGAGCAGGTCCGCGTCCAGGTCGGTGAGCAACTGGTTGGTGCGGACGAGGATGCGTCCCGGGGTCTTTCCCGCGACGGCGTAGGCGTGGATGGCGGTGCGGACCTGGCCCATGAGGGCGGCGGCGTGCACGTTGTGGCCCTCCACGTCGCCGATGACGGCGACGGCCTCGGCGGGCCCGGTGCACACGATGTCGTAGAAGTCGCCGCCGACGTCGACGCCGAAGCCGGAGGGCAGGTAGCGGACGGCCGTCTCCAGACCGGGGACGCCCGGCAGCGCGTGGGGCAGGAGGCTCTCCTGGAGCCCCCGGGCGAGTTGCCGCGCCGCGTCGTAGAGGCGGGCCCTGTCCAGGGCCTGCGCGATCAGGCCGCTGAAGGCGACGAGGGTGGAACGCTCCTCGGCGGTGAAGGTGTGCGGCCGGCGGTAGCCCAGGACGCAGGTGCCCACGGTGCGTCCGGACACCAGCAGCGGCAGGTACGCCCAGGCCGCCATGCCGTCGTCGACCTCAGCGCGGGCGGGATACCTCAGGCCGAGTTCCCGGCGGCTGGAGAAGAAGGACGGCCTTCCCTCGGTGAGTCCGAGCACTCCGGGTGTCGTCGGGGAAGTGAGCGGTGTCCGGTCCAGGTCGGCCACGGCCCGGGGGGCGAATCCCTGCTGCCCGACGATGTGGATCCGGCCCGCTTCCGCCACCAGGAGGGCGAAGGCCTGGGCGTCGAAGGCGAGCATGAACTGGTCGGCCACCAGTTCGATGACGTCCTGTACGCCGGCGGCCTCGGTGAGGGCACCGGACAGGTGCATGAGGTGGTGGATCGCGCCCAGCCGGACGCTTCCGGGACGTGAGGCGGCGGCGTCCGGGGCGGATCGCCCCGGCCCGGGTCCGCCGGCGGCGGGGGTGATGCGCACACTGACGCCCGTGGGGTCGGGATGGAGCCGGAAGTCGAAGTGCGCACCGGGGCGGCGGGAGGCGGTGAAGGACACCGGCCGCTGGCTGACGACGGCCTCGCGATGGTGCCACTCGCACACGGGATCGCTCAGCCACGGCAGCGATTCCCAGGGACGGGTGCCGAGCAGCCGGTCCTTGGGGCCGAGGAGTGCCACGGCCGCCGGGTTCATGAACGTGAGCCGCCCGTCGGGATCGAGCGAGACGGCGGCCTCCGGGAGACGGGCGAGGTGGTCCAGGGCCGCGAGCGCCTCGTCCGCGCCCGCGGGCCGCGCCCGCACGGGAGGGATGCCGCGCGGTTCGGCGGGAGGCACAAGGCGGTGCCCGGCCCGGTCGGCGGCCGAGAGGACGGCGGCACACCTCTCGGTGGCCTCACCGATGGTCCGGGTCTCGTCCGGACTCAACTCGGGCGGTCTCCCGGGCCTCCAGAACAGCAGCATGCCGCCCCACGTGGTGCCCTCGGCGGCCAGCGCGGCGGTCGCCATGGCGTACTGGTGCGGGAAGGCCATGGCGGGCTGCGGGTAACGCCGCGCGTACTCCTCGCTCGACGGCACCCAGACCAGCTTCCGCCCGCGCACCGCCTCTATCAGCGGGTCCGCGTGCCGGGCGGAGAGGCGGAGCCGGAACAGCGGCCGGGCGAAGCGCGGCGGTATGCCCGTGCCGACCTCCGCACTCAGGATCTCGCCACCGGGCTCCAGGAGATAGAGGGCGCCCGCGTGCGCTCCCACGCGCTGCATGGTGTCGACCAGAGTCTGGTCCAGCAGACGTCGCGCGGCGGCCGGATCCAGGTCCGCGATGTGGCTCGGCATGGTGGCTCCGCTCACACCATATCCCGGCGGGTGCCGCGCCGCCCGCCCCGTGGCGGGCCGGCCCGTCACGGGGCGCGGCGCCGGGACCACTCCGCGCACCGGTGGCGGAAAGCGACTTCGGCCTCGGCCACCCGCTCGCCCGGCGGCACCTCGCCACGGGTCTGTGGCTTCCGGACGAGCACCCCGCGGAAACTCTGCGCTCCGCACGGCGCTCAGCAGCCCGACGGGTTTACGCAAAGGTGCGCTCTGGGGCGACGGACTGAGGAAAATTACAGGCCACACCAACGCAAGCGCTTGCGTACGTGCCCGGTCCGCCGCTACCGTCGCCCCGAAGGCACGAGATCGCACAGGGTCACCCACGGGTCTGATCACACAAGGACTGAGGAGGTTCGCGTGACGGTGAGTATCACCGATGTCGCAAAGGCGGCGGGCGTGTCGGCGTCCACGGTCTCCCGCGCGCTGCGCGGGCGCTCCGGAGTATCCGACGAGGTCCGGGCGAGGATCACCGAAGTGGCTGCCTCGCTCGGCTACACAGCGTCGCGCAACGCCTCGGGCCTGGCCAGCCGACGGACCTTTACCGTGGGCGTGCTCACTCCTTTCGTGGGCCGCTGGTTCTTCGGCCAGGTCATCGACTCGGTCGAGAAGGTGCTCAGCGCCTCGGGGTACGACCTGCTGCTCTACAACGTCGGTTCCGACGAGGCGAGGGACCGCTTCTTCACGGCCATGCCCGCCCGTAAGCGGGTGGACGCCCTGCTGTCGCTCCTGGTCCTCACCGACGACGAGGCGGCGGCCCTCAGGTCGATGGAGGTCCCGCTCGCCGCTGTCGTGGGCGGCCCCCGGCCCGGCTTCGCCACCGTGGGCATCGACGACCGGGCAGGAGCCCGGCTGGCGGTCCGGCACCTGATCAACCTGGGGCACCGGCGCATCGGCCTCATCGGCACCGGGCCCACGGCACCCATGCACTGGACCACCCCGATCGAGCGGCGCCGGGCCTACCTGGAGACGCTGGCGGAAGCGGGCCTCGCCTTCGATCCGGAACTCGAGGCCGACGGCGACTACACCGTCGCGGGCGGGGAGCGTGCGATGACCCAGCTGCTCACTGCGGTCCACCCGCCGACCGCCGTCTTCGCGCAGTCCGACGAGATGGCCATGGGAGCTCTGCGAGCGCTGCGGCACCACGGGCTGCGGGTCCCCGAGGACATGTGCCTCGTCGGCTTCGACGACCACGAGCTCGCCGAGGTGGCGGGCCTGACCACGGTGGCACAGCCCGTCGCCGAGCAGGGAACCGCGGCCGCCCGCATCCTTCTGGACCAGATGCAGAACCCCGGCGCCGAAGCGCCGGAGTTCGTGGAGCTCCCCGTACGTCTCGTGGCCCGTGACACCACCGGGCCGCTGCGCGCTCCCTCAGCGCGGTAGCCGAGCGGCCGCTCCGCGACCGGCGATCGCGTCGGGGCCCGCGGCCACGTCGCAGGCCCAGGGCGGATCCGCGCCGGGCACGGCGCAGGTCAGGGCAGCGACCCGGGCGGCGTAGGAGCAGGATTCGGCGACCTCCCCGGGCGTGAGCCCTCCCAGACGGCCGCCAAGCCTGCCGAGCACGGCGAGCCGGTGCAGCAGACCGGCGGTGAAGGAGTCGCCGGCTCCCACCGTGTCCACGACCTCGGTGGGCGGGGCGGGAACCGTGACCCGCTCGCCGTCCAGGGATGCCAGGGCGCCGCGCCCGCCCAGGGTGACGACGACGAGGCGGGCTCCCATGGAGTGCCAGGTGTCGCAGGCCTCCTCCGGCGTCGCACCGGGGAGCAGCAGCTCCAGGTCGTCCTCGCTCAGGCGGAGTATGTCGGCGAGTTCGCACCAGCGTGGCAGGCGTGTGCGATAGGCGGCGGGCGGTACCAGCCGGGGGCGGACGTTGGGGTCGACCGACACGGTGGCGTGCTCGCGCACCGTCCGGAGGTACTCCTCGACGCGTGTGCCGCCGGGCTCCCGTATGAGCGCCAGTGAGCCGGTGTGCAGGCACGCCGTTCCGCGCAGCGGGACGGCGGCCAGTTCGCCGGAGGTCCACTGCCAGTCGGCGGTGCCTTCCGCGTGGAAGGAGTACGCGGCCTGACCGTGGCGGTCGAGGTCGGCCACGGCCAGGGTGCTGGACTCGTGCGCGCTGACGCTGCCGGTGAGGTCGACACCGGAGCCGGTGAGGTGGGTGCGGAAGAGCTCGCCGAATACGTCGTGGGAGATGCGGCCCAGGAACCGCGTGGGGGTTCCCAGCCTGGCGAGGGCGACCGCGGTGTTGGCCGGTCCGCCTCCGGGCAGCACACGCAGGGTGATGCCCCGGCTCGTGGTGACGGGAGCGCGGACCGCGGGGTCGGTGAAGGCGTCGGCGACGCATTCGCCGAGCACGGTGACGCGGGGACCGGTCATGGTGGTGTTCCTGCCTCTCTCGCTCTTTTCGCTCAGCCCTTGACGGCGGAGCCGGCCACGCCCTGGACGAACCAGCGCTGGAAGAACGCGAAGACGATCAGCACCGGCAGCACCAGCAGCACGCCGAAGGCGAGGATCTGGCCCCAGTCCGGGGGCTGCTGGCCCTGGAAGACGCTGATCGCCAGCGGCAGCGGGCGTACCGCCGGGTCGGAGACCATGAGGACCGGCCAGAGGAAGGAGCCCCACTGGACGAGGAAGGTGAGGATGGCCACCGACGCGAAGGCCGGTCTGCTCATGGGGATGATGATCGAGAAGAGCGTGCGCCACGGGCCCGCGCCGTCGAGCCGGGCCGCCTCCTCGATGCTGGGCGGTATGGCGCGGAAGAAGGTGTGGAACTGGTAGACGGAGAAGGCGTTGGCGAGGAAGGGCAGGGCCTGGATGTAGAGGGTGTTCCGCTGCCCGTTGAACATGTAGAACAGCGGCACCGCGACGGACTCGAAGGGCACGAGCATCAGCAGCAGGACGAGGGTGAAGAGTGCGTCCCGTCCTCGCCACCGCAGTCGTGAGAGTCCGTACGCGGCCATGGAGTTGATGATCAGGCCGCAGCCGACGACGATGGCCGCGAGCAGCAGGGAGACGCCCATGAAGCGCCAGAAGTAGCCGGTGCTGTCGGAGTTCAGGCTGTCGAGGACGGCGGAGTAGTTGTCCAGGGTCAGGTGGGTCGGCAGGAATCCGGACAGTCCGTCGAGCACCTCGTCGGACGGTTTGAGGCTGCCCAGGAACATGTAGATCACGGGAAGCGCGAAGACGAACGACAGCACGCCGAGAACGGCGTAGTCGGCGAACAGGCGCAGGGGCGTGCGGGTCATGCTCAGTCCTCGTTCTCGGGCCGGACGAAACGGCGCTGAAGGAGCGTCAGGCATATGACGATCAGGAAGAAGACGACGGTGACGGCGGCGGCGCGGCCCACGTTGTTCTGGTCGAAGGCCGTGGTGACCGCCTGGTACATCACCGTGCGGGTGGCGTCCTCGTTCAGCCCGCCGCCGCGGATCAGTACGTAGACCTGGTCGAACACCCGGAAGGAGAGCACCGAGGTGAGCATCGCCACGAAGACCAGCGTGCTCCGGATGCCCGGCAGGGTGACGTGCCGGAACTGCTGCCGGCGGGTGGCGCGGTCGAGCCGGGCGGCCTCGTAGAGCTCGCCGGGTATCTGCTGGAGGCCGGCGAGCAGGATGACCATCTGGAAGCCGACCCCCTGCCAGACCGACAGCACGATGACGGAGGCCATCGCGGTGGCGGCGTCCCCGAGCCAGTCGAAGGCGCCCCAGTTGCCGAACGTCAGGTGCGCCAGGGCCGAGTTGAGCATGCCCTGGTCACTGCGGGCGAGGATCAGCCGCCAGATGACGGCCACCAGCGCCATGGGGAAGACGACCGGCATGAAGAAGAAGGAGCGGAAGAGTCCGATGGCCTTCAGCTTGCGGTTCAGCAGGAGCGCGAGGGCGAGGGCC
Organism: Streptomyces sp. GC420; assembly: GCF_009916105.1. Taxonomy (GTDB): domain Bacteria; phylum Actinomycetota; class Actinomycetes; order Streptomycetales; family Streptomycetaceae; genus Streptomyces. The sequence goes on along the minus strand of NZ_JAAAXQ010000008.1, from coordinate 7,904 downwards.
AGACCGGTCTGCAGCGGTACGACCACCACCGCGAAGGTCAGGTTGTTCAGCAGCGCCCGCAGGAACGGGCCGGACAGGTCGGGGTCGGTGAACAGCCGCCGGTAGTGCTCCAGGCCGAAGAAGCTCGGCTCCAGCGGGGAGCCGAGGCGGACGTTGTAGAAGGAGAGCGCGAGGGCGTAGACGAACGGCACGCCGACGAAGGCGATCAGCCCGAGGAGTGCCGGGGCCGACATCAGCAGCCCGTGCAGCCGGTCGCGGTTTCTCCTGGGTGTGGAACTCATGGACTGTGTCCTGTTCTGGAGTGTTCCGTCATGTCCCCCCGGGGGGCGGGTCCGCGTCCGGCCGTTCGACAGCGTCCCGGCGCTGTGCGCGGATGCCCGCCCGTACGGGGATGCGGGATTTACTGGTACGGGTAGCCTGCGTTGTCGGCGAAGTCGCGGTCGATGGCCCGCGCGGCCTTGGAGAGGGCCGTCTTCGGGTCGGCGCCGCCGTAGACCGCGCTCAGCGCCTTGCCGAATTCCGAGGTCACCACGGGGTACCCGGCGGTGACGGGCCGGGTGACGGCGACGCAGGACTCGGTGATGCGGGTGTCGCCGCAGGGCTGGTCCAGCTGCTGGGCGAAGAGCTGGAGCGGACCGCCCTCCTTGTACAGCCTGCTCTTGGCGAGTGCGCTCCTGGTCGCGGGCGGAGCGCCGTTGGCCTCGGTCATCGCAGCGACGTTCGTGTCGCCCAGCAGGTAGTCGAGGAAGGCTCCGGCCGCCTTGCCGTTCTTCGATCCCGCTCCGATGCCCCAGCCCCAGGAGCCCTGCCCCGTCTTGGGGCCCTTGCCGAAGTCCGGCAGCGGCAGCACGACGAGGTCGTCCCCGAGGGCCTCGCTGTATGCCGGGTACATCCAGTGGCCGACCCAGCTGAGGGCGACCCGGCCCTTGGCGAAGGCGTTGCCGTCGGTGTTGGGGTCGATGTCGGACTTCCACGACTGGAAGGTCTTCAGCGCCGAGACGGCCTCGGGCGAGTCGAGTGCCCCGGCGGCCTTGCCGTCCTTCATCAGGGTGCCGCCCGCCGACCACACGATGGGCGAGAACCCGTAGGTGCCCCACTCGGTGGCCAGGCCGTTGCCCTCCTGGATGTCGAGGGTCTTGCCGTCGGGGTCCTTGTCCTTCAGCCGGGCGAGCGCGGCCGTGAACTCCTTGGCGCTCCAGCCGTCGGACAGATCCTTCGGGTACGTCACTCCGGCCTTGTCCAGCAGCTTCTTGTTCCCGTAGATCCCGAGGCCGGAGTCGTACATGCCGAGGCCGTAGAGCTTGTCACCCACCGTGCCCTGCGCCTTGATCGCGTCGGTGACGTTGTCGATCGTCCCTCGGGAGACGTACGAGTCGAGCGGGGCGAGCTTTCGGGTGTAGACGAAGTTCGCCATGGTCGGGCCGTCGAACTCCATGACGTCCGGCAGCGCGGAGGCATCCGTGGTGGTGATGGTCTTGGTGTAGTCGTTGCCGGGGATGAGCTTCAGCTCGACCCGCACCTCGCCCTGCGAGGCGTTGAACGACCTGACCGCGCCCTGCAGCGCGTCGTCCTCGCTCTTCTGGCCCTGATGGGCCCAGACACTGATCGTCCCCTTGCCGCTGCCCGAGTCGGCCTCGGTGGTCCCGCCACCCCCGCCGCAAGCGGCCAGCGCCGCCATGGGCAGCGCGAGCGCCAGTCCTGTGCCGACCGTGTGACGGCGTCTCCTGCTCCTGCGGTTCATGCTGTTGCCTCCTGAATCAGTGCTGTTGCGAGGGGCCGGACTGCTGCTCGCTCGCGGGGAATGGCGGGACGCCGGGACGGAGCCACGGGACCCGGAGCCGGTGCGCTTCGCGCGGCGGCCGCACCGGCCGGCCGTCTCGCTGGAGGTGCCCGCCTTCGTGGCCCATGGCTCCGCGGCCACCGCGCCGTCCGTTGGGGAAGGCCCGACAGCCGGCCCGGGCCGGGTGCCCGCGGGCAGCCCTGTCCGGGACCGCGACGCGTGCCGCCGGCCCGGCGGCTCACCCGAACCGGCGTTCGGCGAAGCGTGCCGGCACGTCTCGCGGTTGACGCCGACGCCCCGCGCGGGCGGCATCGGCGATGCGGACCGGCACGGCAGGACCTCCCTCCCCCCGGACCACAGCGGTGTGGGCTGCGGGTGACCAGACCGTAGACCCGACGCGATGGTTGCGCAAGCGTTTGCGTTCATATTTACTCAGGCCTGTTCCTAGATGGAGCCTCGAATCAGTTTGATCAGCGCACACGTTTGGGCGCTGTGGATCGGCAGGAGCTGCCCATGCGATACGCCCCGCCAGGCCTCTGCGTGAACGACTTCGCGCTACTGGACGATGAAGCCGGCACGTACACGGTCCTGCACCTTCAGGGCCCGTGGACGGAGCGTTTCGACCACCTGTCGATGGAGACCTCGTACGGGAGGGCGACCTCGACCGATCTCGTCCGCTGGGAACCGCGGGGCACCGCCTTCGGCACGGGCCTTCCTGGCCGCTTCGATCAGCGAGCCGTGTGGACCATGCATCCCTTCCGACACGAGGGCGGGATGGCGATGTTCTACACCGGGGTCAGCGGACTCACCCCCGGCGGCCTGCCCCTGCAGGCGGTGGGCCTCGCCCACTCCGACCGCGTGGACGGGACCGGCTGGCGGCGCCACGGCACCGGACCGGTCGTCGAGGCCGACGGGCGGTGGTACCGCACCGGCGAACACATGGCCTGGCGTGACCCCTTCGTCGTGCGCAATGACGACGACACCGGCTGGGTCATGGTGATCTGCGCGAGTGACGCCTCGCTGCCCGTCGAACGCAGCGGTTGCGTCGCCCTGGCCGTCTCCGAGGACCTGGAGCACTGGGAGGTGCGGCCGCCCCTCATCTCCCCGGGTGACATCGACGAGTTGGAATGCCCGGTCCTGGAACGGCTGGAGGAGGGCTGGCTGCTGATCGGCTGCGTCGGTGCCACGAACAGCTTCGAGGCCTGGAGCGCTCCCCGCCTCGACGGCCCGTGGGAACGGCACGGACCGCTCGGCCCCTCGGGTGCCTACGCGCCCCGCGTCACCACCGCTCCCGACGGAGCCCGCGTCGTCCTGCACACCACTCCCCGCCGCGTCGGGCTGACCGATGCCGGCGCCCGCTGCCGGGGCATGCTCGCCCAGCCCAAGACCCTGGTCACGAGCGGCGGCTCGGCGCCGCGACTGCAGTGGTGGGACGGCCTGGACGGCTGGCTGGGCGCGGAGACGGTACGACCCGCCCTGCACGCCCTGGCCGACGTCGACGTGGAACGGGACGGGGACGAACCGCTCGAAGTGGTGCTGCGCACCGACCTCCCCGGGGGCGGCCGGCCCTCACTCACCGTGGGCTGCCACGGCCGGAAGCTGTGGGCCGCGGGCCCGGGCGGTTCCCGGCTGTGCGGGACCGAACTGCCGGATCCCGCCCGCACCCTGCGCATTCTCACCGTCGGCGAGTACGTCGAGGTGTACGCGGACGAGGTCTTCGTCCTCACCACGATGTGCTACTCGGGCCACGCCGCTCCTTGGACGGTCAGCACGCCGGCCACCACGAGGAGACTGCCCGTCCGGCCGGTGCGGCTCCCCGACCAGGACCGCGACGATGCGTCGGCGGTGTGGCCCGGGCGGTCCTGAACGGGAGCGGTGCGGCCGCGGCCGGCAGTTCGCATCCGACCGCCGTCCGTTGCCCCCGGCTTCCGGGAGATGCCTCCGGCCCTCGCCGGGCGCACCGGAGAGCCGGGCCGGACCGCGAGGACCGGATCTGGCCGGTATTCCTCCGGACGAGGGACGTCGTCACGGAAGATCGCGGGTAAGGGAATCATGTCCGGGTCCCGGGATCTTGACGGCCCGGACTCCGACGGTGCAGAACCGACAGGACAGGACGCACAGCATGCCGCTTGAAGGCGAATACGAGCCGAGCCCCGAGCAGTGGGTACGTGATCAGGTCGCCCTGTACGAAAGCTCGGGCGGGACAGAGGGAACGACGATGCGGGGAATGCCGGTCATCGTGCTCACCACCCGGGGCGCGAAGTCCGGAAAGCTCCGCAAGAACCCACTCATGCGGGTCGAGCACGAGGGCGTCTATGCCGCGGTCGCATCGCTCGGCGGCGCGCCCAAACACCCTCTCTGGTACCACAACCTGGTCGCCCACCCGCGGGCGGAGGTCCAGGACGGGCCGCGGCGGTGGGACGTGACGGCCCGGGAGGTCACCGGGGACGAGAAGGTCCTGTGGTGGAGCCGCGCGGTCGGGGCCTACCCCGACTACGCCGAGTACCAGAAGAAGACGGGCCGTGAGATCCCCGTCTTCGTCCTGGAACCCGTGGACGGTTCCTCCCAGGACTGAGCGTTCTCCCGCCCGTGGTGTTCACGGCGGTCCGCGGCGGGACCGCGGGGAGCACCACGGGCGGAGCGTGCGGACACCGGGGACCGGCTGTTCAGTCCCTGGACAGGTCGGCGACGAAGGACGCCACCCACGCCAGCGCCGCGTTCCAGTTGACGGCGGTCTCATTGGTCGACCAGGACTGGATGTCGTCGATGTAGCAGAACTGGCCCACACAGCCCTGGAGCTTCCCCTGGGCGAAGGGGTCCTGGATGCTCGAGTTCGGTCCGCCGGCCAGCGTCCCCCGGGGCGGGTTCGGCAGGCTCGGGTCCAGTTGGCGGGCGTACCACCGGCTGTGCTGGTTCTGCGAGCTCACCTCGCCGTAACCGGTCACGTACGACTGGTTCAGCGCGTTGCGGCCGAGTATGTAGTCGAGGGTCTCCACGACCGCGTCCCGGTAGACGGTCCGGCCGGTGAGGTCGTACGCGTGGGCCATCACCACGGCGTTGTTGAGCACCTGGCTGTTGGAGCCCCAGTCGTACCTGTTGCCCTCCGGGCCGTACGGGAGGCCGTACGGGTGTGCTCTCTGCGTGGCCAGGTAGGTACCGGCGCCCTCGATCACGGAGCGGCGGACCCGGTCACGGTCCGGCAGGCCGTTCGGGACGGTCGCCAGGTCGAGCCGGCCGGGCACCGCCGTCCTGCCCCAGTCGAAGCCCGCGGGGGTGAAGATGTCGGCGGTGTGCAGCGGGGAGGCGAGAACGTGGTCGGCGTACTTCTTCTCGCCGGTGGTGATGAACAGTTCGGCGGCCGCCCAGTAGAACTCGTCGGTCGCGTCGCCGTCGTAGTAGGCACCGCCGCCGGTGCCGTCGGAGTCGGACGGGTACTTCTCCGGGTTGGCCACCGCCGCCGCCCAGGCTGCCCTGGCGGCCGCAAGTGCCCTGGCGGCGAAGGCGCTGTCGTGGCGCCGGTAGATCCGGGCCGCCTGCGCCGCGGTGGCGGCCAGATTGAGGGTGGCCTGGGTCGTCGGCGCGTGGAGTTCGCGCTTCTCCGGGTCGAGGTGCGGCAGCAGCGGCAGGCCGGTCCACTTCTCGTCGTGGATCTTGTTGTGCACCATGCCGGCCAGCGGCTCGCCCGCCGGCACCTGCATCTTCAGCATGAACTCCAGTTCCCAGCGCGCCTCGTCGAGGATGTCCGGCACCTTGTTGGCGCTCTCGGGAAGGGCCAGCGTGCCGTCGCCGAGTTTCTCCGGCTGAGCGGACTCCGCCCGGCGCGAGCGCTCGTACTCGCTCAGCAACTCCCAGGTGGTGATGCCGCCGTTGATGACGTACTTGCCGTGGTCGCCCGCGTCGTACCAGCCGCCGGTGACGTCGAGCGAGTAGTCGCACAGCCCCCGCTGACAGGGGACGTCGTCGTCGCCGGTGTTCGGCGCCGTGTTCAGGTGGCCGGCCGGACGCGCGTATCCGGGGCGCAGGGAGCCCAGGATCTCGATGCCGCTGCGCTGGGTGTAGTAGTACCCGAGCGCGTCGGTCCGCAACCGCTCGTAGGCGCTCGTGCCGATGTCGAACGGCCTGCTGGTCTCCCCGTCGGCCACCAGGGTGAAGCCGGCGCCGCGGGTGCGGTACGAGCCGAAGTCGATCGTCTGGACGTTCTGGCCCGAGGAGGCGTCGATCCCGCGCGGCACCGACTGCCCGCGGGCGACCGTCGCGCCCTCGGCGTTCTTCAGCCGCCAGGGCACCGGATCGGTGGCCTCGGTGACGAGGGTGGCACGCTTCGGCCCCCGGGGCAGATAGGCGACCTGGTTGACCCGTACCCGGGGGCCGGTGTCGGGCTCGTACACCTCCGGCGGCACTCCGCCGAGCAGTGAGACGTCGTCGACGCAGAAGCGCCACGGATCCGCGCTCGCGCCGAGCTGGAAGCCAACCTGTCCCTGCGCGGTGTCGACCGGCGAAGTGAACGTGAAGGTATACGTGTTGCCGGAGACGCTCATCTGCGGGCTCACGTCGAGATAGGTGTCGTACGGCGGCTGCGAGAGTCCGACGACGGCCCGCAGTACATGGCCCTCGGGTGTGCCCGACGCGGAGAAACCGAGCCTGTACGACTCGCCCTTCACCAGGTTGATGTCGTTCTGGCCGATGGCGGCGTCCCAGGGGTTCGCGGTGCCGCCCGGCACGTCCGCGCAGAGCCGCCCTCCGGACAGCCCGGCGGAGAGGTTGGCGGTGGTCCACCAGGGATCCGTGCCGGTGTCGAAGCCGCCGTTCCTGATCTGTTCGACCTCGTCGGCCGAGGCTCGGTCGGCGGGCGTCACCGTCGGTGCGGTCGCGGCGAGGGCAGCCGCGACGAGCAAGGTCGTCAGGCGTCTGATCACGTGTGACTCCTCGAGGGAGGTGGGGGCCGCGCGGAGGTGGAGGACTGGCGCGCGGAGGGGCGCGGCGCCAAGTGGGAGCGCTCCCAACAGACCGGCGCAGCAATGCTCTTGGAGGATGGGCGCGCTGTCAACGGTTCGCGCGGAATGGCTCCCGGCCCGCGGGAGAGCACGCCGGAACCTCGCGAGAACACCGACCTCGGGAGAACGCCGGGATCGCGGGCACGCTCCGGAACCGCGGGAGCGGGCGCCCTCCCCGCCTGCCGACGGGTCCCGCGAACGCGCCCGTCGTCCGGGGAGGGCGCGGCGGGGCGGAGTCCCGGCGGTCGGGGCCGGACCCAGGCGCCTCGGGGGAAGGCCAAGAGGCGGCACGTGCTCCTGGCCGGCGCCCGTGCGTCCCGCCGGGCTAACGAGCCGACCGAATAGGGACCCACTGCGCGAAAGCAGGATATCCGGCCCGGGGAACCGGGTACCCGGCGTCCCATGAAGTGGCAGCAGATCGAAAGCTCGCCGGCGGCCACCTACGTGCTGGTCCTCGAACCGGGAGAAGAGACGGTGGCGGCACTGACCGCCTTCTCCCGGGCGCGGGACCTGCGTGCCGCCCAGGTCACCGCCGTCGGAGGCTTCGACGAGGCGGTCGTGGGGTGGTTCGACCGGCAGGCCGGGGACTACCGGCGCATCCCCGTGGACGGCCAGTGCGAGGTGCTGTCACTCGTCGGAGACGTCGCCGTTGGCGACGAAGGCCCAGTCCCCCACCTGCACGCGGTGCTGGGACTTCCGGACGGGACGACCCGCGGCGGGCACCTGCTGGTGGGCCGGGTCTGGCCGACCGTCGAGTTCGTGGTGCGGAGCAGCCCGTCCACACTGCACAAGACCTTCCGGCCTGAACTCGGCCTCGCGCTCATCGACCCGTCGCCCTCCGGGCGGGACGAGGCCTGATCCTCCGCCCGGGGGCGGTCGAGTCGAGGCGACGGGGTCCCGGCATCGCGCACCCCGGCCACCGCTGTCGCGCGGCGGCGGGCACGCCGGGCCTCCGGACGCGCCGGAGGCGGAGTGGAGGAAGCCGCCACTGCCACTGTCGCTGCCGCGCCCTGGCGGTCCGGCGCGGTTCGCTGCGGGCATCGGCGGCGGCGCCTCGGCCGCCGGCACGGCAATGCCCGCGAGGGCGTCCGCCGGCGACGGGGCCGGGCGGGACGCACGCCGACCAGGGG